>JALEGI010000008.1 GCA_022763045.1 Simkaniaceae bacterium | reverse complement strand
TCATGGCACCCCATCTTCACCCTATCGCTCCTCACACGTATTATCTATACGCTTGGTTCGTCGCGATAGCGCAAATCTGGGGCCCCCTGAGCGCCCTTACGGCGCTATTCAACTTGATTTAACCAAGTTTACATATTTTATAACGATACTTTAAATCAAAAATTGAACTAGATATACTCTAAAAATTATAAAAGTGTATTTTATTTTGCTATATGCAAAACCATGTTTCTAGGGGCGAATTAAAAGGGCGGCGTAAAATCCATCCATCTGTCCAGGCTCTGGAAAAGAGGCGAATGATTTTTCAACTTTTAAATTGTATTTTTGACAAAAATAAGCAACTTGATTTTCATTTTCTTGGGGCAAGACGCTACACGTTGCATAAACGATCTTTCCGCCTGGCTTTACAGTGACAAAAGCTTTTGCAAAAATTTCCCGCTGGAGAGCTGTGAGCTCATCTAATGTCGCCTGGTTAAAGCGCCACTTTTGGTCGGGATTGCGCCTTAGCGTTCCTGAGCCTGAGCAGGGGACATCCAGGAGCAGCCAATCCATTTTTACTGGGCCAAATTTTGGCTTGTAAAGCGGCTTTACAAGCTGAATTCCCGCCCGAGCAAGGCGCTTTTTTGCATCGTCGATGGCATTCGGGCGCACATCGTGGATGTAGATTTGCCCCTTGCCCTGCATCTTGTGGGCAAAGGCAAGGGTTTTTCCGCCGGCGCCAGCGCAGTAGTCGAGGACGTGATCTCCTGGTTTTGGGTCGACAAAGTCGGCAACGAGCTGGGAGGCCTCGTCTTGCACTTCGAAAAGCCCCTCTTTAAATTCGGGTAGGGTAAAAAAATTGATTCGCTTGGGCAGGCGCAGGCCGTAGGGGGAGTGGGGGGTGAGCTCGGAGGGGAGCCTCTTTTGGAGCTCTTCGCGGGTAATTTTTAGCGGATTGCAGCGGATAGTGAGTGGGGCCTCTTGATTGGAGATAAGGCAAAACTCGAGCGCCTTTTCTTCACCGAGAGCGTCAGCGAGCACTTCAAAATAATTTTTTGGAAAGCTGCAGCGCACATGTGGGGCAAGCCCCTCTGACGATAGGGGGCCCGATTGGAGCCGCTCAAGACGCATCTCATCTGTGATTGGCCTTTCTAGGTGGGCGTCAATGAGTCCCTGCCAGCGGATGAGGTAGTAGAGTTTTTCACAAATTTCTCTGCGGTCCTTGGAGCCAATGGCCCTATGCTCGCGGAAATAAAAGCGCAAGATCAGGTCGAGCGGGCGGTTTGTCTCCCGGTAACGACGGAGAATTTCTAAAAAATGTGTTTTTCTAAATGGCTTCATGTCGGGTATGATACTTGAAACGGAGAAAAAAATGGAGAAAAGTCGCATTATTGCTGGGATTGGACGGATTCTTATCTCACTTTTTTTTATTGTTGCCGGTCTCACTAAAATTTTTGATTGGCAGGGAAGTGAGGCGGCGATGATTCGCACGCTCGATGAGCTCGCAGAGATGACAGGTGAAGGGGGCTTTTTTTCGATTTTACTTGGATCGGTGCCAATCACCCTTGGGGTTTCAATTGGCATTGAGCTTTTGTGTGGGGTGCTCCTTTTTTCTGGCGCCTTTTTACGCACAGCTGCTCTAATATTAGCGCTCTATTTGGCAATTGATCTCATTGCTTTTCACCACTTTTGGCTCTTCGAGGGGCTCAAACGGGATCGCGAACTGCTTGTTTTTGCAAAAAATCTCGCCCTGATTGGCTCGATGCTAGTTTTAATGAAAAAATGATGCTACTTTTATCTCTGCTCATATGTGCTTTTGGCACTCCAGCGAATTGGTTTCTTTGCGTATTGGCATCGCTCTTTGGTTATGGCCTTTTTTGGTTTTCGATTTGGCGCTATGCTCCTAAGCAGCGGTTTTGGGCAGGTCTTGTCTGGTATGCAATCGTTCATGGAATTCAACTCTCGTGGATGGCAACGCCCTTTTATCACGGCACCTATATCTACTTTGTCTATCTTGGGCTGCTTTCTATATTCTCATTTCAGTTTGCCCTCTTTTGCTCTCTGATGCATCGCGTAAAATCAGTTATGGCTCTCGCTGCTATTTGGACGCTCTGTGAGTGGATGCGTCAATATATCCTGTGTGGCTACATTTGGCATCCGATGGGATTGACGCTCACCCACTCAATTTGGCCGATGCAATTTGCAAGCGTGGCGGGAATTTGGGGGCTAACTTTTTGGGTGGCTCTCACAAATTTTTCGTTTGCAAGGATGATTCAGACGGGAAAGATGGCGCTATTTCTTTTCTGTGGGGCGAGCCCTTTTATTTACGGTGGCATGCAAGTTTGGCTGCATCAAGGCCAAATTGCACAGGCAAAACGTTTAGATGTTGCGCTTGTTCAGACGGGCTTGGATGTAGAAGAGAAGATGAAAATCCATCCTCTCGATCAGTGGAAAATGGTGATCGATCCTTTGATGGCTCTAAAAAAAGTCGATCTGGTTGTTTTTCCCGAATCGAGCTTTCCCTATCCAGCGCGGGCGAAACTTTTTCCCTCTTCGCATGAGGACATTGCGGCCCAGCTTTCTAAAGAGTTAAATGCCGATGTGGTGATGGGCCTTGAAGATGTTCATGAAAAGAGGTGCTACAACAGCGCTCTTTTAATTCGAAAAGAGGGGCGGGCTCAGAGCTACTACAAACGCGTGTTAATGCCTCTAGCTGAACAGCTACCCTTTGAATTTATGCGCCCACTTGTTGCGACATATGGGATTTTTGATTTTTTTACAGCTGGCAGTGAGCCCGAGGTCTTTGCTTCGAAGGCTAAGTTGATTCCCTCTGTTTGCTACGATGAGTGTTTTGGGCAAATCGTGCGAGAGGGGCGTCTGAAAGGGGGGGAGCTTCTTGTTAATTTGACCAATGATATTTGGTTTCACCATTCAAACCTTCCCCAAGAGCACTATTTTCACACCCGTTTGCGTAGTGTGGAAAATGGCGTGCCTCATGTGCGAGCTTGTAACAATGGTGTGACTGTTGCACTTGATTCTTTGGGAAGAGAGATTGCGAAATTGCCGGTGGAAAATGCAGATGGCAGTTGGCACAGAGGTGTCTTAGAGGTGAGCGTGCCTCTTTTTTCTTACCGAACGATTTATCTTTTTTTCGGTGACGCTTTGATTATTTCTCTTTGTTTTTTACTGATGTTTTATACAATGATTAAGAAAAAGTTGCTCAAAAAAAGTGGGTCAGCTACAGTTTTGACAATATTTTAACGACCATTTCGCAAGAGGTTCTTTTTGTATTCTTCCTATGAAGTGACACCCTTTTCTTCGACACTTGGCGATCATACCAAGCGATGCCAACGCACAATTCACACAAGTGTTGAAATGAGTGGAGTTGGACTTTTTTCAGGACTCACAATTAATATGCGCTTAGTGCCTGCTCCTCCGGGAACAGGCATCGTTTTTAAGCGTGTAGATCTGAAAAATGAACCAGAATTTTCGGCGACCGTTGACAATGTATGCGGAACGCCACGCTGCACAAACTTAGGTGATGGCAAATCTATTGTGCAGAGTGTTGAGCATATCCTCTCAGCGCTAAAAGCTTATGAAATCGACAACCTCTATATCGAAGTAGATGGTCCAGAAGTTCCTGCGGGTGATGGATCTTCACTTGTATTTGTTGAGATGCTTGAGAGGGGACAGATCGTAACTGAAGAGCCGACGCTTCCGATTCGTCACCTAGAGGTTCCAGTTTATTGGAGCAAGGGCGATGTTCATATGATTGCTCTTCCCTCTGAGACTTTCCGTTTAAGCTATACACTAAGCTATCCCAATCACCCCATTTTAAGTTCACAGTTTCACACAATCGATCTCACTCACGATACGTATCGTACTGAGATTGCCCAGTGCCGCACGTTTTCTCTCTATGAAGAAATTGTTCCGCTACTTGATCAGGGTGTGATTAAAGGGGGATCGCTCGATAGTGGTGTTATTATTAAAGGGGACAAGATCCTCAATCCTGAAGGGCTGCGATTTAAAAATGAAATGGCGCGTCACAAGGTACTCGATCTGATTGGAGATCTCTCCCTTGTGGGCTTCCCATTTGTCGCGCACATCATTGCCATCCGCTCAGGGCATTTTTCTAACACAATGTTTGCCAAACTACTGCGTGAATCACTTGTGGAGATCAAGGAAGATGCATAAGCCAGTGATGACAATCAAAGAGATTGCAAAAATTCTGCCGCACGCCTATCCCTTTCTGCTTGTCGACCGTATTTTAGAGATGGATCTGGAAAAGGGGATCATTGTTGGACAAAAAAATGTGACGATGAATGAAAACTTTTTCCCTGGGCATTTTCCAGATGCTCCACTGATGCCAGGGGTGCTGATTTTAGAGGCGATGGCACAAACGGGTGGAATACTCATTCACAAAAAAGGCTATGATGATAAAATCGCTGTTTTGATGACGGTCAATAATGCGAAGTTTAGACGTCCTGTTTTACCTGGTGATGTGCTCATGATGCACATTGAGGGAAAGCACTTCACGGGTCGTGGAGGCAGAGTGCAAGCAAAAGCCCTTGTAAACGAAAAACTCGTTGCTGAAGCTGAAATCGGTTTTGGAATGACGACAAAAGAACAACTGTAGAGATATTCGGATGAGCAACAAAAACATACATCCATCAGCAGTCATTGAACCAGGTGCAAAACTCGGAAAAGATGTCACAATAGAGCCCTATGCCATTGTGAAAGAAAATGTCACCCTGGGCGATGGCGTAACAATCAAATCGCACGCTTACATCGATGGCTACACAACCATCGGCGCTGGAACAACAGTCTACCCAAGCGCTAGTATCGGCACAAAGACCCAAGATAAAAAATTCTACGGTGAGAAAACCGAAGTTATCATCGGTGAAAATTGCGAAATACGTGAATTTGTCACCATAAACTCCTCTTGTGGCGAAAACTCCTATGTAAAAGTTGGAGACGATTGCCTTGTCATGGCCTATTGCCATATTGCCCATAATTGTGAGCTTGGCAAAGGTGTTATTATGGCAAATGGCGCGATGCTAGCAGGTCATGTGATTGTAGAAGACTACGCCAATATTGGTGGCATGACGCCGATTCATCAATGGGTTCGCGTTGGAAGCTATGCAATGGTGGGGGGCTTTTCAAGAATTACCCACGATATTCCTCCTTATACTTTAGGAGCCGGCTCTCCTTATAAACTCGGTGGTCTCAACTTAGTCGGGTTGAAGCGGCATGGATTTTCTCTCGATGTGAGGCAAGAGCTCACGCGCGCCTTTCGCTTAACCTACCGCTCAAAAATGCATCTCAATGATGCGCTTGAAAAGCTGAAGCAAGAGTATATCGATTCAACCTATATTCAACATTGGATTGAGTTTGCTAAAACCTCGAAAAGAGGTTTGATAGGTCTGGAGCGTCATTCAAATGATATGGATGATGTTCTGGAGGATCTAGAGGTCTTGCTAGAAGAGAAGCGATGAGAATCGTTTTTTTTGGCACCCCCGATTTTGCTGCGGAAATTTTAGCCCATCTTCTCGATCATCAAGTCGATATTGCCGCTGTCGTTACAATGCCCGATCGCCCAAAAGGGCGCTCGCGACGCCTATCTCCCCCTCCAGTCAAACAGATGCTTTTAGATCGTGGGATAGATCTACCTATTCATCAGCCCGAAAAGGCCTCTACGCCAGAGATGGAAAAGTTGCTGAAAGGGTATGAGCCCGATCTCTTTGTAGTTGTCGGCTACGGTGAAATCATCAAGCAAAATTTACTGGATATTCCCAGGCTCGATCCAATTAACATTCACACCTCCCTTCTGCCCGCTTATCGTGGAGCAGCTCCGATCAATCGGGCGATTATGGCAGGTGAGCGTATCCTTGGGATTACGATCATGGAAATGGTCAAGGCGATGGATGCAGGCGATATAATTCTGCAAGAATCTATCGAAACGACTCGTGAAGAGATATTTGAAGAAATTGAGTCGAGACTTCTTGCGCTTGCTAAAAAAATGATTATTCAGGTAATAGCTCTCTACAGCAAAGGAGCTGTTCAAAAAACGGCTCAAGATAGAGAAAAGGTTACATTTGCTCCGAAAATTCATCGTGAGGATTGTCAGATCGACTGGCAAAGATCAGCTGTTGAGATCGAAAACCAAGTTAGGGGTTTGAGTGAAAAGCCTGGTGCATTCGCTCTGCTTGAGGATGGCAAACGGTTGAAAATTCTAAAAGCGCAGTCTCAACCTGGCATTGGGAGGCCCGGCTCTATTTTACTTCAAGATCAAAAGAGTTGTTTAGTGGCTTGCGGGGATGGAGCCCTCTTAATTCAACGCGTTCAGCCCGAAGGGAAAAAGCCAATGGACATCAAATCTTATCTTCTTGGCAACTGCATAAAGTTTTAATTTTAATGTTGCGATCTCTTGTTAAAACATTTACAAAAAAAACCTATTTACCTATATTCCTGGCCACAAATTTAGAAAAAGTGCATCCGCAAGGTGTAAAAAGATAATTTTTTCTATTGCAGATGTTAAAAGGATAAATAACTGAAAAGGAAACGCTAAATATGGCAGTACAAGTAACTTTCCCTAACGGAGGTGCACACGCCCCTCTTATTCCTCTTACCACTCGCTCGAAAGGAGCAGGTGATAGTGTTGTAAACTGGATGGGTTCTAACCCTCACAAAGTTGCAAAATTTGTTGCAGATTGGTTTCAAATTGGTGCAATTCTATCTCACGATCGTGGTTGTGGACACTTCTCTAGAAGTCTTCGCCAGGGTGTTGGTTTCCTTTCTATTGGCTCTCTTGTATTTAGCTTGAAAGATGCGATTACCTCTACTCGCTGGGCAAAAACCGTACAAAAAACTGGTGACACTGTTGCTTCTGCTGGTACACTAATCAACGTCCTTGGAAGATCTTGGGACTTCCCTGCTGCAGTTAGTCTTGGAGCTAGAATCGGTCAAGGTGCTGGTGGATTTATTGGTGGTCTATTTGGTATCATCGATAACTCTCTACAGCTTAAAAAAGGCAAATTTCAAGCCCAGCACTTTTCTAAGCCTGCATATGCTGATGCAGTATATGATGGTCACAGAGATGCTATCTCTAAAGAAGCTGATGCAGCGCGTAAGAACGCTAAAGTCAATCACGCACTTAAAATTGTTTCTGCAATCATCGGGATCGCTCTTGGTGTGCTTGCAATCATTTCGCTATTCTTCGGCTTTATGCTACCGGGTATTGCACTTCTTGCAATGTCAATCACTGCTATTGTCCTACACATGGTGGCTCACATCCACAGCAGAAATGCAGATGCGCACATCAAAACTGCTAAGCAGATCGATGCAGCGGCTGATCCGAAAAACCCAAATCGCTTTACTATGGCTACTGTCTAGTATAGAGGTTATTCGGAAAAAAGCTGGCCTTTTGGTCAGCTTTTTTTTTGATCATATGCAGTTGAAAGAAATTTTTGTCACGCTTGCCATTCTTTTTGCAATTCTTTTTTTGTGCATAACTCCACAATTTTAGCAAATTGCTAAGTTTTTCATTGTGCGTAAATCCAAAGTTTTGGTATATTCTCTGCATATATCTTGGCCTTAGTGACTAGAACAAACACATCGGATGGTTATTGCATGAAGAGTTTAAAGATCATGGGACGCAAACGCGGTATGTCGCGCCTCTTCGACGAGAAGGGAAACCTCGTTCCATGTAGCGTAATTGAGATTGAGCCGAATATCGTCGTTCAGCTGAAAACCAAAGAGAGAGATGGCTATGAAGCTATTCAACTCGGATCTGGTAGGCTCTCCTCTGCGCGCAAGAAAAATGTTACCAAGCCTGAGCTTGGCCACTTCAAAAAAGCAGGCGTTGAGCCGGAAGAATTTCTCCAAGAATCTTTTGACTCCTCCCTTGAAGAGGTTCAAATTGGGCAAGAATTTAACGCTAGCTATTTCGAAGACGTCGAATTTGTCGATGTCGTCGGCACCACAAAAGGTAAAGGCTACCAAGGTGTTATGAAGCGTCACGGGTTTGGCGGTGGTCCTGCTGCTCACGGATCTGGCTTCCACAGACATGCCGGTTCTACCGGGATGCGCTCAACTCCAGGTCGCACCTTTAAAGAGCACAAGATGCCAGGTCACATGGGCGCTGTAAGGCAGACTACCGAGTCTCTCAAAGTGCTTAAAGTCGACGCAGAAAAAGGTCTTCTCATCGTCAAGGGTGCAATCCCAGGCGCTAAGGGATGTCTTGTCTCAGTTAGAAAATCAATGAAGAAGGGGAAATAAGCCGTGGCAACGCTCAAAAAGTACAATCTCGAAGGAAAAGAGACCGGCGAAATCCAAATCGAAGATAATCTTCTCCTCGAAAATGTGAATCATCAAATGCTCAAGGATTACCTTGTCGCATTGGCTAAAAACCAACGCCAATGGTCTGCAAATACCAAAGGGCGTAGTGAAATTAACCACTCAAACAAAAAACCTCACCCCCAAAAAGGGACAGGCCGCGCACGTCAAGGTACGCTCGCTGCCCCCCAATACAAAGGTGGTGGTGTTGTCTTTGGTCCTAAACCAAAATTTGACATGCACACGCGCATCAACAAAAAAGAGCGCAACGCAGCGATCAAATGGCTTTTGTCAGAGCTCATCCGAGCAGGTCAAGTCCACGTGCTTGAATCTGCTAAAATGGACGCTCCAAAGACCAAGATTGTTGAGAAATTTTTAAAAGAACTCGGAATCGATGGGAAAAAAGTTCTCGTTTTAGCTGAAACGCGCGAAGCGCAAGATAAAACGATCTACCACCCATTCACTAAGAGTCTGCGCAACATGCAAAGAAAGTTTTTCAAGTGCATCAGCGCAATCAACGGAAACGATTTGGCAAACCGTGACACGCTTGTTGTTACTGAAGATGCCGTAAAAGAACTTGTAGCGATTTTGGAGAGATAATCAATGAATCGAAGAACAGCATATTCTGTGGTGAAATCGAGATACTTGACTGAGAA
The DNA here is from genome assembly GCA_022763045.1 of Simkaniaceae bacterium. Classification (GTDB taxonomy): domain Bacteria; phylum Chlamydiota; class Chlamydiia; order Chlamydiales; family JACRBE01; genus JALEGI01. The sequence continues at coordinate 68,530 of JALEGI010000008.1, read as the reverse complement.
GTCTCGAGTCCTACAAGAGCTTAGCACATCTGAATCTAGCAAAAGCTTGAAAAAATGCGACGCGCCAAAGGTTGTTTTTAAAGTAGCTAAAGATGCTAACAAAGCGGAAATCGCTTCTGCTGTTGAGCAAATTTATGCCGACAAGAAGGTCAAAGTGACCTCTGTCAACACAATCAATGTGAAACCGAAAAAGAAACGGATGCGTGGCCAACGAGGCCGCACCGACGCGTTCAAAAAAGCAATTGTTACCCTCTCACCAGGCGACACAATTGAGGACGCGATCTAATAAGGAAAGTTAATGGTAAAAAAATTCAGGCCGACAAGTCCAGGAAGAAGAAAGCTTGTTCTACCAGAAGGTAAACAGCTAACTCGCTTGGGACGTAAGAAGGTGAAGCCTACTAAGGCTCTTCTTAAGCCCAAGACTAAAACAAATGGCCGAAACCACCACGGACGCGTAACATGCCGTCACAGAGGTGGAGGACACAAAAGATTTATTCGCGTTATCGATTTCAAACGTGCAAAAGATGGCATTCCCGCTAAGGTTGCCTCTATTGAGTACGATCCAAATCGCAGCGCTTTCATTGCACTACTCAACTACGCTGACGGTGAAAAGACTTATATCATCGCACCTGAGGGCATCAAAGCTGGTGATCAGCTCATGTCCGGTAAAACCGCTCCATTTGAGCCAGGTAATGCAATGATGCTATCTGACATGCCGATCGGCTCCACAATCCACAACATCGAGCTCTATCCAACTCGCGGCGGCGTTCTCGTTCGCTCAGCTGGAATGAGCGCTCAGCTCATGGCACGTGAGGGCGGCTACGCTACTCTAAAGATGCCTTCTGGCGAGACGCGCATGGTGCGCGAAACTTGCCGAGCAACATTCGGTGTCGTCTCAAACTCTGAGTGGAGTCTTCGCGTAGACGGTAAAGCTGGTCGCACTCGCTGGCGCGGTTTCCGCCCAACAGTTCGCGGTACGGCGATGAACCCTGTTGATCACCCACACGGTGGTGGTGAGGGTCGCCAAAATGGCTACATTCCTCAAACTCCTTGGGCTCAACAGACGAAAGGTAAAAAGACTAGATCTCGCGGTAAGTCGCGAAAATTGATCGTTAAAGATCGAAGGAAGAAGAAGTAGATGGGCAGATCACTGAAAAAAGGTCCCTTTGTCGACCCTTCACTGATTAAAAAAGTCAGGGCGCAAAATTCTGAGGGCAAAAAGAATGTCATTCGAACCTGGTCTAGACGATCAATGATCCTTCCTGAAATGGTTGGTCATACTTTCGAAGTTCATAATGGTAAAAAATTCCTCTCCGTATTTGTTTCGGAGAACATGGTTGGCCATCGCCTCGGTGAATTTTCACCAACTAGGCTCTTTAAAGGCCACGGTGGCAACAAGAAATAGGATTAAAGAATGCAAGAAGCTAAAGCGAAAACAAAGTACGTGCGAATTAGCCCCAGAAAGGCAAGGCTCGCTGCAGGACTTATCCGTGGAGCGCAAGTCGAAAAGGCGATGCACACTCTCCAGTTCTCCCCAATGAAAGGCTCACGCCTTCTTGGCAAAACTCTTAAGAGTGCTGTAGCAAACGCTGAGACAAACCTCGGCGTCCAACGTCGTGATCTTTTCGTCAAAGAGGTTCGCGTCGATGAGGGCCCAACGATGAAGCGTGCAAAGTCAAAAAGTAAAGGTGGTCGCGTCCCCGTTATGAAGCGGATGAGCCATTTCACAATCGTAGTGGAGGCAAAGTAGTATGGGACAAAAATCATCACCGATCGGATTCAGACTCGCTGTTCGTAAAGATTGGAGATCTAAATGGTATGCCGACAAGAAAGAGTTCGGTACTCTAATCAACGAAGACAAAAGAATTCGTGACTTTTTAAAGAAAAAATCCTCATGCCAGGGAACTGCTAGAGTTCTCATCAAGCGCATGAGCGGCAAAATCGAGGTAACTATTGCCACTTCAAGACCTGGTCTTGTTATCGGTAAAAAAGGTTCTGAGATCGAGCAAATTAAAAAAGAGCTGAAAAAGCTCACTGGTAAAGAGGTTTGGGTTGAAGTCGAAGAGATTAAAAGACCCGATCTCGACCCTCAGATTGTAGCTGATGGCATCGCAAAGCAAATTGAAAGACGTATTCCGTTTAGAAGAGCTCTTAAAAAAGCGATTCAAGCGAGTATGGATGCTGGCGCTGCCGGGATTAAGGTGCAAATTTCTGGTCGAATCGGCGGTGCCGAGATCGCTAGAAAAGAGTGGTACAAAGAGGGAAGAACTCCTCTCCACGAACTTCGCGCCAATATCGAGTATGCAATGTCTCGCGCCGAGACAACATACGGCTCAATTGGGATTAAAGTTTGGGTCAATCGCCCCAAAGAAGTAGAAAAGAAACAGGCTGGTTAAGGAGATAGGCGACAATGTTACAACCGAAACGGACAAAGTACCGCAAACAGCAGAAGGGAAACAAGCGCGGCCTCACAAAGGGTGGCGAGTTTGTCGAATTCGGCGAGTTTGGGATGCAAGCCCTCGATAGAGGCGTTCTAACTAACCGCCAAATCGAAGCCTGTCGTGTTGCGATTACAAGATACTTCAGCAGACGCGGTAAAGTTTGGATTAAAATTTTTCCAGACAAACCTATCACCAAGAAACCTGCGGAAACTCGTATGGGTAAAGGTAAAGGTGGTGTCGACACTTGGGTGGCTGTTGTTAGACCAGGTCGCGTCCTCTTCGAAGTGGGCAATGTCTCACGCGAAGATGCGCAGAAAGCCTTGGTTCGCGCCGCAGCTAAAATCTCAATTCGTACGCGTTTTGTAGAAAGAGTGGAGAGAGTCTAAGATGTCAGAATTAGAGCAAATGAAAAAAGAAACTATTGAGCAACTCGAAGAGCGCTATATGCAGCTATCAAGCGAGATTTTTACGCTCACTTCTGAGCTAAAGTCGCTCAGAAAGCTTGAGCAACCACACATGCTCAGCTTTAAGAAGAAAGAGCGCGCTCGCGTTTTGACGATTATGAACGAAAAAAAGCGAGGAGCTCATGAACAACCGAAAAACTAAATCAGGTGTCGTCTTATCAAACAAGATGGACAAGACAGTGACTGTACGCGTTAGCCGAAGAATTAAGCATCCTCGCTACGGTAAAGTGATCACTCGTTGGAAAAAGTACTACGCTCACACTGACAAACAACTCGAAGTTGGTCAAGAGGTGACAATTGAAGAGACACGCCCTCTCTCGAAACTTAAGCATTGGAGGGTTGTTAAATGATTCAAGAAGAAACCGATCTAGAAGTTGCTGATAACACTGGCGCACGTCGCGTTCGTTGCTTCAGAATACTCGGCGGTTCAAAAAGACGTTACGCTCACGTTGGTGATGTGATCGTCGCATCTGTTAAAGAGGCCGATCCTAAGTCAAACGTGAAAAAGGGTGATGTCGTTAAGGTCGTTGTTGTCAGAACTAAAGCGCAAATCCGTCGTAAAGATGGCTCGTTTTTGAAGTTCTACGATAACAGCTGCGTCATTATCGATGAGAAGAAAAACCCACGCGGAACGCGAATTTTTGGCCCCATCCCGAGAGAAATTAAAGAGCGCGGATTTTTGAAAATCGGCTCACTTGCCCCGGAGGTGATTTAATGACAAAAAGACGCATTAAAAAAGGCGACAGAGTTGTAGCTATTAGCGGTAACGAAAAGGGCAACCACGGTGTTGTTCTAGGTTTTAAAAAAGACCGTATCGTTGTTCAAGGCCTCAATGTGCGCAAAAAGCACATGAAGCAGCGCAGCGAAGAGACGCGCTCTGAAATTATTAGTATTGAATGTCCCATCCACATTTCCAACGTCGCTCTTTGCGATCCCGATGGAAAACCACTTAAACTAAAAGTGGTGAATGAAGAGGGTGTTAAAGAGCTCAAATCGATCGAAGGGACTGAGGTAAAAACGTTTAGAACACTTAAGAAGGCGAAAAAATAACCATGGCAGGATCTAGGTTAAAAAAGAGATACCAAGACGAGATTAAGCCAGCCCTTGCGAAAAAGTTTGGCTATAGCAATAGCATGCTCATCCCTAAAATCCACAAGATTGTGGTAAGCATGGGAGCTGCAGAGGCGCTTAAAGACCGAAACATCATCCAAGACCTGACAAAGGAACTTGCTCTGATCACTGGTCAAAAACCAAAGATTACCAAGTCGAAGAAGTCGATTGCTAACTTCAAGCTTAGAGAGGGTTACCCCATTGGCCTCATGGTCACTCTTCGCGGCGAGCGCATGTACGAATTTCTTGATCGATTCATTAATATCGTCAGCCCTCGTATTCGTGACTTTCGTGGCTTTAACAAAAAAGCAGATGGACGCGGAAACTACTCTGTTGGCCTAGATGACCACCAAGTATTTCCAGAACTCAATCTCGATGAAATTAAGCGGACTCAAGGTCTCAACGTCACAATTGTAACTTCAGCAGTCAACGACGCTGAGTGTGTTGAGCTACTTGGTCAGTGTGGATTCCCATTTAAGAAGGACGAGAAATAATGGCATATGTAAACGACCCAATTGCAGATCTTTTAACGCGCATTCGCAATGCTGTTATGGCAAAGCACCGCTATGTCGATATTCCGCTTAGCAAAATGAGCCTTGCGATTATTGCTTGCCTCAAAGAGTGTGGCTTCATTGTTAATTTCATCACAAGCGACGAAAAACGCAAAGTGCGCGTTTTCCTTCGCTACGCAGATGGTAGAAAATCAATTATCCACGGCTTGAAAAGACACTCAAGTCCTGGAGTTCGCAAGTATGTCAAGCAAGCAGACATCCCAAGCATCCTAGAGGGTCTTGGTATCTGTATCCTATCCACTTCTAAAGGTGTAATGACAGGCGATAAAGCAAAAGAAGAAAATGTCGGGGGCGAGATCCTCTGCTCAGTTTGGTAACAAGGTAATAGTAAGATGTCAAGATTAGCGAAAAAACCCATTAGCATCCCGAAAGGCGTCGAAGTCAAGCGAAACGGCGACATTGTTCACGTTAAGGGCCCAAAGGGATCAATCGAAAAGCACATTCCTGCTGATATCGAGTTCACCATCGATGGTAGCGAAGTCAACTTCAAGCTAGAAGGTGCTAAAACTGAGCCCAAATTTATCGGTCTCTACAGAGCAATTCTCAACAACCAAGTTGTTGGTGTTTCAAACGGCTTTGAGAAGAGACTCACCCTAATCGGTGTTGGTTTCAGAGCAGCTGTCAAAGGCAATCAGCTCGACCTACAACTCGGGTTTTCACACCCCTCTCTCATGGATATTCCAAGCGAGATCAATGTAGTTGTTGAGAAGAGCACAACGATTGTCATCACTGGCGCTGACAAACAAATTGTTGGTCAATTTGCGGCCAATGTTCGCTCACTTCGCCCACCAGAGCCTTATAAAGGTAAAGGTGTTCGCTACGAGAACGAGCATGTTCGTAAGAAGGCTGGAAAAGCGGCTAAAGGAAAGTAGTATGTTAAAACATAGTTTAAAACAGTCTCGCGTTCGCATTAAGAGAAAGCTGAGAGTGCGCAAGCAAGTTAGAGGCGATTCAATGCGTCCAAGACTTTGCATCAACAGAACGAATAAGAATATTTTTGCTCAGATCATTGATGATGAGAAGGGTGTAACTCTTGCTTCAATCAGCACGACAGCAAAAGAATTCAAGGGAACCGAGTTCAATAGAAAAAGTAAAAGTTCCGCTAAAAAGCTAGGCGAGAGACTCGCAGAACTAGCTAAAGAGAAGAGTGTGACTGCAGTTGTTTTTGATCGCGGCTCACATAAATATCACGGAATCGTTGCCGAACTTGCCGATGGTGCAAGAGCAGGCGGTTTGAAATTTTAAGTAGGAATTGTAAATGGCAGGCGACAGAGGCAGAAATAAGCAAAACTCAGATTCAGAGTTCGAAGAAAAAGTACTATTCATTAACCGTTGCTCAAAGACGGTTAAGGGCGGAAAAAAGTTTAGCTTTTCTGCACTAATTTTAGTTGGAGACAGAGCTGGTCGCGTCGGAATCGGCTTTGCCAAAGCAAATGAGGTTGCTGATGCAATCCGTAAAGGATCAGAAGCTGCTAAAAAAAATCTTGTGACTTTTGAGATGGAAGGGACTACAATACCACACGACATTACGGTCACTTGGGACGGCGCAAAGGTCTTTTTAAAGCCAGCACCTGAGGGTACTGGGGTTATCGCAGGTTCAAAAGTACGTTCAGTGCTCGAACTTGGCGGAATCAAAGACGTTGTGGCAAAGAGCCTTGGCTGCTCAAACCCAATTAACCTCGTTCGCGCCACGATTAAAGGCCTTCTCTCATTGAGAAGCAGAAAAGAAACACTAGCATTACGTGAGGCTTAAGTAACATGACAATTTTGTCGACACTAGAAAATTCAAGTAGAGGGAATGATCGCCGTAAGCGCAAAGGTCGCGGAGTCGGCTCTAAGCGTGGTAAGACATGCTGTCGCGGTCACAAGGGTGATAAGTCTCGCTCAGGTTACAAACGTCGTTATGGAAACGAGGGTGGCCAAGGCCCCCTTTACCAAAAGAAACCGACTCGAGGTTTTGCAAATGGACGTTTCCGCAAAGAGGTTTTTGCAATCAACCTAGATCGTATCGAAATGTTATTTGAAGATGGGGAAATCCTCAGCGTTGAAACGCTCAAGGAGAAGGGACATCTAGCGAAAGACTCTAAAGCTACGCTTAAGATTCTTTCACAGGGGGAACTGAAGAAAAAAGTGACAATCCATGCGCATGGTTTTTCAAAAGTCGCCATGGAGAAGCTAGAAAAGCATTCTATTGAGTTTAAAACAGTATGATTCAAGCCCTAAAAAAGATCTTTTCCGTACAAGAGTTGCGTGAAAAGATCAGCTTTACCCTCCTCATGCTCGTCGTATGCCGAGTGGGAGCGTACATCACAGTCCCTGGAGTTAACTCTGATGAGGTTGTAAAGCTCTTTAAGTTTGCTACCGGTGGTAGTCAAAACCTCTTTCAACTTGTCGATATCTTCTCAGGCGGCGCCTTTGCACAGATGACAATTATCGCCCTTGGGGTGATGCCCTACATCTCAGCCTCGATTATCCTTCAGCTTTTAGTGGCAATTGTGCCCTCAATGCAAAGAGATATGCGCGAAAATCCTGAGGTAGGGAAGAGAAAAATTGGTAAGTGGACGCGCCTGATGACATTGGCCCTCGCACTCTTCCAATCTTCGCTTTATGCTAAGTATGCACTTCGTATGAACGCAGGCTCTCCTGGCATTATTGTCGATCAAATGCTCTCGCTAACGCTCTTTGACATTCCAATTGTCTTCTTCCTCGTTGTAATGGCGACGATGACTGCTGGAACGCTCTTTCTCATGTGGATTGGTGAGCAAATCTCTGAGAGAGGAATCGGAAATGGGATCAGCTTGATCATCACTGTTGGAATTGTCTCATCTCTTCCATCGACAATCGGATCCATTATCCGTGGACTTAACTTAGAATCCCAAGACCCTGGTCAATTGACCTTCTCATCACTTGTTGTCTTGATGACTGTCTTTGTTTTGATCATCGTCGGGACTATTTTAATTATTCAGGGTGTCCGAAAGATCCCTCTTCAATATGCACGCCGCGTTGTTGGTCGCAGAGAAGTTCAAGGGGGCAACTCGCACATTCCACTTAAAATTAACTATGCTGGAGTGATTCCTGTCATCTTCGCCTCATCTCTTCTCATGTTCCCTGCTACTATTGCGCAGTTCATGAGTCAGGGGGGGTGGCTACACTCGATCGCTAATGCAATCTCACCTGGTAGCTGGATTTACACTGGCTGCTATGTGCTTCTTATTTTATTTTTTACTTACTTTTGGACGGCAACACAGTTCAATCCCGAGCAGATCGCATCAGATATGAAGAAAAATGGTGCTTTCATTCCAGGGATTCGCCAGGGCCGCCCAACTCAAGATTTTCTTGAGAAGACGATGAACAAAATCACGTTTGCTGGAGCTCTTTTCTTAGCCCTCATCGCGATTTTGCCAACTCTTGTAGGAAGATTTTTAAAGGTAGATGCTTCAATTAGCCACTTTTTCGGAGGCACTTCACTGCTCATTTTGGTCGGTGTTGCTCTGGATACAATGAAGCAAGTCGAGTCGCACCTGATTATGAAACGCTACGACGGATTCATGACGAAAAAGCGCTCGCGCGTAAAGATTTAATATGGTAAAATTTCGGAAATTTTGTGAGGAATAACTCTCATGCCTAGAGTAATTGGTATCGACATCCCCGACAAGAAACGTTTAGAAATTGCGTTAACTTATATTTATGGGGTTGGTCGCAATAACGTTAAAGAAATCCTTGAGAAACTCGGTCTAAGCCCAGACATGAAAGCTGGTGACTTAACAGAAGCTGACATCTCAAAAATCAATGCGATGCTCACTGCTGACTACGTAGTCGAGGGTGATCTTCGCAGAGCTGTCCAAGGTAACATTAAAAGGTTGATGAGCATCGGCACGTATCGTGGCCTAAGACACAGGCAAAAACTTCCTGTGCGCGGTCAAAATACACAAACGAATGCTCGTACACGCAAAGGTAAGAAAAAGACTGTTGCTAACAAGAAAAAAGCAGTTTAATAACGTTTAGGAAGGTAAGCATTGGCTAAACAGGCAACGCAAAAAAATCAGAAGAAAGGTGGCGCAAAGCAAAAAAAGAAGCAATTGCGCTCAGTTCCTATTGGTGTCGCCCACGTAAAAGCGACGTTCAATAACACGATCATCTCAATTACTGACCTATCTGGTAACGTAATTGCTTGGTCTTCAGCAGGGAAGTCTAACTTTTCAGGTTCAAGAAAATCTTCAGCTTTCGCAGCGACGGTTGCAGCGCAAGATTGTGGCAAAATCGCGATGACTCACGGCATGAAAGAGATCGAGGTCTCTCTCAGAGGGCCAGGAGCTGGACGCGAGTCAGCAGTCCGCGGTCTCCAGAGCGCAGGTCTTGTTATCACAATGATCCGCGATGGCACCCCTATCCCACACAACGGATGCCGAGCAAGAAAACGCAGAAGAGTTTAATTATATTTAGGAGAAGAGCCGTATGGGCGTAAAGTATGGCAAGTTTGAACTGCCAGAAGAAATTAAAATTGACGAGGCAGGCAAAAGCGATACATACTCAAGATTTATTGCCGAACCCTTTGAGCGCGGTTATGCGCACACAATTGGGAATGCGCTACGTCGCATCATGATGAACTCACTAGAGTCTCCTTCGATCAAGACGATCAAAATCGAAGGCATTCCTCACGAGTACATGGCATCTGAGGGCATCAAAGAGGATGTCACCCACATTGTGTTGAACTTCAAAGGCGTTCTATTACGCCACCTTCCAAGCAGCGAGCAGTCAAAATCTCGCGAAGAGAAGAAAGTGTCGACAAAACTTGAGATCACTCAAGATATGCTCGATCAAAACGGCGGCTTTTACAAAGTCACTGCTAAAGATGTCGTCAAAGATTCTATCTTTGAAGTTGTTAACGGCGACCACCAACTTTTCACTGTTACGCAACCGATGACTCGCCAAGTGGACATTCGTGTCGCTTTTGGTCGTGGATTCACCCCATCTGAGCGTCACGTGATCGAGGATAAAGTTGTCGACGAGATCGTTATTGATTCTGTCTTCTCGCCAATTAAAACAGTCAACTACTATGTTGAAAACACACGTGTTGGCCGCGATACAGACTACGATAGACTCGTTTTGGAAGTGACTACTGATGGACGTATTACTCCACAAGAGGCGCTCACTTTTGCGACTCAACTTGGAATCGTCCATTTTCAGTGCTTCGATGAGCTAAAATTTGAAACAATCTCTTTCGATACAGGGGAAGATGAGGACAACACAGATCGTGATTCTATCCTCAACAAGCTCTCTCTTCGTATCAATGAGATCGAGCTCTCAGTTCGTTCGACTAATTGCCTTGCGCAGGCTGACATCGACACGATTGCAGAACTCGTTATCATGCCTGAGCCTGAGATGCTCAAGTTCCGTAACTTTGGTAAAAAATCTCTTAATGAGATCAAAGCCAAACTTGAGGAGATGAACCTCCACCTCGGAATGGATCTCTCAAAATACGGCATGACTCGTGAAAACGTAAAAGATGTGATTCAAGAGCATCTGCAAGAAAAATTAGGGAAAGAGCAGCTATGAGACACGCCAAAAGAACATGCAAAATGAACAGAACCGGCTCTCACAAGCGCGCCACAATTGCTAACATGCTTAAGGCGCTCATCGAGCACGGTCAAATCGAAACAACTGTAGCTAAGGCTAAATACCTTCGCAGCTACGCTGACCGCATGGTGACACTCGCAAAGAAAAACACGCTTGCGTCACGCCGTCTAGCTACTGCTCGCCTTCAGGTTCGCTATAACAAGCTTACGCCCAAAGAGGCGCGTGCTGCAAAAAATGGCGACACCTCAAGCTACAACACCGACCGTAAAGTGATCGGCAAGCTCTTTGATGAGCTAGGCCCTCGCTTTAAGGAGCGTAACGGCGGTTATACCCGCGTGATTCGCTCCTCAGAGCGCGTCGGAGATGGCGCCCCTCGAGCCGTCATCGAGTTTCTTCCTTCTTAGTTTAAACCCGGCAATCGCCGGGTTTTTTATTGTTTCTTAAAGTTTTTCTCTTTATACTACCCTTTTTTATTAAGTGGTATTATGAATTCTACAAAAAGTGTTTTTTTAGAAAAGCGCAGAAGTGCATTTCATGATGGCAGGAGAATACCGCCTAGAAATCGGACTAGTGAAGTTGATCAACGTACGCATCAAGCAAGAGAGCGTGCTTTTACCAACTTTCGCAGGAGTAGACGGGTTATTTTTGGCGCTAGCTCTTCTGGTCCAGCCCACTATTGTGTTGTACCTAGTAGTTCACAAATAATTAATTTAATTTCAGAACTTAGTACAGACAGAGAAAAACTTCTAGAACTTCCTAAGCTTTATTTTTCTAAATATCCCTATACTGTTGAAAGTTATATTCATTTTCTTTTTGCTTTGTCAGGTACAGGAGTAGACATTGAAAGATACTTGTTAGAGGAGCCTGGCCTTTTTTATCCTTCGTTCATAGAAGTTCTCCGCAAATCTTTTCTAAAAGAAGTAGATGTTGAGACTCTTATTGCATTTCATACATTCTTAAAACGAATTTGGGTAGATACGTCAAATAATCTTATTTTCCAATTACTTGAACCACTTCTGCTAGAGCACCATTTCAAAACTTCAGGCTTGGATGGTTTGCTGGCTTTTTCAACCTCAATGATTTCTCCTTTTGCATCTTCTTGCAAAAGAATTGATGTTGTTTCTCTCGCTGATTCAGTTAAAAATTGCAAATCTATCTCTACAAGTCTTCGAGTACTAAACCTGCTCGATAAGTCTTGCACAAACTTTACGACTTATGTAAAAGCATTTCTATTTTGTTTATTACATAACCGGAATATTCCTAGTTTAGTAGAACTCGAAGATTCAATTGATTTCATATCACAACACAAGGTGTTACCTTTTTCTTGTGCCCAAAAGTTAGTAAATTTGGTAGTCGATCGACTCTCTGAACTCTCCTGTAATTCACTAGTGAGAGTTTGTGTTTTGGTGTTGGATTCTGTCAAAAAGTTTGCCTCAGTAGTTGAACCTGAGGTATTAAAAAAGGATAGGATTGTAGAAGAGGGGGAGGTCTATACTCCAAAGTCTTTTATTGATATAACAGCTTTAGTTGATATAGTTCGCAATAAGGTTCATAAAATTTCTCCCGAGGTATGTGTAGATGCATTCAAAACCTTTTATGAATCTGAAAGGCTGTTTCCACATATTTATGCGTATACAGAGTCAAAGCTAAAATTGATCCATAGCAATCTGCTGGAGGCTCTTCTAAGAAGAATTGAAGGTAATTGTGACAATTTGAATTGGGGTGCTCTTCACTCTCACCTCTGTTTACTACTTAAATATAAGACTTTTGGAGAGCATTTTCGCAAACTCGCTAGAAACTACAGTTATGAAAAAGCAGAAAAGGCCCCTTTAACTGTATGTAAATTATTCGTTACCCTTCATAACGACTATTGCCCACATGATGTCTTATTGTTAGAGAAGATTTGCTTATCTGAGCATATACTAGACGATGACGAGGATCACTTTTATCTCAACATGATCTTGGTAAAATTAGTTCCAAATATTAACGATAAAAACTTTTTTCGGTTCAAAAAATTTGTTTCAAAACTGGTGTTTAGGATAAGTAGTGATATTCAATCTGGCACCCATCCTCAAATGCATTTTTTGAGAAAAATATTAAAACTGATTGAAAGTACCAGGAATACAAAAGTTAATCAAAAAGTTATTTTGGATTTCTTGACTGATCAAATAGCTTCCATGGCAGCCAAAGAGGCCCTTGAATTTACAGAATTATATATCAAGTTGAATCTCTTTGTTCCAAAGTTGTTTGAAAATGCTGCAAAACGTCTTCTTTGCACTGGTGTATCTCCAGATTTGATTATTTCATTGCTCTTTGGATTTGCGGACATTGGCTATTGTGATCAATCTTATATTTCATTGCTTTTTACGAAGTTGATGGATAAATCCTTAAATTCTACTCAAGCTACTAAACTAGCTTGGGCAGCTGTGGTTTTTAACTTGAGATCTCCAAATCCTCATCTTTTGCGGTTAGCAGAAAGTTGCCTTGATTCCGTTAAAGTTAATGACCTTAGCACAACTAAATTTAAGCTCTTCTATCGAGTTTGGATTCTCTTAAAATCTAAAGATAGTCCAACTTTTGCTCACAAACTCAAGCAGCTAGCAGACCTTCCTCCACTTGAAACCACAAAAAGTGAATCAGAGAAGGTTCTTGCTAAGATTCTTACTCCAAGAGGCTATGTTCAGGATGCACAGATTATGCATGTTCTTAGCCCAGATTTTTTACATCCTCCCAGCGGAACTGTTGTCGAATATGATGGACGTTTTCATTACAACTCAGTCGGCATTCAATTGGGGTATACGTTGGTTCGAGATGCAATTTATCAAAAACTTCACTATCGTGTTGTAGTCGTGCGCTATAATGAATGGGACTATAATTCTCCTATCCCTGCTTTAGTATCTTTACTTACAGGTAAAGGAATCTACTAAATTACACTCGATCTTTATCGTAATAATACGCCCTGATTTCGTAAGTCGCTTATTAACAATAATTTAAATATAAATAATTATATAATAGTATAAATTATTATTATGTTATAATAGATCTAATTAATTTAGGTTTATTATATGGAAAGTATTACTACACCTTCAACCCCTCCTGAAATTTCGTCGTATGTTCCTAGGCAGAAGGGACTTGTGTTTTTGTTCATGAGTCGCGTGAAGACCTCTGCTGAGGATCGTCCAAAACTGAGGCAAGATTTGGTTGAGATGCTCTCTGTCCCCAAGGGTCGGGAGGATATTCAAAGGATCATTCATCATCTCGAAAATGGTGAGAGACTAGAGGTCACCTATTCGAGTACTGAAGGTGGTTTATTTGATCCAAGTGCTTTTTCCTCCCATCGACAAGTCCGCCTTGAAGATGACCCCACTAAAATGTGTTATTTCCATAAGGAGCCCTCTGGGCTCAGGACAGCTCACCGGTTCTCGCGTGGGAATCTTATCGTTCATGAGTTTAACCATTGTGTTGGTTATATGGATAATAAAGATGACTTTATTGCTAGGTATCGGACGGCTCCTATAGATATGCGTTTTCGCAATGGAGAGGAGTTTAAGGCGATTGTTGAGGGGGAAAATGCTTATTTGAGCGCCAAGGGATTGCCAATGCGTCATGGCCACGATGGCCTTTTGGTACCACCCGATACGAATTTGCACCAAGCCTCCTTGAATTATCACTTATCAAACGGAACTCTTAGTGAAGTGTTGCCGATGCTGCGAGATCCTCGATTCACTCCGTATATTGATCAAAATAAAGTGGCAAATTTTGTGATTTCTCGAATTTTAGACGGCACGGATGTTGAGTTTAAGCAGATTATAAGCGCTCCTGAGTTTGCGAGTGTTCTTGAATTTCCTTTAGTCAAGCTCTCTGTTCAAGAGCGCCCAGACTACATTGCTCTGCGCAAGGCAATCCGAGAAGAGGATATTGCCTTTCTACACTCTTGGGAGAATATAAATTTATTAACTCGCCCAAGGATCAAAAAGGCGCTTTTGGAGACAAAGTCCTTTCGCGTTTTAGATCTCTTTGCACAGAAAAATTTGCTTGGTGGCTTCACGCAGCGTGATATCGAACATTTTGTTGGATATGAATTGAACAGCATAACCCAAAGGGGGATTCGTCAAGAGCATTTTGTGAACTTCAAGCCCAGCCTCGAGCTTATCCATTGGCTGCAATCGCGTCATGTTCCAATCTATTATAATTTTGTGAATTGTGTCAGCGCCTCTAAGGGGCAAAATCGTATGATGCTGCTTATCGAGAGTGGAGGGCTTACACTCGATCAGTTGAAAAGATCGATCGAAAGGGGGCTAGATCTCTATCACTCAGATCAAGCTGGAAACTACCTCTACGACTATGTAAGAAATACTCCTGAATTAAAGACATACCTTGATGCCCATTATCCCGATTTTGCTCATCTAGATAATTTGACAGTGGCTTTTGCAGGTAAAAATCCTGATGAGATCAAAGCGGCGGCTGAGGCGTGCCCCAGATGGTTAGCTCACCCTATATTTACAAAAGAGCTTTTGAGGCCACGCTTTCGTGAGCTTCTTATTCACTTTGTTCAAGCGGGCCAATTGCCTAAAGAGGCGCTAAAAAAAGCGGTTGTTGAGAGAGGATCATTAGTACTTGCCCAAAAACTACTGCATCTTGGTCTCCTCCCCAACGCAAGTGAATGGAGCGCTGATGAGCTTAAAACGCTTCAGCTGCATGAGAAGCGCGGTGAGAGCACTTTAAAAAGTGGGATCGAGTCGGGGAAAATTTCTCTTGATTTGATTGAGCTACTTCAGGGAAGTGGGCTTTCAATTCATGAAAATACAGTCAATTTAACTACACACGAATCAAAGCAAAACCAAGCGATGCTTTTGGCGCAAAAGGGGGAGCTAACTCCTGCAAGGCTGCAAGAGATGCTCGATCAGGGGCTTAATTTAGAACATGTGGATGAACTTGGAAGAAGATTACGTGACTATTTGAATCCCGATTCAGAATTAAGAGAGATGGTTACAGAGGCAAGCATTAGAGAAGCATTGCCATTGACAACGCGAATTACTCATGCCATCGCCTGGTTCATTCGTCCTGTTCTTTTTGCTAGGTAGTGTTCATAGATGGGCTTCAAAAGAAATAATAAACGTGTTGACTACTAAATAAATTATATCTAATTGATTGAATAAACAGAGGTTTATTTTGTCTGTTGATTATAATGATATGCTAAAGTCAATCGAAATTCAGCTTGAACGTCATGAAGCTCCCTCTCCCTCATCAATTGATCGCAGAGTTCAGTTGACTGCCTTATCAAAGCTTTCAAAAGACCTAGTTGCAATTCCCGACAGCTCTTTATCTCCTCAAAATATAGAGGTAAAAATTGATTTGCTCGAGCGGATTGATCGAGCACTACAATCGTCTCCTATACGGCCAAGCTCACCGGTCAGTTTCCGTGAAGTCTTCGAAAAAACTCTTGGAGATGAAGTTGATTGGTTTCCAGATGCAGGTGAGTGGCGCGCGCGTATTTGGGCGGCGCAACTCTATGGGCCTGACGCCTTGACAATTTTGAAAAAAGAGGGTGTCCACTCAGAAGTGAATGTCGACAAGCGAGGAGTAGAAATTTCAGCAATTGGTGTCGATAGTGCGGTGTTTGATAGAGATGGCGAGCGGTTTGTTATGGATAGCTCATCTGGAGATGCTCAGCGTGAGTATGCCTCTATGCTCGTATCTTCTTTTGAGGAGGGTGTCCCCATTGTGTTTATTCGCAGCCCCCATAGTTAATCCACATTTTATAGAATATTTTTTTCTTATACGCTCCTCTTTGACAAGTGTTTGCTCGGCTGCTATGATGCGGTAAATTTTTTTTGAGAGGAGTTTTTTCGCATGGTACGCATTGGAATTAACGGCTTTGGCCGCATTGGAAGAGCAATTTGTCGCCTGGCGGCAGCGCGCTCGGATATGGAAGTTGTCGCTGTCAATGACCTTGTCCCTGCTGAAAATCTCGCCTACTTACTAGGCTATGATTCAGTTCATGGAAGATTTGATGTCCAAGCTGAGGACGATCACCTAGTTGTCGATGGGAAAAAAATCGAGGTGCATGCCGAGAAAGACCCAAGCGCTTTGAAATGGGATGTCGATTTTGTCGTCGAGTCGACGGGGCTTTTCACGACGCCGGAAGGCGCGGGAAAGCACCTGGCGGCGGGGGCGAAAAAGGTGGTGATCTCGGCGCCGGCAAAGGGCGATGTGCCAACATTTGTCATGGGCGTAAATGAAGAGAAATATGATCCGAGCAAGGATCATATTGTCTCGAATGCCTCGTGTACGACCAATTGCCTGGCGCCGGTCACCAAAGTGCTTCTCGAAAATTTTGGTATTGAAGAGGGGCTGATGACCACCATTCACGCCATGACTGCGACTCAGCCTACAGTCGATGGGCCCTCAAAAAAAGATTTTAGAGGTGGGCGCTCGGCCTGTCTCAATATTATCCCCTCAAGCACAGGCGCTGCCAAGGCCGTCGGCCTCTGCCTGCCTGAAATTAAAGGAAAACTTACTGGAATGGCTTTTCGCGTTCCGGTAGCAGACGTTTCGGTTGTCGACTTAACTGTAAGGCTGACGAAATCAACCGATTATGATACAATATGTCAAGCTATGAAGGAGGCGTCCCAAACCTCGATGAAGGGGATTTTGGGGTACACGGAGGAGCCTGTGGTTTCAAGCGATTTTATCGGATGTCCCTACTCATCGATTTTTGACAAGGGTGCTGGCATTGATCTCACCGACCGCTTCTTCAAAATTGTCTCCTGGTACGATAACGAGATCGGCTACTCGTATCGAGTTCTTGATCTTATCGCGTACATGGCATCGAAAAATTAACATAGGAAGTTAAACGTGCATTTTACACGAGAACCCATTATTGAAACGATCATCACCCCAAAAGATGGACACAAACTGCAAGTTCGCTCAAGCAAGCGCGACGGGGGCGAGATCTACACAGTCGACGCAATTGAAGTCGTCTCATTCGGTTCTTCACTATTTTTCCGCTCACTCGAGCGTCCAAAATCTTTTATTTTACCTCTCCCAGACTTCGAAGTGATCGAAGTGCGCGAGAGCCGCGTTTCATTGAAAAACGCGCAAATTGAAAAGTCAGTGAAAATCGACACAACAGCTGAACAACCAGCTGCAAAAAAAGAGAAAAAAGAGGAGAAAAAACGGGAGCGCAAACGTAAACCAAAGCGTCGCACGACCGAAGAATCTCCAACAGAGGAGCCAAAAGCAGAAGCTGAGTCAACAGAAGAGGCGCCAATCGAAAATGTCGCCGCATCTTCAGCTGTCCTCACACAACTCTTCCCCCCACCGTCAAGTCTCATCTCTGATACCATTTCACGCTTTAAAGCAGAAGAGCAGGCGCAAAACCCTCCTGCAGAGCCTAAAGAAGAAACCGAAGAGAAAAAACTCGACCACATCTGGACCATCGATTCAGATGCAAAATCAGAAGTGACGGCCGATGATGAACCGGCTACCGATGAAGAGGAAATTACTCCTCCTAAAAAAACGCCCCGTCGCCGCGTGAAAAAACCTCAAACTGAGGAAAAAGCGGAAAAGGCAATCGAGGAGACTCCTGCGGCACCTTCTGTCATCGTCGATGACCCAGAAAAGCCAAAAGCAGACTAGACTGCAATTGCATTCATGCTTTATCATGTTTGCACGCTCGGATGGTGGAATGGTAGACACAAGGGACTTAAAATCCCTCGGGAGCAATCCTGTGCGGGTTCAAGTCCCGCTCCGAGCAACGATCTTGTTGCTAGATACTCTGTTTATTTCACGCCACCTGGCAATTCAGCGTCAATCACGCAGGTCTAAAGACCTGCGCTCTTTCCTAAAATTGCCATTTGGCGCAAACTAAACAGAGTCTCTTCGCAACCGATCGCCGCTCGAAGCGCCGAGCAATGGCCTTGTGATGGCAGTCTGACATCTAAAGAAAACAACTCCGGAATTTAGTATGAATGAAATTTCTTTTAGAGAGCCAAATGCTGGTGATGTCGAATCTCTTGCATCGCTCATGACGCAATTGGGCTATCCGATTGAAGTTGATCGCATGGGGAAAAATATTTTCAAATATCTTTTACTGAAAAATCAGAAGGTATGGGTTGCTGAATGCAATGGACAAGTTGTTGGTTGCATTGCTGTTGCTATCACACACTATTTTCACAGGGAAGGGGCTTTTCTACGTATTATTGCTATGGTTGTTGATAGAACAAAAAGACGAATGGGTATTGGTAAAAGTCTCATGCAAGTTGCTGAAGATTATGCGAGGGAGAAGAATTGTTCTCACGTAGAGCTAACAAGTGGGGTTCATAGAGAAACTCTTGGGTCTCATAGGTTTTACAAATCCTTGGGATATACCGAATTGAGCAGTCAGAAAAAATATTTTGGCAAAAAACTCACTTAGTCACGGCGCGCGGTCTTGTTGCAACTTAATTTGTGTCAGGGCTTTTGCCATCCTCGTAAGGGTTAGCTATGTTTGATTCTGGGCGCCCACTGCCCGGAGCTTACTGCTCGTAACTTGGGTTTTATCCCAAGGAAGGCATCCATGAAAAGAGTAAACTAGTGAAGCGTATCAAGAATGTTTTGTAATTAAAAAGAGGAGATATTCCTATTATTAAAATGGGTTTTTTCTTAAAATATTTAATTTAAAAAGATTGGGGAGTCAAAGTGTTAATGAATTTTTGTAAAACAGTTGTTGTTATGCTGTCTGTAGTTGCTAGTGGATATGGGGCCTTGAGCGCTGAGATGAAAAAAGCGTATTATGATGGGGAGTACTCCTCAGATCACTGGGCTATGGAGGTAAAAACTTGGGAAGAACATCCAGGTTTGATCGCTAAAGCGAAATATGAGAATTCGGAATACACCTTTTATCTCAATCCAACGGATAAGCGAGGGTATCGTTCCATTGTCACTCTGACAGACTCTTGCCATCCAGGTTCTGTTTTTAATCGAGACTACACCCCTGAAGAGCGCATTGGGCTCGGACTATTCATTCAGCTGGTCGCGGATGTCTATTCGCAAATTGTTCCTATTGCGCAGACAGCAGTAGCTGGGAACAACTCACACTCTTTCAATATGGAGACAGGAATCACTTACATTGGAAGTTCGCATGAGCCAAGTATGCTTCACGGACATGTGATAGGGCGTGGAAATCCCGAATGCGCATATATTGGTGAAGTTAAGCTAGATGGTCCTGTGCCTGGTCAACTTTTTGATATGCGAGCTAAAACTCCTGAGATCAAGGGGAATGATCGCAAAGTGAAATGGGCCAAAGGAGAAATGCAGGCTGTAGCTGCTCGTATTGGAAGTGAACTTGAAAAGCTCAAGGCGCAGTATGAGAGACAAGGTCTTGTGATCATTACTGAATAGCACTACTTGATAGGTTGCGAATAGAAAATATGAGATCAACCAGTCTTCTAAATGGTTTGATTGACATGTGAAGTAATTTCTCTCTGGGGGAAGAGATAGTTAAGATAAGTAGATGCTGTTCACCTCTCCCTAACAACTCTTTTTTTGTTGTAAACTCCATCTGTAGAATAGGTTTTCCCATCATTTTTCAAGATCGTGTGCAGATCTCTTTGACCAACTCTCCTTGTAGAGTCCACTTAGGAAAAATAGCAACTTAAAATTCACTAAGCTACTGATATACAGTTGCTAAAAAATTTTCTTATTTTTTACAACTTTCAACTCTTGTACAAATATTATAAAAAACATAATATCTGTGTATGGGAAGCCAAAATCAACTCTTTGAGATTGCAGATCGTCAGCAAGGTTATTTCACGGCAAAGCAGGCAGAGGTTTGCGGTTTTAGACGCTCTAATTTCCATTTCAAACTACATTCAGGAGAATGGGTCCAGGAGGCAAGAGGGATCTATCGATTAGGGAGATACCCTACACCAGAAAGGCCAGAACTTGTGTTGTGGTCTTTGTGGAGCCGCAATATCAAGGATAGCCCTCAAGGAGTTTGGTCTCATGAAACAGCTTTAGATATTCATGAACTTTCTGATGTGATGCCCTCAAAGATGAATATGACCGTTCCACTAAATTTTAGAAGGCGCAAGGATCCTCCTAAGCTACTTCGTTTGCATAGAGCTAATCTAAAAGATGCAGATATTGAAGAAAGACAAGGTTATAAGGTAACCACCCCCTTAAGAACTATCATTGATTGCATTACAGATGGAAAAATTGCTGATAATTTTATTCTACAAGCGCTCCAGCAAGGCTTAAATCGTGGACTTTTCTTGGAAAAAGAGCTTGAGGCTTTCAAGGAAACCAGGCCTGAGATTTATGAAAAAATTAGAAGAGTACTTAGATGACAACAGCATTCAAAACAGCAACAGACTTTCGTAAAAGCTTAGAAGCACGTCTAAAAAATATTTCTGAAAAAACGAATCAGGATTTGCAGAGGGTTAGAAGAAAAGTGGCTTTTGAGAGGTTGCTAGCACGAATTTTCTACCAAGATGCTGATAGTTTTGTCTTGAAAGGTGGGTATGCTATGGAACTGCGGTTCTCAACTGCAAGGGCTACAAAAGATATAGATTTAACCTGTCTTCATAGAGTTGATTCACCTCATTCACTCATGGAAACAGTGATTATTCAGGAGCTTCGAGAGTTGGCAAAACAGGATTTACACGATTATTTTACTTTTGAGGTTGGTGAATCTCGTCAAGATTTAGAGAATGCCCCTTATGGAGGTGCACGTTATTCTGTCTCTTCATTTGTTGATAGACGTCTATTTGTTCGATTCCAGTTAGATGTCGGAGCGGATGTTATTGTTGATCAACTAGAGGAGGTAGATGGTGTTAACTGGTTGGCTTACTGTGGTATTAAAAATCCGAGAATGCGGATGATTTCCATCGAGCAGCAGTTTGCAGAAAAGCTTCATGCTTATTCTCTACCTCGTGAAGACAAATTTAACTCAAGAGTAAAGGATTTAATCGATATGCTTCTTTTTATAGAGCATAAACATATAAATAAAGAAGCTTTTGTTAAGGCTGTCGATGTAGTATTTAAAACACGTAAGACTCACTTGCCTCCTAAAGCTTTGATAGAACCTCCTGCGGAATGGATAAATCTTTTTGAGGCTCTTACAGAGGAATGTGGAATTCAGCAAACAATGAAGCAAGCCTTTGACCAAATAAGTCAGTTTTATTCAGAGCATTTCTCTGTGGCAAAAAGATAGGTATTTATTTCAATGGGTTTGGGGTGTTGAAGGGTGTACTGTCTGCGGTTAGCGACCTGGAAAATGACACATATAGCCTCCATCAACAAGAATGTCTGTGCCCGTTGTGTAGCTCGATTGGTCAGAGGCGAGATAGACGACTGTTCCTGCCATTTCGTCTGCCTGCGCTGCGCGCTTTAGAGCTGTCACTGAGACCATGTTCTGAAAAATGTCTGTCTCGTTTTCCCAATGGTAGCGATTCATCTCCGTCTTGTGAATCCCCGGGCTGATGCTATTAACACGAATGCCATGTTTTCCAAGCTTGTTTGCCATGCTCTGCGTTGCTCTGATAATCCCTGCTTTTGCAGCGTCATAACTGATCCCTAGCGATCCACGATGTCCACATATCGATGAAAAATTGATGATGGAGCCCCCCTTTTGTTGTTTGATCATCTGCTCTGCGACTATCTTTGCTAAAAAGATAGGCGCTTTCAAATTCACATCGAGCACGCGGTCATACTCCTCTTCACTCTCTTTCAAAAATCCCGCTTTGGATGAAACGCCTGCATTATTCACAAGCACGTCTATTGTACTAAACTTCTCTAGCGTTTCTTTGACTATGCGCTTTCTGTCTTGGGGTTGCGTGATGTCTGCTTTCAGTAGATGTAGGTGTGCATGGGACTCTTTGAGCTCTTCTTTGACGCGCTCTGCGTTTTCTGTGTCGCTGCAATAGACCATGACAACTTTCGCCCCCATGCTTAAAAGCTGTTTGCTACTTGCTAAACCCATGCCCTTTGTGGCACCAGTCACGATGACAACTTTGTCCTCTACTGTGTAGGCGTTCATTTTGCTTCTCGTTGTTTTGAATTCTGATCTTCTTATGATAGGGGTTTTTTGGAATATTGACACACTTCTTTTGTTGAATTATTTTGTATGAACTTTCGATGTTCCATTGGAAATAAATTCTTTTTTTGATTATTTTTGGGTCTATGAAAAAATCGACCTGCGCCATCATTGGCCTACTCCTTGCTTATTACCCTCTAAACAATCTTTCAGCTGTGGATGTTGCTAATGCAGCTGAGCTCGAAGCGGAGATTATCAATGCTAATGCTCCCGCAACGACAACAACGATTAATCTAACAGCAGATATTAGCTATTCTCAACAGTTTCGTCCTCTTTCCACGACAAGTGCTTTTGCCTTGACAGACGCAACGATTACAATAGATGGCGATGATGCTGGTGGGCGCTTTACACTTTCGACGACTGGGGACTTTCGTGGCTTTATGGTTGCGGGGGAGCCGTCGACTGCTACTGGTACGATTACGATCCAAAACCTTATCATTAGTGGATGTACTGCTCTAGGTGGTAATGGCAACCGCGGCGGCGGCGGCGGCGCTGGTGCTGGAGGAGGATTATTTGTTGGGGAAAACACAACGGTTGTTTTAGAAAATGTCGCCATAAATAACTGTACGGCCGAAGGGGGGCCTGGCCTGCTTTCAACAACAAGTAGTGGCGGTGGCGGTGGACTGCATGGAGCGGGAGGCGCCAACTTTCAAGCCGGTGGTGGTGGTGTCTTTTTTAATGCAGGTTCAGCTGTTGCCTACGATCCTTCCAATAATGGTGGTGGCGGCGGCGGTAGTGTCGCTGAAATAGGCGATAATCCCTCTGGTGCTACTGGTGGAATTGGTGGAGACAACTGGGCTGGAAACAATGGTGGCGCTGCTGGCGGAGGAAATGGTTCAGATGGAGGTGGAGGTGGTGGCGCCTCAACAGGTGGATCTGCTGGCGGTGCTGGTGGCCACGGTGGTGGCGGTGGAGGTGCATCTGGTGCTGCAAGTGCAAATGGTGGTGCTGGCGGCTGGGGCGGCGGCGGCGGTAGTGGCGTTTCTGCTGGAAATGGTGGTGCTGGTGGTCGGTTTGGTGGTGGCGGCGGCTCATCAAATGAATCTGGGACTGGCGGCGCCGGTGGATTTGGCGCCGGTGGTGGCGGTGGTGTCACGACTGGAGGATCGGGCGGTTTTGCAGGTGGAGATGGATCAAGTGGTAATGCCAACGCTCAAGGTGGTGGTGGAAGTGGGCTTGGGGGCGCGATTTTTATTGAAGATGGGGGCTCGCTAACCATCAATGATGATGTGACCTTCAGTGGAAATACTGTAACGGCAGGAGCTGGAGCAAATAGTGGAACGGCATCTGGTACGGATATTTTCTTGATGTCGGGTGCAGATCTCACTTTTGCTAATGCTTCTACTGCAATGACTCTTTCGAATGCAATTACTGGTGATGGAGGTGGCAATGGTGGTACAATCACAAAAAGTGGCGCTGCGACGCTAACTTTTGCTGCGGGCAATACCTTTGATCAGGCGCTTTCTGTTACTGGCGGGACCCTCGCTGTGAGCGCGGATTCATGTATGGGAGTTGCAAGCGTTGATCCAACATTGAATGGTGGAACACTGCAAACCACAGCAACTTTTTCTTCTGCAAGAGATTTCACTATGGGGGCTTCTGGGGGAACTTTCTCAACTGATAATGCAACTGAGCTCACCCTCAATGGGCAGATTACCGGAGCTGCTTTAGAAAAGGATGGGGATGGCACCCTGTATCTTACAGATGCAACAAACACGTTTTCTACCTTGGCAATTTCGGGGGGGACACTCTCTACAAATTCAAGTGGCGCTCTTGGTAGTGATTTAAACGTGTTGGTACATCAAGGCACTCTAGAAACAACAGCTGACGTTACTCTTGCTCGAGGTTTTGCTTTTAGTGGATCTGGTGGGACGTTTACTCCCGATGCCGATACGACTCTTGTTTTAAATGGTCAATTGACTGGTACAGCATGTACGATTTCAGGTAGTGGTACCGTCCAAGTAACAGATGTTACAAATACGTTCACCGATCTTCTAATATCTGGAGGGACTCTTTCAACGGCTTCAGATGCGGCGCTCGGTGCAGATACAACAATGTTAATAGGCGGTGGTGGTACTTTAGTTACAACAGCTACCATGGACATGGATAAAAACATTTCTCTAGATACAGGTGGGGGAATTGTATCGCCTGCAACTGGGACAACGCTTACGCTTTCAGGAACAATTTCCAACACTGCACTAACAATGGCCGGTGCCGGAACTGTAATTTTAGGAGATGAAACCAACTCATTTAGTAGCTTGACGATCAATAATGGCACACTCTCCGCTGCTACAGATGGGGCTTTAGGAGCAGACACGACACCTACAATAAATGGTGCGATTCTAAGTCTAACGGACACTTTTTCAACAGCAAAGCAGTTTCAGATTGGAGCATCCAATGCGACAATTGATGTTGCAGACACGCATACTGTCACAAATAGTGGCGCGACCGCTGGCACAGGGCGACTCACCAAATCAGATGAAGGAACTCTTGTGGTGACTGCCGGTTATACCCACACTGGCGGCACCACAGTGAGCAATGGAACATTGCAACTTTCTGGCGGATCGGGTGCACTTTCTACTACAGGCACTTTGACTATTGATGAAGGCGCTCTATTTGAAATCGCAACGGGTGCAGGCTCTAAAACTGTTGGTGCCGTGAGCTCTGGAACTCATGGTGAAATCGATGTCAATAACAATACCCTGGATATCCAGTCGGGCACATTAAATGGCCCCGTAAATGGAACTGGGACGCTCACCAAATCGACTGCAGGAACACTTCTATTAAATAACGACACCTCATCTATCGGTGCGGTGACGATCAACGGAGGGACACTAACTGCTGGCAATGGAGATGCGCTAGGTGCTGGTACAGTAACGATCAATGCAGCAACACTTAATGCTTCAGGTGCGATTTCGCTAGCAAATGATATTGCTGTAGGCAATGCTGCAAGCATCATTAACACTGATAATGGCAGTATCACTTTATCTGGAATTTTGTCTGGAACAGACGCAAATACTTTGTCAAAAAATGGGGATAATTCACTCATTGTAACTGGAACAAGTCACGACTTTGATAGTACTGTGTCAGTTAATCAGGGAATTTTGTCAGTTAGCAATGATGTGGCACTTGGAACGGGTGACGTGAGTTTAAATGGGGGAGATTTCACCTCCTCTGGAGCAGTTTCACTTGTCAATGCTTTCAGTATTGATGCTGACTCTGATATCAATGCCGCTTCAAATATTACTTTAGAGAGTGCACTTACAGGCGCTAGTGGCAATACGTTAACAAAAACCGGAGCTGCTATTCTCACATTAAGCGCAGATAGCAGCGCAGGACTTGAGAGTCCAATCACAATTAGTGCCGGAGACCTAAGAGGGGGCGATGATGATGCCTTTGGCTCTGGGCAAATCACAATTGGAGATGCAACTCTCAGCGCTTCAACAGGGATTTCGATTCCCAATGCAGTTGAAATTACCGATGCCAACAGTATTGTTAACACCGCAACGGGAGCAATTACCATAAATGGCTCTCTTCTAGGAACAGCAGGAGCCTTGAATAAGGCGGGCACTGGCACCTTAAGTTTACCCAATGCCAACGGTGATTTTGGTGCGAGTGTGACAGTTGATGGAGGAACACTCTCTGTAGGAAATGACGCCTCTTTAGGGCATGCGGATATTACGCTCAACGCAGGCACAACTCTTGCAGCAAGTGCAGATGTTACTCTTAATGAAGGGAACTTCATTACTTTGGGCGGAAGTAGTACGATTGGAACCGGAGCCAACACATTCACAGTCACTGGGAGTATCAGTGGAGGTGCCGGAAGCGCCTTAACTAAATCGGGCTCGGGAACTCTGGTGCTCTCTGAAAGTAACTCTTTTGAAGGTGGTTTACTTCTCACTGCGGGAACTGTAGCAATTGAAAATACTAGCTCACTTGGAACAAATCAGTTGCAAATGAGCAATGGAACAACACTTCGTTCAGATGTGACAGGTACTGTTGCAAATGCCATTGCCATTACAACTAGCGCTACTGTCGATGCCACGCTTGCAACTGTCCTTACAGGTGCCATCAGTGGAGACACACTTGTTATCAATGGAGCAGGTGGAGTTGGTGTAAGTAATCCGACCAATTCGATGAATGATATCACCGTCTCTTCAAGTTCGATAGGTCCTTTTAACAATGCAAGCCTTGGTAGCGGGACCATTACTTTGACAAATGGAGCCTTTGCCCCTGTTCTCTCTTTCACAACAACAAATGATTTTGCACTCTCAGGTGCAGCCAATACTTTCAACACACAGCTTGCCAATACAACCATCTCAGGAGAAATTACTGGAGCCACTCCGGTCACTGTTTCCGGAGGAAATTCCCTCTCATTGACAGGAGCAAACAGCTCCTTGACCTCTTCTTTCAATGTGACAGCTGGGACGCTCTCTGCGGGCGATGATGATGCTTTTGGTAGTGGACAAGTGACAATTGGCAATGCGATTTTGACATCCTCTGCTACAGTGACTCTGCCAAATGATATTGCAATTAACAATGCAAGCTCGCGGATCACAGCTGGTGCCAACCCAATCACACTCTCTGGAATCTTATCCGGAACCGATTCAAATACACTTGAAAAGCTTGGCGCTGAGACTCTCAGCTTAACAGGTACAAGTCACGACTTTGATAGTAATGTCACTGTAACTGCTGGAACGCTCTCAGTTGGCAATGATGTGGCCCTTGGAACAGCAGCAGTTAGTCTAAATGGTGGAACCTTCACTTCAAGTGCCGCCGTTGATCTGGCAAATGCCTTCACTGTCTCGTCAAGCAGTACGATTTCTACGGCAAGTAATATCACTTTGGAAAGTGCTTTGACTGGAGGTAGTGGGGCTACACTCACAAAAAGTGGGGCGAACTCGCTGATTTTATCAGCTGATAGCAGCGGAACTCTTGATAGCCCAATCTCTGTCACAGCAGGAACGCTCTCTGCTGGCGATGACGATGCTTTTGGAACAGGTCAAGTAACAATTGGCAATGCGATTTTAACATCCTCTGCAACAGTGACTCTGCCAAATGATATTGCAATTAACAATGCAAGCTCGCGGATCACAGCTGGTGCCAACCCAATCACACTTTCTGGAATCTTATCAGGCACAGATACAAATACTTTAGAGAAATTGGGTGGAGAAACTCTAAGCTTAACAGGTACAAGTCATGATTTTGATAGTAATGTCACTGTAACTGCTGGAACGCTCTCAGTTGGCAATGATGTGGCACTTGGAACAGCAGCAGTTAGTCTAAATGGTGGAACCTTCACTTCAAGTGCCGCCGTTGATTTAGCAAACGCTTTTACTATTTCCTCAAGTAGTGCAATTTCAACAGCAAGCGATATTACATTAGAGAGCGCTCTAACTGGTGGCAGTGGGGTAACGCTTACTAAAAGTGGGGCGAACTCGCTGATTTTATCAGCTGATAGCAGCGGAACTCTTGATAGTCCAATTTCAGTAACTGCGGGAACACTCTCTGCTGGCGATGACGATGCTTTTGGAACTGGGCAGGTAACGCTCGGCAATGCTACGCTCACCTTAACTCAGACTGTGACGCTACCAAATGCTCTTGTGGTGAATAACGCCTCAAGCGCAATTGATACGGCTGGCTTTAACATGACGCTCTCAGGAGAGATGTCAGGAACTGATTCTTTTGCGCTCAATAAGACGGGTAGTGGAATTTTGGCAATTACTGGATCTAACCACGAGTTTGATAGTCCATTTACTCTATCAACAGGCGCTCTTTCAATCAGTAATGATGTCGCGTTGGGAACAGCTCCCGTTTCACTTGCAAATGGAACGCAGTTTACCTCAAGCGCTGATGTATCTCTAGCCAATGCCTTCACGGTTTCTGGTTCGACTTCAATTGTCGCAACAAACAACATCACTTTAGAAAGTGCTGTGACAGGGAACAATTTATCGTCCATTACAAAAAGTAATAATGGTTTTTTAGCCTTTTCTGCAGATAATTCCGCCACTATGGATAGCCAACTCACAGCAAGTGGAGGTATTTTGCGGGCGGGAGCTGATAATGCCTTTGGTACAGGTCAGGTCATTGTTAGCGGTGCAACTATCGACTCAAGCGCAACAGTAACTTTGCCCAACCGATTTGTCGTTGGACTTGGAAGCATGACAGTCGATACAGATGGCTCTGATATAACTCTTAGCGGAGAGCTTTCTGGGAATTCAGCGTTTAATTTGACCAAAACAGGAGCCGATACCCTCTTTTTGACTGGCGATAGTCATGATTTTGAAAGTACTGTAATTATCTCAGCAGGTGCCGTCTCAGTAGGAAATGATGCTGCGATGGGGACCTCGGCGGTCACACTCAATTCGGGTGAGCTCACCTCAAGCGCTGATGTCTCTTTAGTCAATGCGATTTCATTGAATGCAAGCAGTACAATCAATGCCGCCAATGAAATGACTCTGGAAAGCGCATTGACTGGGGGCAGTGGAGTCACACTGACAAAAAGCGGCGCGAATTCTCTGATTTTGACAGCCGATAGCAGTGGCAGCCTCGATAGCCCCATTTCTCTCACGGCAGGAACGCTCTCGGCAGGCGATAATGATGCATTTGGTACTGGGCAAGTTACGCTTGGCAATGCGACGCTCACCTCAACACAGACTGTGACGCTACCCAATGCCCTTGTTATTAATAACGCCTCAAGCGCAATTGATACGGCTGGCTTTAATATGACGCTCTCAGGTGAGATGTCGGGAACTGACTCTTTTGCGCTCAATAAGACGGGCAGTGGAATTTTAGCAATTACTGGATCTAACCACGAGTTTGATAGTCCATTTACTCTATCAACAGGCGCTCTTTCCATCAGTAATGATGTCGCTTTGGGAACAGCTCCCGTTTCACTTGCAAATGGAACGCAGTTCACATCAACTAGTGATGTCTCTCTGGCCAATGCCTTCACAGTCTCTGGAACAGCAACAGTTGTTGCAACAAACAACATCACATTAGAAAGTGCTGTGACTGGTAACAGCTCATCGGCAATTTCGAAAAGTAACAGTGGAGTGTTGGAACTTGCAGTTGACAACTCGGCAACTTTTGATGGTGCTATTATTACTAGTGGTGGAATTTTACGAGCTGGAGCTGATGATGCATTTGGAACTGGACAGGTAACAATCAGCTCGACAACACTTGATTCGAGCGCAACAGTGACTTTGCCCAACCGGTTTGTCGTTGGACTTGGGAGTATGACAGTCGATACGGATGGCTTTGATATGACACTTAGTGGAGAGCTCTCTGGGGGCTCTTCGCTCAATCTAACAAAAACTGGAGCTGATACCCTCTTTTTGACAGGCGATAGTCACGATTTTGAGAGTACTGTGATTATTTCAGATGGTGCTATCTCAGTGAGTAGTGGGGGAGCAATGGGGAGCTCTGCTGTGACGCTTAATTCGGGCGAGCTCACCTCAAGCGCTGATGTCTCTTTAGTCAATGCAATTTCATTGAATGCAAGCAGTACAATCAATGCCGCCAATGAGATGACGCTCGAGAGCGCGCTGACTGGAGGTGGTGGAGTCACACTGACAAAAAGTGGCGCGAATTCTCTGATTTTGACAGCTGATAGCAGTGGTAGCCTTGATAGCCCGATTTCGCTTACTGCAGGAACGCTCACTGCGGGCGATGATGATGCCCTTGGCACCGGACAGGTGACAATTGGTAATGCAATTTTAGACGCAAATACAACGGTCAACCTTCCGAATGCCGTTGTAATCAACGATAGCAATAGTCGCATTAGCGCTGCTAGCAATCCAATCACACTTTCAGGAACGCTAACTGGCTCAAGTGGAAATACATTAACAAAAAGTGGCGCAGATTCTCTGATTATCACAGCCGATAACAGCGGCACGCTCGATAGCGCCATTTCTGTCACAGCAGGGACGCTCTCGGCAGGCGATAATGATGCCTTCGGCACCGGGCAGGTCACAATTGGGAATGCAACGGTCACCTCAACTGGGGTTGCAACTCTTCCTAACGCTTTTGTTGTTGGCAATGCCTCTAGTGTCATCAATACAGGTAGTGGATCAATTACCCTCTCTGGTGAACTCACAGGTTTAGATTCCAATGCGCTACAAAAAGCGGGAACCAATACTCTTTCCGTAACTTCTATGAACCACGACCTTGCCTCAGATATTACTGTGACAGGTGGCGTGCTCTCTGCAGGCAATGACATTGCTTTTGGAACGGGCGCATTGACGTTGAATGGGGGAGATTTAACGGCAAGCACGGCAGTTGCTCTAGCAAATGCCGTAACGCTTTCTGCCGATGCCGACATCAATGCAGCAAATAACATTACCCTTGAGGCAGCACTTACTGGGGGCGGTGGCGTAACACTGACAAAGACGGGAAGTGGCGCTTTGATTCTATCGGCAGATAGCGGTGGGACTCTTTCAAGTCCTATTTCTGTTAACGCAGGGACATTGACCGCAGGTGATGACGATGCCTTTGGCGTTGGGCAGGTGACGCTAAATAGTGCGACGATCAACTCTTCGGGAGTTGTTAATCTTGCCAATGCCCTCAACGTCAATAATGCCGCTTCAACAGTCAGTACGTCTGGCGGAAATATGACCCTTTCGGGGCAGGTAACAGGGACGGGAACACTAAATAAAGCTGGAACGGGTACCCTAGTTTTGGGTGACGCTACAAATAGTTTCACAGCTGTTGATATCGATGCGGGCACCCTTTCAGTTGTTGATAATGATCGCCTTGGTGCGGCAACTGTGAATATCAACGATGGAACGCTGCTTGCCACGGGCAACATCACTTCAAGTCGCACCTTTACTCTAGGAGAGCTGACAAGTGTGATCGATACAGGGGCCTTTGATGTTTCGATTGACACTAACATTACTGGAGCGGGAAGATTGAATAAGGATGGCTCGGGTACGCTTACCCTAACAGGTAGCAATTCGATGAATTCTGTTACTCTAAACGGGGGAGTTTTACGTGTCGATGCGGATGCGGCTCTTGGCAATGGAGTACTTACGATCAATGCAGCTACTTTAACGCCTTCAACTTCCATTACCGTTTCAAATCCCATCTCAGTAGAGAATGCAGCGGCAACTTTTGACACAACTAATGGTAATTCAACAATCAGTGGAAGCGTTACCGGAGCAGGTACGCTAAATAAAGCAGGCGCTAACACCCTGACATTGACCAACAACTCAAACGTGTATACAGCATTGGAGATTGATGAAGGAACAGTCTCGGTTGCAGATGACGATATCCTGGGAGCGACAACGATCACGATAAATGATGGAACGCTTCTTGCAACTGGGGATTTTAGCTCAAGCCGCAATTTTGTGTTGACTAACAGTGGAAGTACTCTAGACACAGGCGCTAATAATATTGAGATAGGTGTCATTACGGGCAATGGAGCACTCAATAAGGCGGGTTCAGGACAATTAACCCTTACCAATAACAATACCTTCTCTGGTGGTTTAAACCTTAATGCTGGAACGCTTGCTATCTCAAGTGATGCGAACATGGGAGCTGCAGGGGTCAATCCAGTTCTCAATGGTGGAACGCTTTTGATAAATTCTACCTTCTCTTCAGATCGCGATTTTGCCCTTGATGTAAGTAGTACCATTGATTTTGAAAGCGGCATCCGAGAATTGACAGTCAATGGTGTGATTTCTGGAACGGGCTTGTTGACGAAAGCAGGTGATGGAGAGCTACTACTTGGTGATGCCAACACCTACACAGGTGGGACTACAATTAGCGCAGGGACCCTGACGCTAAATTCAGGGGGAAGTCTTTCTACAACTGGAACTGTGACAGCAGATGGCACGTTGCAAATTGCAAGCAGTGCAGGGGCAAAGACAATTGGCACGATTGCAGGCTCAGGCTCGATCAATGTGAACAACAACACCATGACAATCAACTCGGGAAGCTTCAGTGGGGTTATTTCAGGAAGCGGGGGCTCTTTAACAAAAGCAGGTGCTGGATCGCTCACCTTATCGGGTAACAACACATTTGATACAGGGCTGACAGTTAGCGGAGGAACGCTTGTTGTGAGCAGTGATAACAATCTGGGAGCAGCTGATGTCGATCCAGTAATCGATCAGGGGACGCTCAACACGACAGCCGATATCACCACCTCGCGGGCTTTTTCAGTTGGAAGTACGAATGGAGAGTTTAACACAGATGACACGACAACGCTCACAGTCAATGGGGTAATTTCAGGTGCAGGGTCGCTTACTAAAAGTGGTGATGGGGAAATGGTTGTTTCCCAGGCAAACACCTATTCAGGGGGGACAACAGTAGAAGAGGGTACACTTACAATGAGTGGTAGCGGAACTATCTCGACAAGTGGAACCACAACTGTTGATGCCGGTGCTGTACTTGCAATTGCAAGTGGCGCAGGTGCTCGCTCGATTGACGTTGCCTCTGGTTCTGGTAACCTCGAGCTAAATGACAACGTTCTCAGCGTCAACAGCGGTAGCATCGGTGGTGTCGTTTCAGGAACGGGAGGGCTCACAAAGGCCTCAGCTGGCACGCTCACACTTTCGAACACAAATACTTTCTCGGGATCTTTGACAATCAATGCAGGAACCCTCTCAGTGGGCGCTGATGCAAACTTGGGCGATAGTGGAATCGATCCAACAATTAATGGTGGAACACTCGCCGCATCCTCGAACCTAACAACAGCTCGCGGCTTTACTATTGGTGCAAGCAATGGCGCCTTCTCATCAAACAACGCCATTGCAATTAGCGGTGTGATCACAGGCTCTGGTGCTGTTACAAAATCGGGGTCAGGCACACTGACACTCAGTGGTGTGAATGATTATACAGGTGGAACAACACTCTCTGCAGGAGGCATCACCCTCTCTGGATCGGGGGCCCTTTCAACAAGCGGCACAACTACTTTAGGCTCTGGCACGACCTTTACAATTGCCTCAGGAGCAGGAGCGAAATCACTTGGCACTGTCAATGGAGCGGGTAATATTGCCCTCAATAACAATACCCTCACCGTAAATAATGGAACGCTTACTGGTGTGATCTCCGGGTCTGGAGGACTTACAAAAGCAAATAGCGGAACGCTCATTGTTTCAGGCAACGACACCTACACAGGTGATACCACCGTTACAGGGGGAACCTTCCAAGCAAGCAAAGATCAAAGCTTTGGTGGAAGTGGCAGTGTGATTACAAATGGCGGTGAAATTGACTTCACCGAGACCTTCTCAACTTCGCGCACATTTTCTGTGTTAGCTAGTGGGGGAACCTACGACATCGCAGCAAATAAAGAGCTCACCTTTGCTGGAGGGATGTCGGGCAGTGGCACCTTAACAAAGACTGGCAGTGGAAACATGACAGTCACAGGTAACGGCTCTGGATTTACCGGGACAACAAACTTCAATTCGGGAACGCTCACCGTATCTGGATCGATGGGAGGCCCCGTAGTAATGGCCTCAGGCACCACCCTCAAAGGAACCGGTAGTGTTGGAGGGTGTACCAACAGCGGTAACCTCGAACCTGGCGCCTCGATTGGAACGCTCACAATCAATGGCGACTTCACGCAAACCTCTGCAGGAACGCTCAACGTTGAAATTAGCCCATCAGCCGCTGATAAACTTGTTGTGACAGGTACCGCAAATCTCGGTGGAACGGTGTTTGTTATTCCAGAAACTGGGGTGTATGCTCAGGGAACAGAGTATACAATCATCACTGCCGGATCGATTAATGGAACTTTTGCAGCTCTTTCCGATGCTCATGAGTTAGAGTTTGCTCTTGCCTATTCGGGAAATAGCGTCATCCTCTCGATCCCAACGGCATTTTCTCTTCTACCGGTTTCCCCTCAGAGCCTCTCAGGAACAGCAAAAGCAATTGCAGACTATCTCTTCTGTAATCCTCCTAAAACCACGCGCTCAGCTGACCTTGTTTGGGTAGAAGATCTACTTGCAACGCTCTCAACCACTGAATATCCCATCGCCCTAACTCGACTAGCGCCGCTCCAATATGGCGCGCTTCCGCTCTCAACCGCACGTCTCAGCTCCCAAGTTTGGTCAAACTTTACACCTTGGGATACAGGATGTAATCCGGAAGATCGCCACTTCTACATCACCCCCTTCTATCAAAATGACCATCAGCGCGCGCGTGACTTGCAATTTGGCTTCACATCCTTTAACTACGGGCTTGTATTAGGTGGAGAAAAAGTCTTCACAAACGATGCCATGGTCGGTCTTGGTGGTGGCTACGTTCGCACAAGACTCAACTGGCAAAACGACGCCGGCTTCTCGGATGCTAACACCTTCTATGTTGGTGTTTACACAGGTTACACAACTGACGCAGTTGGGCTTTTAGTCGGTCCAATGGTGCTCAATTCCAAATATGAAGTGCATCGCAAAATCATCTTTGATGGCCTTAACCGCACCGCAAAATCTGATGTCACTAGCTGGGGCGCCGGGGTTCACCTTGATGGCTACTACCAGTGGACAAACTCCTACGGCATCTCGCTCACACCCCGCGCCACCGTCGACTTTATCAGCATGCAGATGGATCACTTCCACGAATCGGGCGCGCAATCGATCAATGTCGATATGAACACGAAGATGTACTCGTATTGCAGACCAACAGCGCAAGCGACCTTCTCACGTGCGCTCAAAGCAAAAGGGCTTGTCATCACTCCACGCGTGACAGCCGGTTACACTGGCACCTTTATCCTCTCAAAAAAGAAGATGACGGCGCGCTTCTATGAGCAACTTGGCACTTGCCAAAACGAGTTTTCGGTCAATACTTTCGACCACTCGATCAATCAGTTCCTTGGGAAGGTCGGCTTTACTGTTGCAAAATGTAAGCGCTTCAATGCGGACTTCAATTATGAGATCGCAACAGGTGGGAAGAACATCACACAAACTGGAAGAGCTCGATTAGAGTGGTCTTTCTAGGTAGCAGGGGAATTTTTTTCATTTTTTTTGGAAATTTATATCAAAAAATTAATATACTTATAGTGTGCGTACTTCCTATTTTCCCAATATTGGTCTACTCCTAGGTTTTTTCTCTTTGGCAAATCTATTGGCTGTCGATGTCGGCAATGCTGCTGCGCTTGAAACAGCAATCATTAATGCCAACGCTCCCGGTACAACGACAACAATCAATTTCACAGATAACATTACGCACTCTCAGTACTTTCGTCCCCTAGCAGCAACCACTTCTTTTTCTCTAACGAACGCAACAATCACTATTGATGGAGACGATGGAGCAAGTGGCCGCTACACTCTTGCAGCGTCTGGGAATTTTCGTGGGTTGATGGTTGCAGGGGAGCCGACAACTCCAAGTGGTACCATCACAATACAAAACTTGATAATTGATAATTGTATAGCCCTAGGAGGAACTGCGATAAGAGGTGGTGGCGGCGGCGCTGGCGTTGGTGGCGGCCTTTTTGTTGGCGAAAATTCAACCGTTGTCATTGAAAACGTTGCGATAAACAACTGCAGGGCAAGAGGTGGTCGTGCTTTATTTGCAAATGGTAGTAACGGTGGTGGTGGTGGAATGCACGGCGAGGGTGGATCAGATTTCCAAGCAGGTGGAGGTGGTGTTTTCTTTGATGGGGGATCAGCTGCGACGTATAACCCGGCAAACAACGGTGGTGGCGGCGGTGGTAGTGTTGCTGAAGTCGGGCAAGATTCTTCAGGTGGTACTGGCGGCGCCGGAGGGGACAACTGGGCTGGAACTAACGGAGGCGCTTCTGGCGGTGGTGCCGGAGGGCTTGGTGGCGGCGGCGGCGGTGGAACAGGTGCTGTTGATGGAGGTGCTGGTGGCCACGGTGGTGGCGGGGGCGGTGCTTCTGGCAATACGAGTGGTATCACTCCTGATGGAGGTGCCGGAGGTTGGGGTGGCGGCGGTGGTGCCGGAGTCACTCAATCGAATGGAGGTGCTGGAGGGCGCTTTGGCGGTGGCGGATCAGGATCTCCTGAGATAGGTGCTGGAGGAAACGGAGGCTTTGGCGGTGGTGGTGGCGGTGGCCGCACGACGGCAGGATCCGGAGGATTTGCTGGAGGAGATGGATCACAAGCTGAAGTTAATAACAATGGTGGTGGCGGAGGCGCCTTAGGTGGGGGTATCTTCATTGAAGATGGCGGCTCTTTAACGATCAATGATAATGTGACTTTCAGTGGAAATAGTTTAATACAAAGTACTGGTGAAAATAGGGGAGAGACCTACGGAGTTGATATCTTTTTGATGTCAGGAGGAAATCTTACTTTTGCCAATGGCACAACTGCAATGACTCTTTCCAATCCAATTGAAGGAGATGAAGGGGCAGGTGGAGGCTCGGGTGGCACAATCACGAAAACAGGTGCTGCGACTTTGACCTTGCCGGCAAGTAATACCTTTGATCAGGCACTTGCTGTAAATGGAGGCGTTCTTTCTGTAAGTGAAGATTCTTGTATGGGAGTTTCCAGTGTCGATCCAACAATCAATGGTGGGCAGCTCCAGTCAACAGCATCGTTTTCCTCTTCGAGAACCTTCACAGTAGGCGCTTCTATAGGCACCTTTTCCCCTGATGATGGCACAACCCTTACTCTTAATGGTGAAGTCACAGGAGTTGCTCTTCAAAAAAGTGGAGACGGTACGCTCACACTTGCCAACACAAATACCTTCACAGGGGCTTTGACAATTAGCTCAGGAACATTATCAGTAAGCGCTGATGACAACATGGGCGATAGTGGAGTAAATCCCACAATTAATGGCGGAACTCTCGCTGTATCATCTGATTTAACAACAGCTCGTGGATTTACGATCGGGGCAAGCAGCGGCACGATCTCTTCAGATAACGCTGTTGAAATTGGTGGTGTGATTACAGGGTCAGGCGGCGTTACCAAGTTAGGATCGGGAACGCTCACACTCACTGGGGCAAATGATTACACAGGTGGCACAACGCTCACAGAAGGAGGCATTACCCTTGATGGCTCTGGGGCCCTGTCAACCACTGGCACAACAGCTCTGAGCGCAGGAACTACTTTCACAATCGCGTCGGGAGCAGGGGCTAAATCGATTGGCACGGTAAATGGAGCGGGAAATATCGCCCTCAACGACAATACCCTGACTGTTAGCGATGGAACTTTAACTGGTGTTATTTCGGGAACAGGAGGCCTCACTAAAGCAAATAGTGGAACCCTCATTGTTTCTGGTAACGACACCTACACCGGAGATACCACCATTACAGGGGGAAGCTTTCAGGCTAGTGAAGACCAGAGTTTTGGTGGAAGTGGAGGCGTTGTTACAAATGGTGGCGGAATTAACTTTACCGAAACGTTTTCAACTTCACGCACATTTTCTGTCCTTGCAGGCGGAGGAAGCTACGACATTGCAGATAGTAAAGAGCTCACCTTTCAGGGAGGAATGTCTGGAACAGGTACGCTTACGAAGACCGGTAGCGGAAACATGACAGTCACTGGCAATAGCTCAGGCTTCACCGGGACCACAAACTTTAACGCAGGAACATTGACTGTATCTGGATCGATGGGAGGGCCTGTTGTCATGGCATCTGACACCACTCTCAAAGGAACTGGAAGTGTTGGAGGTTGTACAAACAGTGGAACAATAGAAC
Source organism: Simkaniaceae bacterium (assembly GCA_022763045.1). Classification (GTDB taxonomy): domain Bacteria; phylum Chlamydiota; class Chlamydiia; order Chlamydiales; family JACRBE01; genus JALEGI01. Next base: position 30,692 of record JALEGI010000008.1, on the reverse strand, counting down.
CTGGCGCCTCGATCGGAACGCTCACAATCAATGGCGATTTCACCCAAACTTCCACAGGAACCCTCAGTATTGAGATTAATCCTACAGAAGCCGACAAACTCGTTGTCACTGGAACGGCGAATCTTGATGGGACAGTTTTGGTCTTGCCTGAAACAGGGATTTACACGCAGGGCACTGAATACACTATTTTGACAGCTGGGTCAATTAATGGAACCTTTGCGACCCTCTCAGAATCGCATGAAGAAGACTTTGCCCTTGCCTATTCAAGCAATACGGTCATTCTCTTTATTCCAGCTGCCTTTACTGTGCTTCCAGTGTCAACGCAATCTCTCTCAGGAACACAAAAAGCAGTCGCCAATTATCTTTTCTGCGATCCGCCAAAAACCACGCGCTCAGCAGATCTCAGTCGCGTTGAAAACCTCCTAGTGTCCCTCTCAGCTCCCGATTATGAAGCTGCCCTCAATCGCCTAGGACCCCAGCAGTACAGCGCCCTGCCTCTGTCAACGGCAATCTTAACTTCTCAAGTTTGGTCGAACTTTACACCTTGGGATACCGGGTGTAATCCGCAAGATCGGCACTTTTACATCACGCCATTTTACCAAAATGATCACCAAAATGCACGAGATCAACAGTTTGGTTTCACCTCCTTTAACTATGGACTAGTCCTTGGAGGAGAAAAAATCTTTGACGAGGATGTCTTGGTCGGTATGGGCGGAGGCTATGTCCGCTCAAAACTCAACTGGAAAAAAGATGGTGGTGATTCAGAAATGGACACCTTCTACGTGGGCGCCTACGCAGGCCGCACAACGGGCACAGTTGGACTATTACTTGGACCAATGCTACTCAACTCAAATTTTGATGTGCAGCGTAAAATCATCTTTGATGGGCTCAATCGCACAGGGAAATCCGATATCAATAACTGGGGAGCCGGCCTTCACGTTGACGCCTACTGCCATTGGGCAAACTCTCACGGCACCTCCCTCACCCCACGTGCAACTGTCGACCTAATTGCCATGCAGATGGAGAATTTTCACGAGTCGGGAGCGCAATCAATTAATATCGAAACAAAAACAAAAATGTACACCTACCTTAGACCAACAGCCCAGGCAACTTTGTCCCGCGCCATTCAGACAAATGGTCTTGTCTTTACTCCCCGCATTACAGCTGGTTACACAGGTACATTCATCCTTTCAAAAAAGACGATGAGTGCCCGTTTTTATGAGCAGCTTGGCACCTGCGGCAATAAGTTTACAGTTAAGACTTTTGATCACTCTATTAATCAGTTCCTTGGCAAGCTTGGTTTCACTATTGCAAAGTGTAGTGGTTTCAATGCGGACTTCAATTATGAGATTGCAACAGGCGGCAAGAACATAACTCAGACTGGGAGCGCCCGCCTCGAATGGTCTTTTTAGGCTGCATCATGGCACCCCATCTAGTTAGCGCAAATCTGGCCCCCCCTGAGCAGCCTTACGGCTCTCATTAACCAAATTAAAATCAGCTTCTCTTAGCTTGTAAAGCCGCTTTACAAGTGCTTGGATTTCGCAAAAACCGACCATAGCAACCGATCTGCGGCGCATCTCTCCTCGCCAATAGAAAGCCGCTTTACAAGCTTAGAATTTGACACAAAAAAAGATCGATCCTGCATAGTGTTTGCCAAAAGGAGTTTGAGTATGAAAGTCATTGTAGTTGGTGCGTCAGGCACAATTGGCAAGGGTGTTGTCGAGGCGCTGAGGGAGAGACGGGCAGAGGTTGTCTGCGCGGGGCGCTCCTCAGGCGATGTGCAAGTCGATTTGGAGTCAAGTGAGTCAATCCAGAAGATGTATGAGCAGGTGGGCGTCTTCGATGCGCTCGTGTGCGCAGCTGGCGGAGGCATGGCGATCAAGGCGGCAAATGAGATGAGCCGGGGCGATTATGCAAAGAGCTTTGAGCAAAAACTCTTGGGGCAGATCGATCTTGTGCTCAGCGGCCTAAAATATATCAACGCTGGAGGATCATTCACCCTCACCTCAGGTGTGCTTAACGAGGAATTTGTCCCAAAGGCCTCAGCCATTGCCGTTGTTAATACGGCTGTGGAGGCGTTTGTACGCAGCGCTTCTCTTGAAATGCCGGTTCGGTTGAATGCGGTGAGTCCAAAGCTACTTGAGGAGTCGAAGGAGAAGTATAGCAACTTCTTAATTGGCTTTGAGGGAGCCCCCTCAAGCCAGGTCGCGCTCTCTTACCTAAAGTGTGTCTACGGGATCATCGATGGTACGATCGTCAAGGTGCGCTAGGTGCTGAAGACTTGTGGGACCAAAGGGCTCGGGCAGTAGCTCGCTTAGGCGCCTGCGCAGCACCTCGATTCCCTTTGAGTTAGAGGTAATGATTTCCAGGTCTGGGGAAAATTCATTGAGCATTTGCCTGCAGATGCCACATGAAATGCCACCATCACGGGTGAGAATCAAAAGGTGTGTAAATTCGCGCTCCCCCTCTGAAAGCGCTTTGACTAGAGCGGTGCGCTCTGCGCAGATCGAGACGCTCCAAGAGGCATTTTCAACATTACACCCAGTGTAGATCTCTCCCGATTTGGCCCGTAGTGCAGCGCCTACCTGATATTTCGAATAGGGACAATAGGCATGGGCTTGCGCCTGCTTGGCATGGGTGTACATTTGCTCAAGCGTATTGTCTTTTGTCATATAAAAGTGCAACCAGTGGGATTAATCTCTTGTCAAATGTATCATTTGCCTGTTATATCGACAAGCATGTCAGGTCATGTATTTGTTGTATCAGAGTGGCTACCCAAAAAAGGATGCGAAGAAAAATGGTGGAAGCACTGCAAAGAGGTGATGGCGCTCTCCAAAGAGAGGGAAGAGGGCTGCGTGCGGGCGCATGCAACGCGGCAAATTGCCCATCCCGGCTCCCCAACGCAATCGAAGTTTTCGATCGTGCTTCTTCAAGAGTACGTCAGTATTGAAGCATTCGATGCCCACTGCGCTGCCGATTATGTCAAAAACGTATTCGAGAAATACGTTGGAGATAAAAAGAGCGCCCTTGTCGAAGAGTGGCGGTGTCGGCTCTTTTCCGAATGACTACCAAGGCCACCAGCTTGAAGAGGGCTGTGCAGCTGCTGGGAGAGCTGTTTCAATCTGGATCGATTTAGCAGATGTAGTCGCAGCGAGTCTTACAAGGGCAGCAGCATCTTTTGGGAAGAGGTTGCTAGTTTTGAGAATCGTCTCTTCTTCTCCCTCTTGAGTTTTTCGGTAGCAGTGAAGTTCTTTAACTGTAGCTTTTCGCTCAGAATATACAGCAGCTCCAGCTCCAGCGATAGTCACTCTTTTGAAATTGCCAAGTTGCCCGAGTAAAGGAGCAACAACACGCATGCAATCTTCATTTTTCAATGTTAGAGTTTTATCTACACTATGTTCTGGAGCAGAAGTTCCAGAAAAAAGTACTGTAGCATCACAGCGACATCTTTGAAATGAATTGCTAAATAAGCTCGATAGTGATTTGATAGCCATTTTTATACCTCCAGTTTAGAAAATTAAGTATAAGAGATTAATTCACTATAAAAAAACGGTCAAGAAAATTTATCTCTTGTCAAAAGATAAATTGAGGTGGTATGCTCCCCGTCCAAAAAAATCTTAATATTTATGGGAGAGTAAATAATGAAACCAATTAATACTGCAGCAGATGTAAGGGAATTTCAAGGCAAGGTGGTCGCATTTCAAGCCGACACAACTTACTACAACAAAATGCGCGGGGAAACAGGGGTGTTGCGTTTTGGTGTGGTTTCCAAAGAGGTTTTCACTTGGCATGACGTCGGACAACGCGATTTGCACCACATTCCAGGGTATAAGGGTGAATTGCCTTCTGGGCCACGTATCGAGAGGTTTTTGCGTCCAAGTGAGAGCAATGGTGAGTGTGCGATCTATGAGGCGATGCTTGCTGGGGCAAACATGAAAATGCGTGAGGCAACTCGTGAGGAGATGGCCGCTCTTGCTGAAAAAGTCACAAGTGGCAAGGAGATCCGAGAGTATCATTCTCATGATATGCGGGAAACTTTGCGTCTGCTCGGGGTTAAATGAGCAAGTATGTTTTTAAGCCCTATAGCGTAGAGTTTGCTCAGCGCTATAACAGAGAAAGAGCGCGCATTTTTGCGGCGGCTCCAGAGTGTTGCGATGTGCAGCATGTTGGAAGCACCGCGGTTGTGGGGCTTGGAGGCAAGGGGATTGTCGATATTGCCATTGCTGCTGATGATCCTATGGCGGTGTGTGAAAAACTGCAGGCTGCAGGCTACGACTTTCGCAAAGAATATAGCACAGATGGGCGTCTCTTTTTGAAAAGTGGCGATAAGGGGGTGCATTTGCATTTGTGCCCTACGGGTAGCCATGAGTTGAGGGGCCTAATTTTGTTTCGCGACTATTTGCGGGCCAATCCCGATAAATGCGCGGAGTATGCTCAGCTCAAAGAGCGCGCGGCGCAAGAGGCCAATGCGGATGGTGCGATTTATCGCAAAATCAAAGCGCCATTTTTTGCACAAGCCCTTGCAGATGCGCAATCATCCGATGCGCCTGAGGAGTAAGCTTTTCGTTGCGCGCTGAGGCGATGTGAATTGTGTAGGGAATAGCGATGTCAATGGGCGAGGGGAGTAGCGAGGGGTAGCTTGCGCTGAGATAATCGGGCAGCAGCCCCACCTTATCTGTGGTTAATAGGATCTGCGCGATGGCATCCCATGAGCAGATCTCCATTTCAGTTTCAAGGTGGACTCCAAACATCTCGTAGTAGCGCCTTTTTGCTAGGTAGATTTCCGAGCGCTCGGGCGGGAGAATACATGTGGTGAAGTGGGGCGTTTGAGTCGATTGGTAGAAGCGAAACTGACCTGTGTAGAGCGCGCGCGTCGCGTAGGGAGTGAGGTCGTCATTGTCAAGAACGAGGCCAAATTCAATGGTGCCTTGTGAGATCCACTGTAAGATATTTCCTGTGTGGCCAAAGAGTAGGTGGGGTTTGAGTGTGCTTGGGAGCGCTTGAATGAGGGGCGTGACAAGGGAGCGGCCTAGGCTATGCGAGAGGGCAAAGGGGACGCGCCCAATTTCTGGATTTGGGCAGAGTGAGTTTTTTAGCGATTCAACCTCTTTGAGAAGGTGGGCGCTTTTCTTGTAGAGGATTTCCCCTTCAGGTGTGAGTCTTAGCGAATTGCGTTTGTGGCAGAGCAGCTTGGCGTCCAAGGAGCGCTCAAGGCGCGAAATTCCCTGACTGACCGCCGATTGTGAGACAAAGTTTTCAATCGCGGCGCTACTGACGCTATTGAGCCTGACAGTGTCATAGAAGTACTTGAGAAAGTAAAAGTTCATAACCTCTCCTTATATCTGAGTTCACAACTATTAATTTTCCTTCTTTTGATGTCTATAAGATACTGAAATCAAAAAGGAGTGACCTATGAGAGTCTTAATATTTTTCTGTTTCGTTGTTTTACATGCTGGCATGCCACTGGGTGAGCTCTATCGCTTGGCCGATGGGATGAACATTGAGGGCGCGCGGGTGCAACAGGCTTGCGGCAAAGAGGGGCAAGTGTGGGCAAACTTGTGTGTGGTTTTAGATCGGCCAATTGAGACGGGAGTTGAGTGGAAGGCGCTCAAGGCGCTCACTCCCTACCCTCTAAAGGAGGCGAGCTTAACCGAGTATAATGAGGTGCAGGCAAACTACACCTACCTCTCAATCATGTATTACTATATTCGTCACGCAAGAGAGCTTTTTGAAAAGGAGGGTTTAGTGCATGTAAACATTCACGTTTTTCGCAATTCATCAGGGGCAAAGCACCTTGAGCTTCTCAAGCATTTACTTGCGATGAGCATTCCCAATCCTGAGCGCTACGGGGTGAAGCTTACCTTTTCACACGGCGTAGAGACGATGGAGGTGGCAGATATCAATGTCTCATTTTCTTTGGTTGTGGGATTGAATCGACAAGATCCTTCTGGATCGCTCTACATTCCCTTTGCACATGTTCCCTTCTCTTTGAGCGATCTCGTATATGATGAAAGGCGCCTCTATCGCACAGAAAACCATCTGCTTGAAAGTGTCCGAGAGATTGTAGCTCATCAACCCCACTGGCTCTGCTCTGTGGTGAATCATTATTTCACCTCACTAAACGGGCAAAAGAATTCCCAATCGTGTAAACTGCTCAACTTCGAGGATTTTAAATGTGTCAAGCTCTTGCAAATTGATGGCATTTTTAACCCCTCAGAGTTAGAAGGTAGGGACGTATGCGTGGTGAAATAGCGGAGATGATTGCGGGGATATGTCCCCTTGATGACAAGGAGCGGCAAGACCAGGCTTTTGTCAAGGAGTGGATCGCCTCAGGAGCGGAGATTTTTCGCCGCGAAAAGCCGGCAACCCCCGATGTGCATCTCGTCTCCTACTTTGTCCCCTACGATCCCATTCAAAACAAGGTGCTCTTGGTTCACCACAAAAAGGCCCTACTGTGGCTTCCCCCTGGAGGACACGTCGACCCAGGCGAGCACCCCAAGGAGACTGCGCGTCGCGAGATGCAAGAGGAGCTCTTTTGCGAGGCCGAGTTTTTGCAAGAGAGTCCCGTTATGTTGACCGTCTCCAAGACAGTCAACATCTCTCCAGAGCACACAGACGTCTCACTTTGGTACCTTGTCAGGGGGGATGCTCAAGCGCAATATGAGTTTGACCCGCGCGAGTTTTTTGCAATTGAGTGGGTCGACATCGATCATGAGCACCCGCAAGTGGGAAGATTTTTGCAAAAACTAGATAACAAGGAGCTACGATGAAAAAAATTGCCATGTACCTTGCAGGAACAATTAAAAAAGATCACGAAAACCCCGCCGACACCTATTGGAGTGACGAAAATATTGCAGAGATCCGCCAGGAACTCAAAGATTGTGAGGTGACCTTTCTCAACCCGGCACTGCGCATGGATGACTTTAGCGACATGATTTCAATCTTTGGTCGTGATATGCTTCAGGTTTTCACAAGCAATTTTGTTTTTGTCGACGCCCGCGATCGCCGGGGACTGGGAGTGGGAGCTGAGATGATGTGGGCAAAAGTCAATCGGATCCCCGTGATTACCTGGGCGCCACGTAATTCCCACTACAACAAAGATCAAGCCGCCATCTTAGATGTCAACATTGACAACTATCTCCACCCATTTGTTGCCGCATTGAGCGACAAAATTGTTGAAACGCCCGCTGAAGGCGCTGCTTGGATGCGCACAAATCCCAAAGGTAAAGGTTTGGAGGCAATCGCTGAGGCGATGGAGCTCTACCGTAGCACCCAGTTTGAAAAGGATCTTCCTATGAAAGAGGCCCTCGAAGCGTGCGCTGCGCTGATGGCAAGAAGCAGGCGAGCTCATCCTACTTTGACTGTCTAAAAACATTGAAATAAATTGATAAAAACTTTAAAGTAATTTAACAATATTAACTATAGGAGGTTATTATGGATGGGATTAATGTTAGTATTCGATGGGCCAAAACTGAAGACTGGTTTAGTGAAAGGCGTACAAAAGCCACAATTCTTAAATTAGCCAGTAACATTGTCGCTGGTGATTCCTACTCGTTTCATGTTGGCTATTTAGATTCTTTGTGGCATGGGGTCTTTTTCACTACTAGTGAGTCAATCAGTCTGCCTCTACAAGCAGCTGTTAGAAGTTTAGGGTATGAATGCAAAGTTACATGTCGTACGCGGTCTGCAGTATCTGATGTATTTGGGGATGTACACGGAGAAGTTCTTGATCGTATCGAATTTACAGTCGGTGAACTGTTGCCAGGGTGGCGAGCTGGAGCCTCTTCAGCATCCTCCTCAGGAGCTGGCGGCTCTTCAAGAGCGCCAACAACTGAAGGTTCTGCGTCGGCTGGCGCTGGATCTGGAGCGCCTTGTTAAAGCTACTATTCTTCAACCTTTACGTCACTTGGATCAACGGCCTCCTCTTTTCCAGGAGGTCGAAGTTCAACTCCAAGTGCATTGCGCACGATAAGTTCGGCGAGGTTCTCAACACCTCTTTGCTCCCATCTGCGCGGTTCAGCTTTCCCTTCCGCCTCTTCAGTGGGCAGCTCTTCATCAAGACCCGTTGCGGCTAAACGTTTCATGTGGGGTGTCATCTGCGTGACAAGAAAGTTTGCTTGTGCATCGTGCGTCGCTCGTTCGTGGCGATCGCGCTTAGGGATATGCCACTCATATTGATCGCAGGTTGCACCACTTTTTCGCAAAGCTGCAGGTAGCTCCTTTTTATAGGCTGCGGCTCCACCCCAATAGTAGTCCTCAACAATTGCAGAAAATAGGACATGCAACCCTGTGAGCAAATTGGCTTTAGCGTGGGCAATGAGATCATCTTCTGGCGATCGAGCCTCATAACCGCACCCTGCTAAGGTAAGGAGCAGTTTTCTTATACAGCAACCGAGTGTGCGTTCTGCAACCTTTCGAATTGAAGTGACTGTCGAGGACAAAACCAAAGCTTGGGTCATAAAAGTGAGATCGCCCTCCTTTAGGCCGCTAAGTAATGCACCTCCCATAGAGTGAAGAACAAGTGCGTGGAACTTTTGCTCTTCTGCAAGGCGTCTGCTCATCAAAATATTGCGTAGGATGGACGCAAGCTCACAAAAACGCTCGGGGCGGTAGTGTTCAAATGGGCCATCAACCTTAGCTTGATATTCAAGTCCATAGAGGGTGATGCACGTGATACAGACATTAAGAGGTTCTGTTGATTTGGAAATTGCTTTAAAGTAGGGGTAGAGAAAGGGAAGTGTCACTTCCAAAGTAATGGTGCCGCCTGTGACAAAAACAAGGTGGCGAATCTCGCCGCGGTTTTCCACGCTTTTGTAGCGGTGAACGCGGGCTCTTAAATTGCCTTCCAGATGTGGGAACTGTACATTTAGCTCTTCTACTGGGTTAAAGAGTCCCATGACGGCTTTTTTTGTTTTGCGATGGCGATCAGGAACTAGTGGATTCGATACCCAGCCGCTTGTGACTTCATCGAGTTTGGAAAAGACCTTTTGAGGAGGCTTAGTCACTTGATTGCTGACAAATCGTGAAATGGTACCGCAGCATGGGGGCTTTGTGGTGTAGGGGACAATAGACATGTGTACATCCTTTTTTTAGGCGGAAAATTTACACAATCTTTTAGATAAAGGCAACTTGATTTATATCGGCAGGTGATTTAGTTATAAGTTATGAATATTCTGATTGTAGATGATGAGCCGGACATCCTCGCTCTATGGGAAATTTCTTTGAGGGTGAATAACTTTCAAGTTGTCACGGCAGGGAGTGGTGAAGAGGCAATAGCGCGTGCCAAGCAGGGGGGAATTGATCTGGTGATTTTAGATTATTTTCTTCCCGATATTGATGGGGCGCAGGTTTGTGAAGCGGTCCGCAAGGAGCCTGGATGTGAGAGCTTGCCGATCATTTTTGTGACAGCAAGTAAGGAGGTGATTAAAGAGCTTCCAAATATTGAGCATACAGAAAAATATCTCAAGCCAGTTGAGACAGAGAAGTTGATAGAGAGTATCAACCGTTTAGCGGCTTAAATGGGCAGGAAATTGTGGGAAAAATGAGATATTTTTTCATTGGCTTGCTTACGCTGCTTCTCATTGCGATTGGGGCGCTCTTTTTATATCGTCCATTGACAGAGCAGCCACCAATCAAGGTAGGGATTTTACACTCGCTGACTGGAACAATGGCAGAGAGTGAGAAGCCAGTTGTCGATGCAACGCTACTTGCAATTGAGCAAATCAATGCCGATGGGGGAGTTCTCGGCAGAAAGATTGAGCCAATTCTCATGGATGGGGAGTCTGATCCTCTTGTTTTTCAATATAAAGCAAATGAGTTAATCAATAAGCAAGTAAGCGTCATTTTTGGATGCTGGACATCAGCGTCTCGCAAGGCAGTATTGCCTGTTGTGGAGCGAGAAAACCACCTGCTCTTTTATCCCGTCCAATATGAAGGTCTTGAGAAATCGCCGAATATTATTTACACAGGAGCCGCTCCAAATCAGCAAATTATTCCTGCAACCCGCTGGTGCTTTGACCACTTGGGAAAGAAGTTTTTTCTAGTGGGCTCAGACTATATATTTCCCAGGACAGCAAACAAATTTATTCGTGAAGTCCTCTCTTTAATTGGAGGGCAGGTCTTAGGTGAGGAGTATTTGCCTTTGGGAAGCGAGGACGTCGACTGGATTTTGGATCGCATTGAAAAAAGCAAACCCGATGTGATTTTAAATACAATCAATGGTTCATCCAATTTGGCTCTTTTTAAGGAGATGAAAAAACGCAACCTAACAACACCGACAATGTCGCTCAGCGTTGGTGAGACCGAAGCTCAATCCTTTGATCTACCTGCTGGATCTTATAGCTGCTGGAATTATTTCCAGAGTATTGATTCTAAAAAAAACCACACTTTTGTAAATGATTTCAAAAAGCGCTATGGAGAGAACCAAGTTGTAAGTGATCCCATGGAGGCAGCCTACATTGGAGTGTATCTGTGGAAAAAGGCAGTGAGTCTTGCGGGGAACGATAGCATTGATTTAGTTCAGCTAACTATTAAGGGGCAGACCTTTGATGCACCAGAGGGGATGGTCACAGTCGATTTAGATAACAACCATTTATGGAAAACCGTGAGAATTGGTCAGCTGCAATCTGATGGGCAATATCAGATAGAGTGGTCAAGTCGCCAACCGATTCCCCCCAATCCCTATCCTTTGGGATGGGAGAGTGATTTTGGAGGGCGATAGATGAAAATTTTCCCCAAACTTCTCCTTTGGTTTTTATTTTTGACCCTCTTTCCTTTGTTGGTGTTTTTTGCCATTACCTACAACAATTTTTTTGATGTCGTTTTTGATGAAGAAATCAAAAATCTAAAGCGCGTTGCTCATGCTAGAATCAGCTTTCTCGACGATTTTTTTGATGAGATGCGTTCAGATATTAGTCTAACAGCAAAAGTTCCAAGTATAACGCATCTGTTAAAAGACCTTGAGAGCCTGAAAACTCAAGAAGATCTATTTAGATACCAATATAAAGGTGAGGCGTTATCTGCAAAGAATTTTATCGATGAATTTCGCTCTAAACATGGGTTTGAAAATGTTGTTTTAATTAGTAGAGAAGGTAAAGTACTTTTTGAGTCTTTTCAAACTGAGAATTTTGGAAAAAATATTACTGACCGTCAAGAGAGTAGTTCTTTTCTATTTACTGCGTTTGAAAATACAATGAACCTTTTAGAAACGACAGTTACTAGTTTTGGTTTTAAACGTTTTAAAGAAGAGTCTTTTTTATATATTAGTTCGCCCATAATTGATCCTTCAACTAATCAACTAATTGGACTTATTTTAGTTCAACTCACCTCGGCCGAGATTTTTCGAATTTTTGCGCAGTACACTCCAATAAATAATTCTGGGGAGATTGTCCTATCAAAAAAAGATGGGGACGATACGGTCTACTTTGTCATCAATCCCAGAGAGATCAATCGAGGTTTGCAGCTTTTTACTCTCAAGAAAAATGCCCCTTATGCGTGGCCAATGCAAGAGGCAGTTGTGGGCATAAGTGGTGAGGGGCAGTCAATTGATTATAAAAATATCAAGATTATAGCCGCTTGGAACTACTTTCCTGTCATGCAAATGGGGATCGTTTTTAAGCTCGATTACGACGAGGTCTTCCGTCCCATCGCCTATTATAGATATGTCATGCTTATTGTGGGCGGGCTTGCGATTGCAATTGTGATCCTTGCGGTTATTTTGATTGCAAAATCAATTGTAAGGCCTCTTCGGGATCTAGAGAGAGGTGTGCAAATTATTGGTAAGGGCAATCTCAATTTTGAGATGAAAAACAACTCAAAGGATGAAATTGGCAACTTGACACGCGCATTCGATGAGCTGCGTGCAAATTTGTGCACATCAATGCAAACCACACGTCATGAAATCCATGAAAGGCGCCAAGCTGAACAGCTCAAAGCTGAATTTATCTCCGTCATCAGTCACGAGTTTCTAACTCCCATCATGCCGATTAAAGAGAGCGTTTTACAAGTAGCTAAGGGAGACATGGGGCCGGTTAATGACACGCAGAAAAAACTTTTAGAGATTGCCTACAACAACACCAATCGTTTACAAAATCTGATCAACGATGTACTCGATTTCCAAAAACTTGAAGCGGGAAAAGAGGAGTATGATTTCTTAGAAAATGATCTAAACAAATTGATCAAAGAGGTCTGTTCATTTTTGAAAATCTCTGAAAAAGAGCACAAAGTCGAGCTCATTTTTCAATTTGACGAGAGCCTGCCAAAGGTCGAATGTGATGTCGATAAAATTAAGCAGGTGGTGAAAAACCTTTTAGATAATGCGATCAAGTATACCGACAATGGCAATATAACAATCACCACAAAAAGAGTAGAAGATGCAGTTGAGGTTTCGATTGTCGATACAGGTATTGGAATCAGTGAACAAGATCAGGCTAATCTCTTTCAATCCTTTCGGTTTTTGCGCACAAAAAAAGAGTCCAAAAGAGAGGGGACGGGCCTTGGTCTTGTCATAGCGCAGCTCATCATAGACAACCACGGTGGAAGCATAGGAGTAGAATCAACTCTAGGTGAAGGGACAAAAGCCCACTTCACCCTCCCTATCTCACAGATTCATAACCATTCGTAACACCGCGCTTGGAGAGCACAACCTGCCAAAGTTGGATAGTGCGCGCGCGAAATCCGCCAGCGCAGCTGAGTAGGTAGTAGTTCCACATTCTGTAAAAGGGATCGGGATAGTTTGACTTGACCTTTTCCCAATTATGAACAAAGTTGTCGTGCCAGGCCAGCAGCGTTGTATCGTAGTCAATGCCAAAATTGTGCCAATCTTCCATGACATATAGCCCCTCAATCGATGTGCCAACTTCGGCAATCGAGGGGAGGTGGCCACCGCGGAAGATGTAGCGGTCAACCCATGGATCGCCGCCAGTTGTCGTGCGGTTGTTGCCGATTGTGTGAAGCATAAGCATCCCATCGTCTTTTAGACAGCGGTAGGTCACTTCCATAAAGGTGCGGTAGTTTTTTGAGCCAACGTGTTCAAACATCCCAATTTCAACCACCCTGTCAAACTTCTCATCGACATCGCGGTAGTCTTGGACGCGAATTTCTACAGGAAGGCCAACGCACCTTTGCCGCCCAAACTCTGCTTGGTTTTCTGAAAGAGTGACGCCGACAACTTCAACGCCATAGTTCGTAGCGATGTAGTGTGCAAAGCCGCCCCAGCCACAACCGATATCTAGAACGCGCATGCCCGGTTCGAGCTTGAGCTTTTCGGCAATTAGCTGATACTTGGCTGCCTGCGCCTCATTTAAGTTGTTTGCGCGCTTCCAATAGCCGCAGCTATAGGTCATGCGCTCATCGAGCATTTCAACAAAAAGGTCATTGCCCAGCTGGTAGTGCTGATCGATCACCTTCATACTGCCACTTTTGGTCTGTTGATTGAAGAGCTTTACCTTCAGGTAGGCCCAAATCATTTTCCAGCTCGGCTTAAATTGCTTATCAAGGCGTGTGCGCAAAACTCGGTAGATCATCTGATCGATTGCATCGCAATCCCACCAACCTGCCATGTAAGATTCGCCCAGTCCAAGTGAGCCATCGCGCAGAACACGCGCGTAAAAATCCTCGTTATTGACTTGAATGTCCCACGGCCTCTCGCCGCCAATCTGAATATCTGCTTGCGCAGCAAGCTCTGTGATGACCTCTTTGGGGGTTGCTGCCTGTGCAATCGTAAGTGCGCAGCAAAGTAGAATCGTGACTAGCCTCATAAAACACCTTTTGTTAAAATGACTATATGAATTCGCTAATTGTCACACAAGAAAAGTGTCCAATTTCTGGCCAATCTTTTCGCGAAGAGGTCGCAAACACCATCACGCACGGCATTGGATTTGTCTTTTCCATCGCAGGCCTGGTTATCTTATCTATTGTTGCCTATCTCTACACAAATCCGCTCATTACTGCGGGCGCTGTCATTTACGGATCGACTCTCACATTGCTCTATGGGATTTCAACGCTCTATCACATGTGGCCTTCGCTGCCCACAAAACGGATTTTTCGCATTCTTGATCACGTCTGCATCTACCTACTGATTGCAGGCACCTACACCCCATTTACCTTCGGCCCCCTGCGAGGTCCGTGGGGATGGACGCTCTTTGGGCTCGTTTGGGGGCTTGCCTTCATTGGCATAGTGGTGAAGTGCTTTCGCCTGAAAAACGGCGGGTGGATCTCCACGCTCTTTTATCTGCTAATGGGATGGCTCATTGTGATTGCCGCAAAGCCCCTCACAGCAGCCCTACCCGGCCCAAGTCTTATCTGGCTCATGGCAGGTGGGCTCTTTTATACCAGCGGAACCATCTTTTACTCGCTCAAAAATGTCCCCTTCAGCCACTCGATCTGGCACATCTTTGTTCTGCTCGGCTCTATCTGCCACTACGCCTCAATTCTCAACGTATTGAAAAATGTCTCCTTTGCGCTTTAAACACCTCAGCAATTTTTTTCGCATCGCTTAGCGGCGTGTGCAAAGACTTGGGCTTTTCACACCACCACAGCTCCTCAATTGTTCCCGCATCCCAAATCATTCGGTGCTCCCCACCAGAGGTGTAGTTGATAGGTAGCCGCTCAGTGTAGAGTGCCAGGTACAAGTTGAGCCACCCAATATCAAAGCTTGGATTGTCAGAGACAATCATCGCTCGATTGTGCCGATCGAGAAAAGCGGCAAAGCGCGCCATGGCCTCCTTCGGAGCAAGTGGATCTTTGGTTACATGCGCATGCGCCTTTGGGTGGCGCTTCCAAAACTGCTCCAGACAAAGAGTGTCGTACTCGCGCCCCTCAAGAGCAATATTCACTTCGAATGCGTCACTACCCGCAATCGCCCCAATGCTCAAAATCCCATGCTTGACCATCGATGGCCCGCTCGTTTCAATATCGATTGCTAAGATTTGACTCACAGCGCTATACTCCGCTTCCTATGAAAAAGTTTCTTGCTTTACTTTTGATCAATTTAGCGCTTTTTGCCAATGAAAAGCAATTCGCAACCATTTTTGAAAAGCACGTCGAGCAGCTCAAAAGCAGCTTTTCATGTCAAAAAATGGGTAAAAACCCTGTTTTTTCATAAAAGAGTCGAGAAAAAATTTCACCTTATTTAAACTAGGTGCATGAAAAAAGTACTCGTATTCTCAGGCAGCTCTCGCAAAGAATCTGTCAATAAGATGTTATCCAAGCAAGCAGCAGAAGTTTTAAAAGAGCTCGGTGGCAGTGTCACCTGGATTGACCTCGCCGATTACCCCATGCCCATTTATAACGGTGACTTGGAAAAAGGTGAGGGGATGCCCGAAAAGGCGCAAGAGCTCAAAAAACTCTTTCTTGAGCACGATGCTCTTGTAATTGCAACACCTGAATACAACTTTTGCATCACGCCACTTTTAAAAAACACCCTCGATTGGGTCTCTCGAAGCGAGAGTGAAGATGAGCCGCCTCTTGCTGCCTATCAAGACAAGACGGTCGCCCTGATCTCTGCCTCTCCCGGCTTTATGGGTGGACGCCATAGCGTCTATGTTGTTCGCAGTATGCTCATGACAATGGGCGTCAATGTCATCCCAAAGTTTTTCTGTCTCCCAAGCGCGTTCAAAAAAATTTCCCACACCGGATTTTCTGAAGAGAAAGATCGCGAAAAGTTAGTTGCAGTGATGCAGCAGCTGCTGGCAAAGCTTTAGGGGAATCAAATGGAGGCTTCAGCTTGGACTTCTGAGCACAGGCGTGCTCTCGATTGCTATTTCAAAAGTCATGGGGCTCCAAAAAGGGGGACCGCCTATGATACAATCAAGATAGATCTTTTTAGTCGATTTCCTAAACTCTTTGAAAATGTCACGAAAAAAACATTGCACAGAGAAATGTCTTCAGCATTAAAGCGTGCACGCAGAGCTAAACCATCTATTGCCCTGCACCGAGTGCCTGCTGCTAAACTCGCCTCAAAGAGAGTGGATACAGACCCCCGGCTTTCAGCAATAGATAGCGGTAAATGGGATGCAGTTATCATTCCATTTTTGCCAGAAACAGATATTGAAGCAGCCCCCACTTTTCAACAATATCTAGTTGAGCTAAAAGTGCGAAAGGCTAAGACTTTTGCGACTCTGGATGCCCATTTAATGAATCAGCATTTTACTGCGCGGTTTGAGAGACTCAAGCAGGTTGCTAAAGATTCAGCATACCCCCCATTAGGTCTCATCAACGCCGGCTGCTACGATCCGGTTCTTACTAGATTGGCAAAAAACCTTTCCCTAATGATCGAAGACGACCGTAAAAATTTTTTTCGAACCATGGGAAGGCTTGAGAAGTCCCCGCACTTTCTCACTGGCGAGGGTTTTGCGGTGCATTTGCGTGAGGTTTACAATGGCCGTGTAGAATCCTGTCATGCACATGTGTTAGAATTGTACAACGTTGCAGAGCTCGATCTGAAAAATGATGGCACATTTGGACTGATCAAGAATATTTGTAATTACTTACTGGAACTCTTTCCCCCAAAGTTTAGAGGCTTAAATCTTTTGCATCTCACTACTATGTTAGATGTGCGCTTGAAAAAGCTTGTTGAGGAGCAAACAGTATCCCTTGTTGCACAAACTCTGTTTACCACTGGAATGATAAATTTTGAATAAATTAGATCTTGATACAGCTTTTGATCGGTTAATATCAGCGCCTTTAGATCTTGATGAAGCTTTCGATCGATTAATAGCAGAGTCTTCAACTCCACCACCACCACTCCCTGTGAAATTTACCCTTACTAGGCCTCAAATCACGCCGGGTGTTACTGCAATTCGAAGTGGTTGGTTCGACATTTCTCTTTTTGGTAACATCCACTTTCCTTCTTTTAAGTCCAGCGAGCTTCTTGCTGATCAACTCGACCGTTTTTGTCATCTAAATCGAGAGGTTCTCAAAGAGACGCCTCGTGCACAAGTTTTTGGTGAATTAGTTGAGCGGATCAAAGTTCTAAAAGAGGCAATTATCCCAGGGCAGTGTAAGTTCACAACCCTTATTGTCAAAGGTTTTGCCGATCGCCCTTTGCACCTTTATAGACAATATGACGCCTTGACAGTGCAAAGTGGGGAGCCCGACTATTTCAAAGCAATAGCAATGAATCAATCGGCTGAAGATGTCGATGCCTATGTTGTTTGGTTAAAGGGGCAATATTTTGGCCGTACTTCGCTCACTCACGAGGGAGAAAGAATTTTTAAGCACTACAAGGCTCATTTGTTATGCTTAGACAAAGAGGGAAAATGCTACCTTCCCCAAGCTGTTGCTAGAGAAATTTTGAAGGCATTTCCAATTGAGTCGACAGATGCTTTAGTTGATAGAGTTAAAGATCTACTCATTGGTAGATATAAGGTCCTTTATCCAAAGGACGAGTCATAGTATACATATCAGACAAGCTTTACAACAAGGCCTGCAAAGGATAGGAAAATTCTATTGCTTGTTGAGCAGGTCTTTTATATGGCAGGGCCCTTTTTGAGTTTAATCAATGGCTGATGTATAGTGCTTGGCATGAATCGGCAATTTTGGGCTGCCATCCTAGGCAATTTTCTCGATCACTATGACAAAGCGCTCTATGCGCTCATTATCCCCTTTGTCGCCCAGCAGTTTTATCCTGAAGTGACCTACATCACTGCGCTTGTCTTGGCCTACGTGCCCTATAGCGTGGTGATGCAGCCCATCGCCTTTTGGGTAATTCGCCGCTATGGGCACAAGATGTCGATGCGTAAAATTTTGCTCCTCTCTTTGGTCGGGATGAGTGGGGTGACCCTCGGCATCGGGCTCACTCCTTTATGGTCTGACATTGGAGTGATGGCCCCGATTGTCCTTAACCTTTTCCGCGCGCTGAGCGGTTTATTTGCCTCCATTGAGTCGACTGCAGCTCCACTTTTTGCCCTCGATGCGACCGAAGAAAAGCGCAGGGGATGGGCAAGCTGTTTATATGAGATGTCGAGCATGGGCGGCGTGATCATTGCCTCGGCAGCGGTGACACTTCTTGCGGTCAGTGGAAAAATTGAGGCGCTCTGGCGACTGCCCTTCATTATTGGAGGAGGTCTTGGCCTATGTGGCCTGATGCTAAGACTGCGCGTTGAGGAGACTGAGCGCATTGAAATGCGTCCCTTCACTCTACCCAATTTTAGGGGAATGCTCTCAATTGCCATTGTGACCGGACTCATCTGCGTCAATTGCCGCGTTGTTATGGAGATGATGAACAGCTACATCCCTCTTGTCAGCAGCTGGACGAAAAGCGACATGATGGTCATGCATCTTGGGCTCTCATGTTTTGACCTTGTCCTACTGCCAATTCTTGGCGGTGTTGCTTATCTTGTTGGCCAAAGGCGGCTGATGGTGTGGTCGATTGCAGGGCTTGCCCTCTTTTCAATTCCGCTTTTTCTCATGCTTGAGGTTCCCAGCCTTGAGCGGATATTAATCGCTCGCCTCGCATTAATTATTCTTGGCCTGGGAGCCTCAGTGGGCTACCAAAATTGGTGTAGGAGTGAGGCGGGAGGTCGCGATCGATTCTTCACTGTTGCCATGGGAAAAATGGCTGGCAAAAAGTTTATCTCTGATCCCGCGATTTC
The DNA here is from genome assembly GCA_022763045.1 of Simkaniaceae bacterium. GTDB lineage: Bacteria > Chlamydiota > Chlamydiia > Chlamydiales > JACRBE01 > JALEGI01. The sequence goes on along the minus strand of JALEGI010000008.1, from coordinate 12,099 downwards.
TATCTCCTTTCTCCTTTTTGGCTCCTTTGGAATGAAGCTCGCTCCTGCATTTTACATCTCTGGAGCAGCTCTGCTCGCCCTTTTTGTTCTCTATCCAAAAACTCAAGAAGTTGGTACGATCTCTCCTTAATTAAATTTTGGTGAGATCTATGCGTACTCTTTTACTACTTTTGCTACCCCTTCTAGCATTTTGTGAAACGATTGAAACTTTCTATGGAGAGCTTGAGGTCAACGAGCCTGTTTTACTCGAGCTCATCAAATCAGAGCCCGTTCAAAGACTAAAAAATATCCACCAGTACGGCGTCTCTTACTACGCAAGTGATCACAATGAAGAGTACACCCGCTTCGACCACTCGATGGGAGTCTTTGCAATTCTACGCATCAAAAATCGCCCCCTACTTGAGCAAATTTCAGGACTGCTGCACGACGTCTCCCACACCATTTTCTCCCATGTAGGCGATTGGATTTTCGACAAAGAGCACCAGGAAAAAGACTACCAAAACTCTATCCACAAACAGTTTTTGCGCCAGTCAGGTATTGCCGCTATTTTAGCAAAGCACGGCATCAGCTTAGACAAGGTCGAGCCCACTTTTGAAAACTTCCCAGCCCTTGAGCAGCCATTGCCTAACTTGTGTGCAGATCGCATTGACTATAACATCCAAGGGGCCTATCTGAAAAACTTCATCACTAAAGTTGAAGCTCTCGATTTACTCTCCGATCTCAAATTTACTGATGGTCAGTGGATTGGCACCAACCCAGAGCTAATGGCAAAAATTGTTCGCTTTTCGATGTTCATGACAAAAAACACCTGGGGCTGTCCAGATAATCACACCGCCTCGCGCTGTCTGGCTGACGCCATCTTGCGTGCACGCGAAATAGGGCTCATCACCCATGATGAGATCCACTTTGGCACAGATGATAGCGTCTGGAATAAGCTCAAGCGCTCGGCTGATCCCTTCATCACTCAGCGCATGGGGCTTTTGACGAAAGTCAATTCGCTATTTCAAATCGTTGACCACGAAGAGGCAGATACCATCTACGTCGGGCGCTTTCGCGGCATCAACCCACTCATAAACAAAGAGGGGAAAGTGGTAAGGCTAACAGAAATAGATCAAAAGTTGCGCGAAGAGTTTATCGCTGATCGGAACATGGTGAACCAAGGATGGGCGTTAAAACACATGGCTGAGTTTCCCCAGCCATCGGATAAAGAGCGTATTTTGAAAGATACGCCGGTCTTATAGCGACTGATAGGCCTGAGTCTTACGATCAAAGAGAGCTTCGCGCTCCACTTCAACCTCGACGACCTTATGGTCTAAGACGTAAGAGCGGAAGTTTCTTGCGCACCATACAAGACCAATCGTCATGAGTATTGCAACAAATGCAACAACGCGCGCGCAGCTCGATTTTTTCTGCTCGACACAACTCAGATATTTGTAGACGACCTTAATGGTACCAGCCGCATCATCGTGATTTTCTTGTCGATGGATGTAGGCAGAAGGCCCATGGGCTCTAATAAGTGGTTGTCTAAGTTGCTCCCTATTGGGCATAAATAATGGGCTACTTGGCCCTCCTGCTGCGCCCTCTACTCTACGAAGACGGCCCTCAGCACTTCTTCTTCTTCTTCTTCTTCTTCCTGTTCCTCTTAGCCTTTCAGTTGCGCCACTAGGATTGAGCACTCGTGGTGCTCCAACTGAACCTGAACGGGTCATTTTTTTCTCCTGGGGATAGTTTATATGCAAGTATACTAATCTCTTTATGTAATCTATACAAGTAAAATAGTAAATGAGTTTACATCTTACGCTATCAGTATTTTAAGCAAATATAGTAATTGTGTATAACAATTGTTTTTGCTACCCTGTCTTTAATTAAATTTAACAAAAATATAATTATGGCAAGTTTAACGCCTGACATCAAAACTTTATTTGATCCACGCGTCTCTCCTCCTTTTCGTGAGATGATTCGCGCTAGAGAGGATAGGGATTTTGCGACTGAGGTGGGGACTCCTTTGCTTGAAGAGATTTTAGGTGGGGATGAGAGCGATCTGTATACGTCTCCCGATGTCGATGAAGCGCCCTACTCACTGCGGATGTTTGCGCAATCTCAGGGAGATAAATTTATTTCTGGCACGGGAGCAGAGGGGGCTGGGCCGATTCAAAGTGCGCGCTACTATGCGCATTGGCTCAGTGAGGTTGCCCGTTTTTTGCCTGATGATAGTGGAGCTATTTTAGGTGTGGTTGGCAAGCTCAAGGCGATTTCTGAGCGTGGCTTAGCATATCGCGCGCACCCAAAAAGCGAATATGCCGATAGGCTAATGGCTGAGGTGGATGCGAGCGAGGATAGCGTCACCTACTACTACGATCTTTCGATTCACTGCATTGCGTTAGAGATCAAAAAAGAGGCAGACGATCGCTACACCTTTGCTATTTATAATGGAGGGACTGGGCTTGATTTTCACCCCCGACACGATCAGCGCTACAAGCCGATGTATGATCCGAAGCTACTTTTCACAAACATCCCAAGGCGCAAGATTCACCATCTTCTTGCCTTAGCCTTTGAAATGCACGACAGCAAAAATTGCGATCGTATTTTCAAGGTTTTATACCACTTGATTGGGCGCTCTCTTTCTTCACATCAAGTTGTAGATGAGAGGGTAGGGCGATTTAAGCAGCCGCAGAATGCCGGCACTTGCGCTCTGATGAGTCTTAAGAGCTACATCGCCTATCAGCTTGATCCGGCTGTTTACAAGCGGGTATGGGGAGTCTTCAAGTGGCTCACAGCAGATCGTTTTTTCCGCGCGCATTTGCGTGAAATGGCAGAGCATAACCGTCCTGTGACTTGTGAAATTTTTCAAGAGGTGCTTGCAAATATTGCCCGTCGCTTGTGCACGAAGATGGCACGAGAGTATCCCCATGGGCTCTTAGACAAGATGTGTCAGGGTGTCGAAATGCAGCTCTCGCAATTGACTCTATTTGCCAAAAGATCTCCTTTACTTGTTAAAGAGCCTGCGCTGAGTGGTAAGAGTATGCTCCCAAAGATGCGTTTGAGCCGCTCGCGTCATAGTTATGGCAATGATTGTGCCAAGTCACCTTGTCAACAGGCGCTTTTTGATGAGCGCGCGCCTCTTCTTGAGCAAATTGCCACTCTACATGCAAATTTTTTAGATCACCACAAACGCATGGCAATTGATGAGAGTTTTTATTTAGATGAAGTCGCCCGTTTTACTCGAGGGATTGCGCTGCATCCAGATTTTTTTAGGGAGCAAGATTTAGAAGATCTTTTGGAAAGGCTTTCACTTCTCTTTCGAGATTTTGCTGACAGCTTGCATCCAACGGACTTTAAACAATTTAAAAAGGTTCTCCAGCCCCAGCACATCAATGCTTCGATGATTTTATATCGTGCAATTATTGAGATTTGCAAATTGATCGAAGAGAAGAGAGATACGGGTATCGCTTTTGCAGAGTTGATGGTGCCTCCAGATGAGCTCTTGAAAGAGTATTTTTCCAAACAAGAGCAGGCATTTATCAATCCATTAGATCTTGCCGAGTTCAATCGGATCTACAGCGCCTATCGAACTGAAGTGCTGCCCGAAGAGAGTGTCTATCCCGATCTATTTAGAGAGCTTACTCAATTGCGACTCGCTGAGTTTCCAGAAGAGGGGAAATACCCCCCGTTGGTCCAGAATCTGCTCATTGTCTACCGTCAATTTCATCGTGGAGAAGTGACGCTCGAAGCATTTGCCAAGTTTTATGATTCGATTCTCGCCCCTTCGATGTTTCGCAAGGTCTCAAGAGATCGAGCCAGTCATGGGAAGTTTGACTACCTTGTTCCACTATTCACCTCAGCGATTTCTTTTTATAATTTGAATTCTGGAAGTTATGCTACCTGCTCTTCACGGCTCTCACAATCTGATCCAACCAATACAGATCCCATTAACAACTCTCTTGTTATGCGTTCGAATTTTGATCACGATAGTGAAGCCATGACGCTCATGAATGTAGACAAGGCAAGCAAATCGCGCGGGACTGGAGCCTATGTCTTTAGCTACAACAAAGAGCGCTCGCCTGCTACGCTTCGCGATGATCTAGTTGTTGAGCTCAAGAGAAAGATCTCTCCCATAGAGCCTCTCAGCGAATTCAAGGGGTTAAAAAGGCACTGCAAGTATGGCCATGTTTTTGATGAGCGTTTGCGCCAGATCTTTTTTTCTGCAATGGCCTCTAAAATGGCGCCTCACAAGCTTTTGGCTTACCTCTGCGACTACCCAGAGTCGCTAGCAAATTCCGATTTGATGCATTTGATCTATATGCAAGTTGTCAAATCTGTGTTTGTAGAGGGAGAAATGACTTACCTATTAGAGGTAGAGTATGACCTCTCACTTGTCTCTCTTTTAGAAAAGCTCTTGCAAGTCACAATGAGGCTCTATGCCCCATCCGCAGAGGGAGCGGGGAGTAAAATTCAAGAGCTCTGTCAGAGTTTAGCGGTGTTAATTAGTGCAATTGATATTTTACAAGCAAAAGGCGCGCGCGAAGAGCTCGCCCCATTGAAAGCGGAAATTGAGCAATTGCCTTTCAGAAGGTGGATTGAGAAAGCGAGTCATCAAGAGGGAATCGATTTGCAATTTATTCGCCTTTTTTTTCTGCTCGTCAAAAGCCGCACCAGCCCTCTTCTAGAAGAAGAAAAGAGCGCGCTACTTGAAGCGCGCCTATACACCTCAAGATGCCGCTCAAATAACTTTGAGTTCGTTGGAAAATCGGTTCAATGGCGTCTAGCTCAGATGTCTAGGGGAGCCCTTGCTGGGATCATACCCACTCAAGAGGGCGTGAATCGAGCGCTGCAAAATGCCATGTATCGCGACCTTGCCGTGAGATGTCCACCAGTTGTTGATGAGTGGGGGATGATTCACTTTAATGATGAGATGCGCATTTTAATGCAAAATGGTTTGATCATGCAAGGAGATCAAATAAAAAGAAATCGACTTAGCTCTGATGCGCGTCAACAGATTCTAGCGCAGTATGCAAATCTCTTTCCAGATTTAAGTGAGATTAAGATCTTCACCTCTGAGTTTGATTTTGCATTTGAGTATAAGGGCCATGAGTTTCTCGTGACATTTTATCCCAATCAATTATTTCTAAAAATTGATGGCAAGCTGGCTAAATATCTTCCAGCACATAAATTTTTTGGTGAGACGAAAACTTTTTTAAATGATCCAAAACTTGCCGCTTTCCAACTTGAGGAGGGGGCGACTCTTTTCTATGACATAGAGACTCTCACCCCACACTACTCGATTGAAGAGAGTGGGCGTTTGTTCGACCACTATAAAGAGGAGTCTACCTCTATTATAGAAGATCCAGTGGTCAATGGCTTTGATTTGAGAGCCCTCGATGAGCAGGGTTTCATTTTGCAAAATGAGATGGGCTACATCAATTTCACCCGTTACGGGGTCCTGATGTATGAAACTCAAGAGGGGCTTGAGCTCGATGGTCACCCTGGCTACTACCTTTCACCCATTCGTTTGCCCACGGAATTTAAAGACTTTGACGACTATTTACTCTTTCAAAAGAGGGAAAAACCCGATGAGTTTTTGATCGTTATTCCTTCAGTTAAAGCCACAATCGATAAAAGAAAAGAGCTTGCCGGACTCTCAGCAAAGAGCTTTCATTGGGATTTTGATGACGATTGCAATTATGGAGAAAACTCAAGGCGGCTCTCTATTAGCTATTTCAATGCCTCTAAGGCTGAGATCACCCCTCTTGATGGCGCATCGGGAATGCAGCTCGCCTACACCTTTGCCTTAGTAAGAAACTACAAGCGAGCCATGGAGCTTTTACGCGCCTCTGATTGGGATGACGCAGCACCTTCAGTGATCGATCGCATCATTTCTCTTCCAGAGGCATTCAAGATAAATTCCCCCGGAGGGCTCTCTGTTGCCGCACTTGCTCTACTGAGAAAATTGCGTCACGAAGAGAGAGTTGGCTGGTGGGAGAAGAGTCAAAAGGCCTTATTTTACATCTATGAGTTTTTGCCTAGAGTGGGAAACTTTGATCCCGAGGCGACCCTTTCACGACTAGAAGAGCTCAATCTAATTGCTTTGCTCGACTTTTGGCAAGCAGGGGATATGGGCGCAAAGGCAAAACTGCGAAAGAGTGAACTGCAAGGGAGCGAGTTTGATTTCCCAAAAGTTCCCGATGGAGTCGAGTATTCTTTCAAAGAAACAGAATCGTATACCATTTTTGTAGGACTGAATAAAGTTGATCATGATTTGTTTGTCGCTAATCTCCATGCAGACGAGCCCACTGATGAAAGAGAGATCAACGAGATGCTTTTTGAGCTCTTTCACCGCGAGCGTGCAGAAATTTCTAAAGACATCGCTTTTTGGAGCTCATTGAATAGAAAAGTTTATCGAAAGCTACAGGAGGGAGATACCCAAACTCTCGATGAGATTCGAGAGACTTTGATCTTACTCAACGCAACGGCTCTTGATCACTATTTCTACCGCGCGTGGTTTTTTTTAAATACAATGGTCTTCACTGGCTCTATTGAGCACGAACATGAAAGAAGAAAAATTCACATCACCTCTGAAGACTACCCGAAATTTACCATGCCTAGCGACGCAACACCCATTCTCGATAAAGTATCAGAAAAGCGGCCACTCTCGTTTGAAAAAGCGCCCGTTTCCTTGCCGGAATACACGCCCCATGAGACCTTTTGCGCCTATTTTGAGGGGCTAAGTGCCTGCCGCAGTGAGTGCGAGCACCCTGAGGTTGACTTAAGTAATGATCCCTTCATTCAAGCAATCGATGGAGGAAAGTATGAACGCTATATCTCCAATGAAAGGTATCGTGAAAATGTCGCACGCGATTTGATGCAGCTGCGCGAGAGCTATGTAAAAGAGGCTGCATCTGTTAAAAATCCCTATGTTTACGACCCGAGCGCCTTCGACCTTGAGTGGGCAATCAAGATGCAAAGCGAGATTCAAGAGAAGCTCACTCCACTTCACTCGGAGCTGTTACACAGGGCAAATAGGGGACTTGACCCACTTGAGCTCTTATCCAAAGTGCAGCCTGCCGTGGAATTGACCGATCTCATTGAATTTGTCTTAACCGGAAATCGCATAACGCTGACAAAAATTAACCCCTATCTTGAGGAAGATGATGCCGAGGTGTTTAGAGCTCTCTACCAACAGACTATGGATGTCCTCTCTCTCACAGTCGCCTCTGATCATCTAGCTGATCTCATCAGGGACCACGGCTCTCGTAGAAAGTTTGATCAACTCATCTCTCAAATGCAAGATCCCATCCCTCATCCAAGACTTCTAGCGCAGATGTATATGCATCGGGTGCGTCCTTTTACAACCCCTGCACCTCAGAAAGAGCTTTTGGAAAAAATGACAGCACCCTCAGAAGAGGGGGATCGTTATGCCTCCGTTGCTCTTCAAGCCCCCTGTGGAGGGGGAAAGAGCTCCGTGCTCCTCCCATTTGCAGCTGAAGAGCAGTGCCGTGATGAGAAAATTCCCCTCCTGATTATCCCCAAAGATCAATATCTCTCCTACCTTGGCCTGCGCAAGTCAAAGCGCTCCCACAGTAAAATTGAGACGTTTAACTACTCACGTGATGAGTTGACAATTGAGAATTTAAATGGGATTGATGCGCTATTAGATCGCATTCAACAGGGAAATGGCGCCTATGATGAAAAAGCGCAACTTGTTTTGACCAAAGAGATGGTGAAAACCCTTGCGCTTGAGTGGTTTTCTGTCTGGGCTGAAATGCACTCGCGTGTAGAGCCAACGCCGCGCGCTGGAGCGGGCGGCCCAGACCCAAAGATCAGTGAAAAGCGTCAGGATTTGACCATCAAAGAGGATAGTCTTTGTAGAATTCTTACCAAACTCCTGAATACCGAGCCAATTGCCGATGAAGGACATGTCGTTTTTGATATTCTTAATCGAGTGAATTTTCCATTTGGTATGCCCACTCGTGTCGAAACGCGTCCAGCTGAGCTTCTCGAAGGACTCGTCTGGGAGCTTTATTCCATCGAAGAGGTGAAGCTTGCATGTAACGATCAATCGTATCTAACAGAAGAGGTGTATAAAAAGAGTGTGATTCCACAGTTAATCAACTCGGTTATTCCAAAGTTCCCTATTCCAGATGAGTATGGCGAAATTTATCGAGAATTTCTTTGTGGCAAATGTCCAAAAGACCACCCCTTTAACGGGTATCTAGAGGAGTTGAATAAGAGAGACAAAGAGAAAGCTGACATGATTGCTTTTGCCTCTCACATCATCTTAGAGCTCTTCCCCTCTGTGTTAAAAAGCACATGTAAGATCAACTTTGGCCCCTCAGGAGATGAGGTGCGCCCCTACTCTGCAGCAAACACCCCCTCGGACACCTATTTTGGCTACTGGGCAGAGGCCTACTGCTACTATCTATTTACAGGTTTGCAGAGAGAAATTACCCGCCCAATGATGGTCTCCTGGATCGAAGAGATCAAGGAGCAGGCAAACTTTGCCTGCGTCAATTCAGGGGGTGCCATGGACATTGATCAGACCGAGCCTGGAAAGGTTTTCAAAGAGCTAACAGGTATAGAGCTCTCGAGTTGTAGATCAGATAAAAAAATCGATGAGGCCTTGATGAGCATTCAAAGCAGCGACCTTTCCTCATATAGATTTATGTCATATCTCGCCAAAATGAAAATCAAGATCTATCCCTCTTACCTGAGCGCCTCGGGAATCTTACTCGTGCAAATCATGCGATCCATGCGCACAACTTCTGGCTCGATTGGCCCTGTACTTTCTTCTTTCCACCGCTCGCTTTGTAAAACAGGGGATAGTGAAATTGCGATGCGAGATGCCGCGCGCATGCTCTTCCGTCTATTTGACCATGCAGATCTACACGTTCTCGATGACCTCTCTCCTGAGGCAGTTCTGACGCAAATCCTAGAAAAAAAGCAGATACATGCTGTAGCAGATGCCGGTGGAGTCTTTCGCGATTGCTCGAGTAATCTCGCGATCGCGCGCCAATTTATCTCTGTGATCGAGGAAAATACAGGCCCCCAACAAGCGATCTTTTTCTTTGACAACGACCAGCCCTCACTTCTCTTTAGATCTGATGGCGAGCCGATACCCATTGCCACGCCAAGCGCCGAGGAGTATGCAAAGTTTGGCCTTACGCCAGAAGATGTCTTCACCTTTTACGATAGCAAGCACTGTTATGGGACCGATTGTCCGCTCCCCCCAGATTGTGAAATGTTTGTTTTGCTCGACCGCGACCTCACCCGCTCTCAAATGGGGCAGGTCAACTTAAGAGAGCGCGGCTACTTTTTTGGGCAGAAGGTCACCGTTGGAATCCCAAGGGCTTTAGAAAAAACAATCCCAGGCTTTGATCCCAAAAATGTGAAAAACTCTCTTGTAGATATCGCCCTACTTGCTAGCGTCAAGCAGGTAGAGAGTAGCGTTGATAAATCTGTAACAGCAATTAAAGAGATGCAAAATGCTATTTTCCAAGGTGCAGCATTTTTGGCTCTACTAAAAGGAGAAGGTTCTAAAGAGGTCTACGAGCTATTTAAAAACTACATCAAAGTTGATAACCCAAAAGATCTCTTTGCAACGCATGGCCGCCCGAGTATTGAAGTCGAGACTAAAGAATTTTTACATGAGCATCTAAGAAAGAAAAAAGAGAAATTTCTTGAAGAGGTCGCCGCCTCTTCAATTGACGCCAAGCTGCGTGATGAGCTAGTGGATAAATATGTGCTCTCTCAATGTGCGCTCCTTGAAGAGCATCTTGAGACGCTCCATGCAAATCACAAGCTACCAGCGAAGGTACCAGCAAAGCTGCTTGGGCCTCGCCTAGGAGATACCATTCGCGCCACCGAGCATATCCAGGAAGATCTCAAACTTGAGGTAAAACTTGCCGTTGAGAGAGAAGTTGAAAATCTCCTAGAAAGATACAATGGAGAGTACGAAACCACCGGTGCAGCCAATCCGATTGCAGTAGAAGAGGTCGATGCAGCAATTGAGGGCACATTAGAAAAAATTGCTCCACTATCAAGCGCATTTGAAGAGCCCGAGTACCAACGCTATTTTGAAGGTCTGCCCATCTTTGTCACAGATGACTTTATCGAAAGAGAGGGGAAGCGCTCTCGACCCCTATTTTCTAAACTATCCAAGCGCTTTGATCAGCTTGTCTTAATGCAAAATCCCGATGAGAGCTACAAGCTGCTCTGTCTTTCGGCATACGAAATGGTCAATTTCAAAGAGCGCATGCGGCAAAACCCCAACCCAAAAGTCTGGATTCTCTCTGATGGAGGAAGCGTGCTCTGGTCCGCTGGCAGCGCCCCAAACTCAGATGCCAAAAATGCGCTTTTGGCAATTGCCAATCTCATCGGGGGGAAAATGAGTCTTGCGACGAAAAACATCCTCCATGCCCAAAAGTGGCTCGATCGCTACAGAGATGATGTGACATTTAACAACCTGCTCGAGCTTGCAGCGCTCTCAAAAGATCGTAAGCAGTGGGAGATCTATTGCAAACAACTCAAAGATCCCCTTGTGCGAGAGCGCACAATAGCAAGGCTCAAGTTTCGCTAGGCGGGCGCTATCTCACTTTAACCTTCTATTGAATATAAATAATATAGTTAACGCCAGTTATATTAATTTGCTCGCTAAGTATAAGGGAAGATAGTGAGGGGGTTGAGGGGCGCTTGCATGCAAAATAAAATAGTGTTTAGGAAGATATTTTTCTCGAAAAATACTCAAGCTTTTTGATCGCGTCTGCTTGCCCGACTTCACTTCAATCGGCGCTGCCATCCCCTCAATTTCAGTGACGAATTCCACCTCAGCTGTTTTTTCTCTCCAGCAATATAGCGCTTGAGCTGCCCTAGAAAGGAATTCCTGAGCGACAAAATTTTCCACAAAAAAGCCCTTATGAGTTCCATAGTCGTATCCCATGAGCACTTTTGGGGAGAGGCCGCTCATAGCCCCCAGCATCCCAATGTCAAAGAGCAAAAGCTTGAACCGATTTTCTACAACGTTTGCCTGGAGAGGTAGGTTGGCAGAGTGAATAATTGGAATCTTAATGACAAGGCCCGCAGCTTCTAGCCAATCAATTGCGCCTGCGATGCGGCTAAAGTGGCTCATTCCAGGAATGACTCCCCGAAACCTGAATTTAGGACTCTTGCCGTCGACTGAGCTTTGAAGTTGGCTGGGGATTGATCGAAATAGGCGATCAAGGTGCATGGCGTTTACTTTGCCAGAGTGCTTGGCCATATCGGCGTAATAGGCGCTCAGAAGCCAATCTTGGATCTCACGGACAAGTTGTAAATTGCCCTCTTGGACAAAGCTTGCTACTGCCTCTGGCATTCCTCCAACTACAAAGTAGAGCTTTAACTGATTCCACAGATGTTGATGCAGCCCCTCTGATATCCCTTTGACCGACTCAGTCAAAATGTTTAAGCCCTTCTGATCGTCAAGGGCCATAAGAAACTCTTCAAAAGTCATGGGATAGAGCACATCAATTGCCACCTTTCCGACGGGAAAAGAGAGTGGGGCAAGGTGTATTCCAAGCAAAGAGCCCGCACCGCAAAGGTGTAGCTCTGGCATCTCCTCGCAAAAATATTTCAAAGAGGTGAGCGCTCGTGGGCACTCTTGAATCTCATCAAAAATCACCAAGTCTCTTGCTGGATCGATCTTCTCTCCTTGCAAAAGGCCAATTTCCCGTAGGATTCTCTTGGGGTCAAGATCCTCCTCAAAAATAGAGCAAAGCTGGGGGCTTTTTTCAAAATTCAAGTAGTGATAGGCCGGAAAATGCTCTTCACCAAACGCTCGTAAAAGAAAGGTCTTTCCCACTTGGCGCACGCCCTTGACGAGCAGTGGTTTACGGTTTTTACCCTCTTTCCAGGCCAAAAGGCGATGCAAAAATAGACGTTTCATAACCTTGAAAGTAGCAAAAAATGACATATTTGTCACTTTTTACTGCCAAAAAGTGACACATGCGTCATTTTCTGGTACTTGTAAAGCGGCTTTACAAGTGCTTAGATTTCTCTAAAACAGATCATAGCAACCAATCTGCTGCGCAGCTCTCCTCGCCAATAGCTGGGCTATTGGACTGCGTCGCG
>JALEGI010000007.1 GCA_022763045.1 Simkaniaceae bacterium | reverse complement strand
GGGGGCCCCAGATTTGCGCTATCGCGACGAACCAAGCGTATAGATAATACGTGTGAGGAGCGATAGGGTGAAGATGGGGTGCCATGATGCGGCCAAAAGGCTGTGTTGCAATTATGCAACACAGCCGTCAGAAGATCCCTCTTGAGTCGATGAGTAGATCGTGATATACTACTTATTTTTAAGCTGAGGCTTTATGAACGGCTCTGTTTTGGTCTTGCTCCGGCACGGCCAGTCGGTTTGGAATCTAAAAAATGTGTTTACAGGTTGGGTCGATGTTCCGCTGAGTAATCAGGGAATTCGCGAGGCAATTGAGGCCGGACGTGCCTTTGACTCAATTCCCTTCGATGTCTGCTTCACCTCAACTCTTGTGCGCGCGCAAATGACTCTGATGCTTGCAATGAGCCAGCACCGTGATGGGAAAACTCCTGTTGTGGTCCACCCTGAGGAAAAACGCAGCAAAGTCTATAGCGACAAGGTAAATATTTTACCTGTACACTATTCAAGCGATCTCAATGAGCGGATGTATGGCGAGCTTCAGGGGAAAAATAAAGATGAAATGCGCGAGCAATTTGGGCCAGAGCAGGTAAAGATTTGGCGCCGCAGCTTTGATGTCGCTCCTCCTGAAGGGGAGTCTTTGAAGATGACAAGCGAGCGGACACTGCCCTACTTCGATCAGACAATTGTTCCCTGTCTCAAAAGGGGACAAAATGTGATTGTCTCTGCTCACGGTAACTCGCTTAGATCAATTGTCATGGAGCTCGACGGGCTAAGCCCTGAAGAGGTCGTCAATCTTGAAATCCCGACAGGGGTGCCAATTTGTTATTTATTCCAGGGGGGAAAGTGGATAAAAAGTTCGGTGGAGGAGCTGCAAGCGAGGTATCGCGAAACGGCATGATTCGCCTCAATCACCATAGGTTTCAAAGTCAGCATTCCGGCGATTTTCGCTCGGTTGATGAGTCTGAAAAAATTGTGCGAAAGCTCGTGGGCGCGGGGGAAAAAGAGCAGTTCATTTTCACCTCATGTGGCGCTGAGGGCGTAGCACATGTGATGCAAAGCGCGCTATTTGATCACATCTATCCGACGGGGAAAAACCATATTATCACAACAAATGTTGAGGGGGCAGATATTCTGCTCACCCACCAGCGCTTTGAGCAGATGAACATCTGCTCGCATGTAGTGCCCGTTAATTCACTTGGTCAGCTCACCCCAGATATTCTCGATCTCTACGCCTCTCCACGGACAGCACTTCTCTCGATTTCTTGGGCGCATCCTCTGACAGGTGTCGTGCAGCCGATTTGGGAGCTTGCTGAATACTGCAAAGAGCACGGAATTTTGCTTCATGTGAATGCGACTGAGGTTTTAGGACGTCAATACTTTGAATTGCGCGACATGCCAATCGATTTTCTCACTTTTGATGGTCCTATTGGAAGTGGGGGACTGTTTGTTAAAGAGAGGCTCTCTCCGCTGATTCCTACTGGCGATCCGCAGGTGCTTCGCGGCGGGACGCTTAATCACGAGGCGCTCTCTAAACTCGCTAACTGGGCGCAAGAGTTAATGGAGAGCCGCGATCATGTCTGCATGGAGACAGCTCGTTTGCGCAGGCGCTTTGAAATGCAGTTTGGCGAAGGACTTTTGTGCAGTAGTGAGCGCCTTCCAACGACATGTGCAGTTGCCTTTCCAGGAGTGAGCGCTGAGGCGCTACTCTACTACCTTGAAAATGCTGGTTTGAGCGCCACAATTGGTGGTGGCGATCAGCAAAAGCTCGAATATGTTCTTGGAAATTGTGGTGTTGACCTGATTGCTGCGCGAAGCGCAGTGAGCTTTTGTCTCTCAAGCAAGACAACAAGCGATGAGATTGATCGCGCTGTTTCAATTATTCAAAAAGAGTTGATGAAGCTCGAAAAAATTGCTGGATCTTTGCTCGAGGAGGCCGATGTCTAATCTCTACTCGCGCTACACTTGGTCGGTCTATAGCAAAAAGCTCAAGCGCCGAATTGTCGAGCCCTTCGCTGCAGGTCGCATCAAAAACGCCCCTGAGGGGATGCGCCTCACCCGTGGCAAGGCCGGACGCCTTGTCGATGGCAACTTGGTTGCAATCACTCTAGTAGTCGATGAATCAGATGGCATCATTGCCGATGCCCGATTTGAAGCTTATGGCGATAGCGCCCTCATTGGCGCCGCCGATATTGTTTGTGAGCTTGTGCTCAGAAAAAACTACGATCAAGCATCTCGCATTGGCGCTGAGCTAATCGATATGCATGTTCGTGATCAAAACTCTGTCGAGGCCTTTCCCCCAGAAGTTGGCCCCCATCTCAACCTCGTCTTAACAGCCTTGAGCGAAGCTACTCAAAGCTGTGATGACATCCCACTCGCAGATGACTATGTTCCACCAACACCATTTGATGAAGGAGAAGGAGGTCTTATTGTGGAAAACTTTGAAGAATTGTCTCATAAAGAAAAACTTGCCCTGATAGAGGATGTCATTGCAAAAGAGATTCGACCCTATGTCGAGCTCGATGCAGGTGGCGTTGAGGTCTCTAATTTAGAGGGGCTTGCTATTACAATTGCCTATCAAGGCGCGTGTACAACGTGTCACTCGGCAACAGGAGCAACACTTAGCGCAATTCAACACATATTGCGTAGACGTGTTCACCCTGATTTAATAGTAATACCCGATTCTTCTTTGCTTGCAATTAGCTAATTTGCTAATTGTAAGTTTATGAAAAAATATATTATTATATTTTTTGTTTCCGCTTTACTAGCGGATGATCAGGCGTCACATACAATTGTATTGGGTGTGACGCCTGTCAATGAGCTCGGCTTAGGGCGCGCGGCGACGGTGCTTATCATTGACCGCTCCGATCCCGAGCTCTCACACAATGTAGTCGAAGATGATCAAATGACCTACTCGGTAACGACCAATGAGAAGGGAAAGAAGATCATGGCCTATCTTGACCAAGAGATTCCAAAGGGAGCTCGGCTGAAACTGCAGCTCGATGCACCTGAGGGATCTTATTCAACAGGCGCTTTAGACCTAGGAGTCATTCCCGTCGATCTCGTACGCAACCTAAGCCACCAAGTTGGCTCTAATTTCGGGCTGCACTATCGCTTTGAGGCAGACGATGACTTTGAAGGGCTTGCTCCTCAGAATTATCAAGTGACTCTTTTACTGACTGATATGTAGATTCCATCATTCGATAGCGACGTTTTTTCGGTAGAACGCGAATCTCCATCTCCTCCTGTTTACTTGGAGCTAAAAAGACATCAAAGGTGTCTTTTTCCAAATAGGTTTGGCGGGGCAGATCGCGGGCATAGATTCTGAGGGTGTAGTGACCTGGACGCATGTTGGTGAAGTAAAAACGCCCCTTAGAATTCGAAGGCTCCTGGTAGACTAGGTCGCTCTCTTTAGATTCTAGTCGGACAATGACTTGCGAGAGGGGCTTTTCTTTGTCAAATGAGGGGGCCTCTTGAATTTTCTTTCCTTCACGAAGGGCCACTTCCAGCGTATCTTTTTCTGCGATTTTGTAGAGATTAATCGTCCCAGAGAGTTTTGCCTCTGAGATAAATTGGAAATCTTGTTTTGTCATGCGTCCACCAACAACCTCTAGCGGAAGTGGAGTCGTGACATCAGCCACATGGGCTTGGGGATTGTTATCCATCCAGAGATAGTCAATGCCAGGGTGCATGCCATCAAATGAGTACTCGCCACGGGAGTTAGTCACCGTTGTCTGCTCTCCACAGTGGACAATGAAGTTAGCCAGCGGTTCATTGTAGTCACCAACTCGCTTAGTGACCTTCCCCTTCACTCCACCATACTTTTTACTCTTACGCCAGGGGAGGTTGAAGGGCCAGGTGAAGGTTGTCAAGATGCGGTAGGTGTTTTGGTGGGTTGAGTCGCCTCCAATATTGGGATTAAAAATGTATTGACCGTTGAAGGTGATATAGCTCTTATTCGAAAAGGTGTATCTCCACCGAAGTGAGGAGAAGACCTCATCTTTCACATTAATTGTGCGCGTAATGTGCGTGATTAAATCGGCGCGCAGCGCTTTTGAGAGCGTCCAGCCCATCGAAAAACCGTAGGTTTGCACATAGCGGTACTTGTCTAGAATATTTTCTGTTTTCAACCGAGCATAAATTGTATAGTTTTGCCAACTTGCAGGACGGTAAAAGGCGTAAAAACCATAACCCTGAGAGAGCTTTTGCTTGTTGATGGAATCGCTAGTAACTGAGGCAGATTGGAAGTATTCCCCCAATTCTGCCATCCCCTGAATCGTCACTTTGTCAAAAACCTGTCCTAAATTTGCGCGCACTGAGGTTGTGTGATTTTCAGTCTCATAGAGGTGGTTTTTCACTTCGCGATAATTCAGGGAGGTGTTGCCGAAAAATCCTTTTGGAAAAGAAAAGTTGAGCTGGCTACTTGCGTTTAGGTTATAGTGCGCGCCATCTCGCTGTGATGTTTTTTTTAGGTTGTTGCGGATGAAATTGAAGTTAAAGACTCCGCGTAAATATTTTGTGATGGGAAACCCCAAGCCGGTATAGGCCTGAATGACATCGTTATAGGTCCCAATAAAGCTTTTGCCAGCATATAAAAGTTGTCCGGAATACCACGATTTGGGTGTTGGCTCTCCCTTTGCCACAATATTAAATCCCTCGTGATCATTTTTGTAGAGTGCATCTGTTGAACCATATTCGAGATCGATTGAGTTGGGGCGATCTTTTAAATTGTAGTTGATTTGTGAGCGCAGAGAGTAGGTGTAGTGCGTCTTTAAACTGGTAAATTCGGGGGAATTGAGATTTTTTGGGCGCGTGTTGAGTACCGTTGTCTCTATTGAGAGGTGTTTACTGGGGTTTATGGAAAACGTCCCTCCTATATTCGAATAACCTAAAAAAACAGATGGAGGATCATGAGCATACATCGCCTTAATTCCAATCACTCTGTCGTGTGTCCCCACCCAAACACCCCGCCCATAGCGATTATTGATCACTAAAGGTGTGAGTGTGTACATGCCATCGCCAAGAAAAACATCAAAAACTGTATCGCGATAGCCAAAATAGACCCTCTCAGGAGCAACCCCAAGCGCTTGAGAGATATTGTAGTGATTGGTGAAGGCGAGCTTCCCTAAATATTTAATGTGTTTAGTTTGAGCTTCATTGATATAGCCCTGTCCTTCAAGAGAGGCCCACCCAGTTGTTCGGGTATTGTTTGTTACCTGCCCTATTTCAAACTTAGAGGGGATCGTGTTGTAGATTTCCGAAGTCGATTTTGTCTTGTTGGGGATCACCTCGACAGTGACATAATCGACCTTTTTAATATCGGGGGCTTGAGCGATATAGGTCGTAATTTTGTGGCGCGACTTAGTTGGGCGGGTAATGTGTGCGCTCGATTTAAGCTTAAGTGGAACCTTTTTGTTTTCTCCAGGAGAGAGTTCATAGCTCTGTTTATCAATGACCTTACCTGTTGTAAAATCATACACCTCCATCACAAAAGTTGAATCGGTGTTTCCCTTGTTAATGAGCGTTTGTGAAACTGAGTAGCTCTGTCCGGGCATTAAAAAAAGGGGAAGCGAGCTTGTTGTGGTCTCTACCTGGTAGTTCATCAGGACGCGAATCTCAAAATCTTGCGTGTCAAAAACGCCAGGATCGCTCAAGTTTTGCACGCGATACTGGCATTTGTAGGTGCCGGCAATAGCATCTTTTGGAACGTAGACGGGAATTACTTGGTAGCCCTGTTTTGCAGGTACGACATTAAATGGAGGAAGAACCTCGGGTACCGTGCGCCAGCCCTTGGGGAGTGTAAAGCGGCTTTGATATTGATAGGGCTGATTTAGCTGATTTTGAATAATAAAGCGTGTTGTGACAACACTGCCCGGTGGGGTCTCTTGGACAACAGGAGACTCCATATAGACCTGCACACCAGTTGCAGAGGCAGCAAAACAACTACCAAATGTAAAAATCAGCGATGCGAAGATCCACTTCATTCAATACTTAGCTCACTAGTAGCGGCAAAAACATCATCCTCTTCGCTGTCAAAGACAAGAAGTGATTGGTAATTTCCCTTTTTGACCTCGCTAATCTCAAACGAATAGGTCGCTTGACATCCAGGGTAGATTCGCCTTGCTCCAGCGCCAATTTTCACCTGCTCTGAGCTATTTGGCATAAAAAGCTCGAGTTGACTCTCAGTGCGGCAAAAACGCTCGCCGACATTTTCAACATCAACGCAGAGCAATTTTTTCCCATCGACCTCTTTGGTGTAGCGATCAATCACACGCAAATCGGCCTCACCCGTCTTGCCGATATTGACAATCAGCTGCACGCCATATCGAAAGAGCGTTTTGATACCAACACCTTTTGTCATGGGAGGGGCAGGATCTGTTGTAGAGGGCTCAACAAAGACCATTATCCAATACGAGCCGCAGAGCGATTCATCTTTTGGGACACGAATTGTATAGTTAAGAAAAGCATTACCATTTGGTTTTACATCGAGGTATTGATCTGTACTCAGCTCAAGCCAGGGGGAAAGGGAGCGCTTTGAGGTGCCCGGGGCTGGAAAGTCTGTGACCCCTTTTGCCTGTGTGAGGTAATCATTTACCGAAATTTTGGCTCGCCCCACCACATTTTTATCATTGTTTACCTGAATTTTACCTCTTATGACCTCACCCGGTTCCACTTCATAGGTGTGCGAAAGTGCACCGCTAACAGACATTCCATATACTTTGAAAAAACAAAGGAGAAAAATAGGCAAAATTCGAAACATAGCAGACTAACCAATAGCGATTCACAGTATGAACAAATACTGAAAAAAAAACTGATATATGTCAAGAGGATAGGGTCATTCAGTAATGACAAATTCAATTGTGAATACGTATGAACCCTCTGAGGGAACTTGCGTCGCACTCAAGGGCCGAATTGTAGTGTGTTGGGCAAGATTTGTGGAGGCTGCCTCTAATATTGCTGTAACAAGGTTTTGGAACGTTGTTGTAAGTGTCACATTACCTGCAGATGTTGCCCCAGGAGGCGCGGAAAGGGAAATATCTAAGGCAATATCGTGAACTGAAATATCTTCATCAAGGCGCCCTTGTATAGTTAAGGGACTGACGGATGTGCTTGTAATATCGTAGGTTGTTGTAAGCGTAACAGGGTCCAAAGCGCCGGCTGTTACTGTGCTGACATTAAAGTCAAGATACGTCGTATCAAAAACCAATTCACGAATATCGTCGACAAGCAGATGAATATCCATAGTATCAATGGTATCCGCCCAAAGAAGTATCACAGAAACAGTAAAAATCGCGTGAAGGAATTTCATTTTCTAATAAATATTATATATATTCAGCGATTGGCTCAACAAGAAAATTGAAGGTGAACTATAGCTCTACCACACTAAGGGAGAGTGAAATGCTAGAGTTTTGTTCAGATACAGGACCTGTAGCAGAAAACCATACAGTAAGGTTGAATGTATCAGGTGCAATAACAGGTGGAATATTTGTTACAAGAGTACGTACATCAGTAGATGCAATCAGTTGCTGGACTGAGCTCAAAGCAAGCATTGATGGAGATTCGAGTAATACCTCAAGTTGGGTATTGGTTGGCATATCATTATCTATTGTTGCAGTGATGCTAGTTAGGCTCAATGTGGCTTCACTATCGAAGGTGTATGTTGAATGGAACACATCTCTATCTGGTGGAGAGCCAGCAGTAGCAGTAGTCAGTGCCAGGGACCTGGCTGTTTCATCCAAAGAAATATTTAATCCTAAGAGCGGACAATAAAGACAAAAAAAAGCACAGCAAATGATTTGAATTTTCATAGTAGTTACGCTTCAGCTAGGATGAACTCTAGGGTATAGACATATGATCCCTCACTTGGAACTGCAGCTCCTCCCAGAGGTGCAACAGTGACGTACTCAAAAAGGTTTGCTGCAGAGACATCTTCGATACTGTCGACTGCTTTTTGAAAAGTAGTCGACAACAAAACTGGCCCAGAAATAACTGCTCCATTTGGAGCATCCAATAAAAGGAAAATACGTAAGTTGTTTAAGAAAGGGTTGATATCAAGTTTTGCGTAAATTGCAAGGGTTTGCGCCGATGTGCTTACAATATCGTAGGTTGTCATTACAGTTACAGGATCCAACACACCCGCTGTCGATGAATTTAAATCAAAATCAAGATAGGTCGAATCAAAGCTAATATCGCGAATATCATCGACCTGCATATGAACAAGCTGCTCGACATGGCTATTGGCTATCAAGCTGCCAGCCAAACAGAGAAAAATTCCAAGTTTTTTGAAAAATGAAGTTGTCATGTTACACAAATAGTCCAAAAATTGTTGAAATATGTCAAGGCTTGCGCTACCAAAAAATGGCCAAAATTCCTCGCTTTAGGTAGGGAAAAAAGTAGGTTGTAAAGCGGCTTTACAAGTGCTTTGATCAGTTGCAAACCGATCAGAGTGTGTTCATTTTTGGCTTAGATCATCCCCGCTCTCAGTTTTCGGCGATAAGAATGTCTACGTTGAATACATAAGAGCCTTCAACTGGAACTGCGGTTGGGTGGTCTTGACGAATTGTTACATGTTGGGCGAGGTTCGATGAAGCTGCGCCAAAGACTCCTGTGACAAGATCTTGATAAGTTGTTGATAGTGAAACGGCGCCAACTGAGGCACCTCCAGGCGGGGCTTCTAGAAAGTATTGTAGGATGACATCACTCAAGGTTGGATCGACATCGACTTTTGCCATGATTTCCATGTTTGTGTTTGTTGTGGAGGTCACATTATAAGAAGAGGTCACAGTGACGGGGTCAATTTCTCCTCCGGTTGAGGAGGTGATGTTAATATCAATATAGTCTGTGTCAAAGCTAAGCTCGCGGATGTCTTCAATGGTCATGTGTATATCAACAGAGTCTGTTGTAGCGGCAAAAAGAGGAAGGGCAAGTAGGGTAAACAATTTTGCTAGCTTCATGAATCTACTATTGAGCATGTGAGAGTTATATTAAAGGTTTGTTCTGTGACTGCGCCAGTTGGTACAAGGGAGACGGTGTAAAAAAAGGTATCAGAGGCGACGCCTGTTGGGATGGTGGTAACCAGATCAAGGGTTTGTGAGCTGAGTGTAAACTGCTGGGTACTTGGGGTTCCTGTTGAGGGGGCCTCTAAGTAGACGTCAAGGCGAGTGTTTGTGGGCATGTTGGTATCGATGGAGCCTGTGATATCGGAATTTCCCACAGCACCCACTGAATCAAATGTGTAGGTGGAGTGAAAGGTGTCGGGATCGGGTGGATTGCCGGGAGTTGCTGTTGAAATGACCAGTGCAGCACTTGGACTGTCAAAAGCTATGTTTGTAGCAGCAAGTGTGCTAAATAAAAAAATGATCCCAATTCGCATATGAGATCATTCTAAGACTCTAAGAATCATAAATTCAAGAGATATTTGTCGTTTTATTCAGCTAAAATAAATTCAAGAACGTATACGTAAGAACCTTCGGCTGGTGCAGCCCCGCCCGATGGAGCTACAGTGACGTGTTCCTGTAAATTTGAACCTGAAACATTTTCAATACTTGTAACTACTGCCTGAAAGGCTGTGCTAAGACTAACATTTCCGGCACTAGCGCCACCTGAAGGCGCTGCTAAAGACATACTGATTGCAAAGTTATTTGCTGCTGGGTTTGCATCTAATTTGGCATATATAGAAAGGCTAGCATCTGAGGTGTGTGTGATATCATATGTAGCATTGACTGTTACTGGGTCTAGAACACCTGCAGTAGATGAATTCATGTCAAAATCTAGGTACGTTGAGTCAAAGCTGATATCTCTAACGTCACTAACTTGAATGTGTAGTAGCTGCTCAGCATGGCTAGTTGCTGAAAGGTTGCTTACACAAATGAAAAATAATAGACCTAGGGTAAACCGAAATTTCATCTTCGACTCCGTTTTATTTCAGCAATAAAAAAAAATCTTTTTTTTGGCTATTTTTTTTTACTGAATATCGCTCAATTGAAAGAGCTGGGCGCTTTTTTCTTCTGTGTAATACCTGATTAGATTTTGTTTCTCATGTGCAAAAATCGAGTTTGAAATCACAAGAGCGTCAACTTTTGGAGCGATCTTTTTCAAAAGATTTACTTGCTTTGAGTCAATAGGAACAATTTTCTGCGCCATTTGTAAAACGATTGCAGCAGATAAAAATTTCTGTTTCTCTTCATAGGTCCACTTGTCGACAACAAAAAGCCGACCATTAAATGGTAGACTCATCGCGACAATGCCGGCCCCTTCAGAGCCAAACTGAATAAGGGTTTGGGTGTTTGTCTCACCTCCCCAAGCAAGCGCCTTTTCCAAGTTTGCTTTTTTTAATTCCGTTGTACTTGCAGGGTATTTAAAGTCGACATCCAAATAGGGATTGGCAATCAGATCGTAGGGATAGGGAGGAAGGTCTTTAACAATCTTTCTCTTCTCGTCAAGAATGGTTTTGAGCCAGTAGTCGGGGTTGAGTTTGTTCCAGTTATGCGATTTTTTCCAGATATCGTTCCAAGCCTTGTTGAGAAATCCCTCAGATATGGAGTTCCAGTCACTCACGATGAGTACTGGTAAATCACGATACATGGGGTCGAGAAAAGTGCTTTGAATAATTGGTACAGCGCCCATATACAGTGACTCCCAGTGCCGATAACAATCGACTCCACAACCTGGGGGTGAAAGGATAAATTTCGATTGATACATGTGGTGGAGATACTCTCCAAATTGGACTCTTGGGCTTGTTTTAACCCAAGGCATTTCTTGAAATGCCTTTTCAATCGGTTCGCGGATCGCTTTTTTTGTTGCAGAGGAGTAATTGAGATAGGCCAAAGTAGGGCGATTTGAGTTCTTCTCTCTTTTCAACTGGAAAAAGTGCTTGGCATGGTAGGGACGGATTTTCCAGGGAGCTAGACCAATAGGCAGTTGGCGCATTTTCGGATGATCTAACTTGGCATTTTTACTAAACCAAGCGACTAGGTAGGGGCTTTTGAGGATTTTAGAGTTACTTGGAGGCATCGATCTAACAGTGAGGTGCGAGACTAAAATAAAGCGCGCCCGAATTTTGCTAAGGTGCTCGCGAATAAATTGCCCCCGCTTGGTATCTGGGCACCAAATGATGTCGCCATCTTTCAC
The DNA here is from genome assembly GCA_022763045.1 of Simkaniaceae bacterium. Taxonomy (GTDB): domain Bacteria; phylum Chlamydiota; class Chlamydiia; order Chlamydiales; family JACRBE01; genus JALEGI01. The sequence continues at coordinate 163,903 of JALEGI010000007.1, read as the reverse complement.
TTGAGTTGGATCGAACTCGGGTTCATCGGTCCAGTGATCGCAGATGGCACGAAAGATCGAGCCCGTGATCATCGGATAGCTCGATTCGATATAAAACTTTTTGCTCATCGCCGAGGTTGGGTAGCGCCTTTCAACTGAAAAAAGCTGCAGACATGCAGAAAAAAGTACGATCCACTTAAACATTTTTAACCTCCCTTGAAGGTATATTTGCCATTAATGACCATTTCAGTTTGATCAATGACAAGGCAACTTCGGCCGATCCAGCCGCTACTCAATGGATAGATAACGACGCGATAGTCTTTTAATAGGTGAGCTACTTGGGCAAAATTTGAGCCAGATCGAATCAAACAATCAAACTGGGTCATGGCATATAAGTCGTCAATGACATGGCGTTTTGGACCGCACTCCTCTTCTCGCACCGCCCAGGTAATATTGTCTAAATTAACTGCAGAGCGCAGTCGTTTCAGCAGCTGATCTGGCACTAAATCGTCTGTGAAAATGTGGATATAGAGGGGGGCGTGATGAAGGTGCGCAGAGAGGCGACAAATTTGGTCGACATAGTATTGCTCTGGGGGAAACTTTAAAGGCTCCCCAAGATCAACTTCCTTAAAAGAGATCTTTAACCGTTGCAGAGTGCTCAAATCAAAGGCGCTTTGGTCGTAGTATTGCTTAGAAAGTAGTGGGCTGTCGACTCCACCTCCTTTGCGAATGTGAACAGCAACTGTTACGCAATCGCTTGGGATGTCAAGTGGCTTTGGAGCGACATTGGGACGAAAGAGTTTGCGGAAATGGTCGAGAAACTCGGGGTTATCAATTAGCCCCTTAAATTGGGCCACCTCATTTCTCATCTTCCAATCGGGGTGGCGATAGGCCATCGAGACGCGATAGAGTCCACCCAATTTGGGAAAGTCTTTTTTATGGCGGCTCAGTGAGTAAAAGTGGTATGAGCTTAGCTCTGGAGTAGGTGCTAGGTGAAAATCAAAAGCCTCTAACAATTTGTGGCGCTTTAAAAGAAAGTGGCCATTGTACTTGTACGCAAGCCAGCTTGCCTTCGCAATTAAAATGAGCTGATCTCCCAATCGTCCGCGCCAAGGCGGATTTGTGAAGATGTAGGAATTTTGCCCATAGATTGAAGTGAAAAGAAACAGTCCAATGAGCCATCTTCTCAAATTTTTCTCCACCGCAGTTTTGGGTTGCAGATCGGCTTTGGAAATGAGTAGGCTCCATCGATTACCATCTCAGTGTGATCGATCACCAAAAACCTATCTTGAAACCACCCCCAATCAATGGGATAAATCACCACACTGTAATCTTTGAGAAGTTGTGCAATTTGTGAAAAATTGGAAGCCGAGCGAATTAAACAATCAAATTGCGTCATTGCATATAAGTCATCTAGAATGTGACGCTTTGGACCATTTCCACGATCACGAATACCCCAAGTCACATTTTCTAATCTTAGGGCCCCCTTGATTCTAGAAAGTAGCGCCTGGGTCTCTTTTTCATCTGTGAAGATGTGCACATATAATGGGGCGTGATTGAAATATTCCGAAATTCGATAGATCTGATCTATGTAGTATTGCTCTGGTGGAAATTTCAATGGCTCGCCCAAATCGGCCTCTTCAAATGGGCGCCGAATCCGAGAAAGCTCAGAAGAGGGCAGTGGTGGCAGGTGATAAATCTGCTCGGATTTAAGGGGGTTGTCAATCCCGCCCCCTTTGCGGATGTGGACTGCGACTGAAATCCTCCCTTTTGGAAGCTCCATTCTCTTTGGTTTTTGAATTGGATGGATTGAATTGCGAAAGTGATGGAGAAAGGTAGGATCATCAATCAAACCCTTTGCTAAACTAATTTCAAACTGACTCTTCCAATCGGGATGGCAATAATCGAGGTTAACTCTGTAGTGGCGATAGGGGAAGGGAATCCCATGGCAAACCTTATGTAGATCCTTTATATGTAGCTGTTTATCGAAATGCACCTCATCATCCCGTACGATAAAGGGATCCAATAAATTGTGTTGCTTAAAAGCAAAATATCCATCGTATTTATAGGCAAGCCACTGAGCTTTCACTAGGCTTAGGAGTTGATCCCCTAAACGACCAGGTCCTGGTAAGTTTGAATAAATATTTGTATTTTTTCCGAATAAAAAACAAAAAGATAAAACAAACAGTATTATTTTATTCATAATTTAACTATTGATTGTTTTATGAGGTTTTTTGTTTTATTATTGTTTGTTGCTAAATTATATTGTACAACGCACGACCAGCAATTACTGCACATTACTGTGGGAAATGTTGAAAGACTTGAGGTTTCTCCTGCAGCCTTTTCGTTCAATGTTGCCGAAATTATTCCCCCTGCTGGAGCGGGCACCGATACGGGATCAGGAACGTATAATTTCGTAACCACATCTGCCTCAGTTGCTTCACCTAAAAAAATTATTGCACAGCTCGACGATAATATGCCACTTCTAATGTTTCTCTCACTTGAGCTTGAAGATGGCACAGGAGTGCAAACGCTCAGTGCAACACCTGTTGATATGCTTATTAATATTAATGAACCAACGAATGTTTCAGATAAATCTCTCAGCTATGTCTATACCGTGATTCTGGGAGCAGTGCCACAAGTGAGTTCACGTGTTGTGACGCTCACGCTTACTGATCAAAGTTAAGGATCGACAATTAAAAAGGTAACGGTATAGGTCGAAGCGGGAATCACCCCAGCTGAGACATCTGCCGAATAGGTATATCTGACCGGAGCCTCTGGACAAAGACTCGAATCAATGTCAGTAACAACTGGTACAGGATAGGTTGTCAATATCTGGGTTCCTGTGGAATCGCCCACATTTGTTGTCACTTTTACCTCAAGTTGCGTATTTTCAGGTAAATTCCGATCAATGTAGGCGAGCATTTTACCCCCAGCTTGGCTTCTTTGGTAGCAAAGCGAGAGTCTTTCATCACTCACCTGTTTAAGATTCGATCCCGCCTCAGCAGTGTTCACCACAAGAACAATTGAGCTACTTGGGCCAAGAATACTGAAAAAACCAAATATGCCGTAATCAAATGTTACTACTTGTTGCGCAGACTCATTACCAAATAAATTGAATATCGCTGTTAGTAAAATAAACATGTAGATTCTCATATACAATCAAATAAAAAAATAATTAAAAAAAATCTAGATATTTATTTTTTCTGTTGTTAGGTTTGAGTCTTATTTTTGGAGATGCAACATGTTAAGGGTGTTGTTTTTAGTAGCGGTTTTTTCACTCTCTCAGGTTCTTGCAAATAGAGAGCCTCGGACAAGCGCTCCCTATATGACGGGCTTTACCTTTCGTTCATTTTGTGAACACGCCTTTGATGAGTTTACAAAAAAGCTTGATCCACAAGCGGTAAGACGGGGAGATCGTGTCTTTGTTAAAAGCAATTTGCTTCAAGAATTTTTCGAGAAGTACTACCCTGCAATTGAGCACGCTTTTGTTTTAGTCTCTCATAACGCCGACCATGGCGTTGAGAAGCGCTTTGAGCCCTATCTGAATGAGGGAAAGATTTTTAAGTGGTTTGGGCAAAACTGCGCCGATTTTTCGCATCCAAAGCTCGTCCCACTACCCATCGGGATTGCCAATAGTTGCTGGCGCCATGGGAACGTGAACAATTTCAATCGAGTCATGCGCTATGTCGGCAAAGTCGATAAACACTACTTGATCAGCTACACCTGCCGCGATTCAACGGCCCCTAAGTATCGGATTCCTGCTCGCATTGCACTAAACAAGTTGCGTGAGGCGACCGTCCTAAAAAACATGAGCCATTTACAGTATTTGACAGCACTATTGCGCTCAAAGTTTGTTGCCTGCCCAAGAGGAAATGGACTCGACACACATCGCGCATGGGAGGCGCTTTATATGGGCGCTTATCCTGTTGTTCTTTCGACCCCCTCAGACTCTATGTATCAGGGACTGCCTGTTCTAATCATTAGTGATTGGAGAGAGCTTACAAGAGAAAAGCTTGAATCGGTTTATCGTGAATTTCAAGCCAGAAAATTCTCCAGAGAGCGGTTATTTGCATCCTACTGGAAGAGAGAATTTAATTTAGCGAGGCAGGCGTGTATAAAAAGTGGCTTTTAACTCTCTCAATCCTTATTTTTTCGAAGCTTTCATCATATGGAGTTGTCTGCAATTTCGATGGAAGTCGGCTTGGAGATAGGCTTCATTTTTATGCCCGCTCGAAGTGGGTAGCTCACAAGTACCAGTTGCCATTTCATATCATTCCACCACCAGGATTTCTCAGATTTTATCGCTTCAATAAGACAACACCAATATTGGATGTAGACCGTAGAGATTTAAGGCGTGTGAGAAATGAGGGTGAAATTGATCGGGAAGGGCTTTTTGCCCTCCATTGGCAATTTATTTGTGAAGGGTGGGGAACCTATCACGAGATGTCTAGCTGGAGCTCCATGATGGAGGACCGCGCTTTCAGAGATGGGCTACGTGAAGATTTTTGTTATCTACGAGAGCAAGAGCTGATCAAGCCTCCTGAGGGAGTCACAAGTGTTGCCGTCCACATTCGGATTGGAGAGGGGATGGATCGCCCCCCGAGATCTCAGAAGTTTTTTACGCTGAAAGCTGAACACATCTCTAGTTCACAGCGGATTAAAAGACCTCCTAGATATCGTGATCGCGTGCGGGGGATTGATTTGCTCTATCCGATGAAATTTGCCCCTCCACAGTTTTATGTCGATCAGATCAAGCGCTTATCAGAAATGCTCGATCACAGGCCGCTCTATGTCTTTATTTTCTCAGATATTTTAAGCCCTCAAAAACTCAAGGGGGAAATTGAGAGTCGGGTGAATTTACCCAACATTACCTTTGATGCGCATAGTGATGAAAGCAAATATCGCCGGATTTATCACGAAGACTTTCAGTCCCTTTTCAATTTTGACTGTTTAATTCGCGCAGGGTCTCACTTTTCGCAAATGGCGCACCTCGCAGGGCGTCACAAAATTGTCATCTATCCCACAAGCTATTTTTGGTATGATGAGTGTCTCTACATGGATGATATTGTTACAGAGGTGAATGGTGAAGTGCTTTAGGATTCTACTTTTATTTGGGTTGCTTCATGCCTACGACAAAGGGATACTTTACTCGTCCTATGGCTGTCGCAGCGGAGATCGATTGCTACACTACACCAAAGCAAGTTGGGTTGCCTACCGCCACCGGCTACCCCTCTACATTGTCCACTTTTCTTTTGCCGATCACCTCAATCTCTTTTATACAGATCATTATTATGATGAGCGGGTACAAACGTCCTTCCCCAAAGTTGTAATGATTAAAAGTGAAGGGGGAGTGCGCCAGCGATTGAGCGACAACACCCTCTTTGATATTGGCTTTCAATTTAGAAAGCCAGGATGGGATCCGTATGAAGTGGGAACTTGGAAAGAGCTGATGGAAGATGCTGCTTTTCGCGAGCACTTGCGCAGTAAAATTGCCCCTGTCAAAAAAATGATGTTTGCTCCTCTGCCGAAAGAGTGTTTGAGCGTAGCTATTCACATTCGAGATGGAGGAGGGCTCGATTTCCCTCGCCTTTCAAAGCAGCTTTTTGCCTATCAACCCCAACTAATTTCAACCTCAGAGAGGGAGACCTTTTCTCTTGATGGCTACTGCGATGGGCTATTTCCCCTAAAATTCCCCCCTCTTCAGTACTACATCAATAGTTTAAGAAAGCTCTCGAATCGGCTTGGGAATCCTCCCATCTACGCCTACGTTTTTACCGATTCTCTCACCCCAGAAAAGCTGGTAGGGCAGTTAAAAAGGCAGGTTGATTTACCAAATATTAAGTACAGACACCATGAAAAAACGTCGGGGCCAAGCTCGAAAATTTTAGAGGATATGATGGACATGGCGCGCTACGACTGTCTGATCCGAGGGGGGTCAAATTACTCACAAATATCCCATCTTATTGGTAGGCACAAAATTGTTGTTTTCCCCAAGGCTAGCTTTTGGTATCGGGGCTGTTTGATCATGCACCCGATTGAATTTAGCACTGCTACCGGTTGGGAAAATTTACGCAAACGATTCGGCAATTTCCCTTAGCGCTTGCCTAGGGTCTTCGATGTCCAAAGAGATTGCAGGCTGGTCGATTTTTGCAAGCATCTCTTCTGTAAAGCTAAGATTGAGCCCCAGTCCGAGTAGCATTGCATTTTCATGAACGTAGGCTAAAATGCCGCCCGCCTTTTTGTCTCCGATATATAAATCATTTGGGAAACGAAAGCGTGTGGGAAAGAGGCGATTGATCGTAAGCGCCATTCTTTGAGCCATCAGAAAAGGAAGATCGGGGGCCTTAAAGACAAATGTAGCATAGATCCCACACCCCTTTGGCGAGATCCAGCTGCGCCCCTTTGTGCCACGCCCTTGCGTTTGCTCATCTGCAGAGATGACCGTGATTTTGCTCAGGTCAAACTCCTCGATACGAGTGCGCGCCCAATCCTGGGTAGAAGGAAGACATTCGTGGTGAATGTAAAAAATCTCTCTCTTCATACGCTTAATATGATATATACTTAAAGGATATGAAAACACTCTTTTTTGACTCGCGTAACCTCTCACGGCTCGACTACAAAATTCTTCCCGTGATCATCACGCTGATGGTTGTGAGTCTGTTGATCATCTCTGCAAGTACCGGTAGTGTAGAGGGGGGCTTTTTCACCCCAACTGTGAAAAAGCAGCTGCGCGCTTTTGCAATCGGCTCGGGATTTTTTCTCTTCTTCTCCTGCTTTGATTACCGCAAGCTCAGAGAGTGGACTTGGGTGCTCTATGCAATCACTTTGCTACTGTTAATTGGCCTTTTCTTCACGACCCCCATACAAAATGTTCGCCGCTGGTACCGCCTCCCACTCCTTCCCTTCGCCTTTCAGCCCTCCGAATGCGCAAAAATCGTGGTCGTGATCGCACTCAGTTGGTTTCTTGAGCGGCGCGCTAACTACGCCTCGCATTTTTCTACTGCAATTAGTGCTGGCCTCATTGCGCTAATTCCCTTTTTGCTTATCTTAAAGCAGCCAGATTTAGGAACCGCCCTTGTCTTGTATCCAATTACGCTTGGGATGTTTTACTTTGGGGGCATCAATCGCCACGTTTTGCGTGCCATGTCTGTCGGCTCGATTGCTATGCTCGTATTTGTCTTTCTCATGTTTTCAGGAGTTCTCTCTCATGAAGAGATGCGCCCCACGGTCACAAAATTTATTAAAGATTACCAGTATGAGCGGCTCAACCCTTCGACCTATCACCAAAATGCAGCCAAAACAGCCATAGCTCTGGGGTCATTAACCGGAAGCGGATTTAAAAAGAGTGAATTCACCGGACAGAAGTGGCTTCCTTTCGGGCACACCGACTCGGTCTTCTGCGTTTTCACCGAAGAATTTGGACTAATTGGAGCACTCTTTGTTTTGAGCTTGTATTTTGCGCTCATATATTTTAGTTTCCAGGTAACAGCGGTTGCAAAAGACCTCTTTGGGTGTCTGCTTTCTTCGGGGATTGCCGTCTACCTGTCAATGCACGTGTTAATCAACGTCGGCATGATGACAGGTTTTCTACCGATCACAGGCGTGCCACTCATCTTGGTCTCTGAGGGAGGATCGTCCATTTTTGCGACGATGATCGCTCTAGGAATTTTACAAAGTATCTATAGTAGAAGGTATATGTTCTAATGCAGGGTCACAAATTTTTATTCACATCAGGTAGTTGGATTGGAGAGGGAAAAATCACAATGAACGCACTGGAAGAGGAGCTCAGCTTCTTCACCCGTTGGCGCTCGCACCACCCCGATCCCGACTTTATTGAGTTCGAGTCGACACAAGAAATTCAGATTGCCGGGCATTCTGATATTATGAATAATGAGTACTTCTTCTCTGACTTTGTTAAGGGCCGCTTTGAGGTTGAGCTAGAAAACCAAGCTTGGGGCAAGGTCTACGGTGAGGGAATAATTGATGAAAATTTTATTGGATGGGAGTTTCGCGGAAATGATGTGGGGTTTGAAGGGTATGAATATTACCAATTACAAGAAGACGGAAGCTATCGGGTCAAAGCCGAGTTCAGCACCGGCGAAGACTTTCATACAACGATTAGTGGCAAAATCTGGAAGCAATTGGCTACTACTTCTAGCTCTTAGTCTTCTGCTCTCCGCCTGCGGTGGCCGCGTCATGACAACTGATGGCTACTCCGAGGTTGCCATCGGCACGCCTAAAGAAAAACTCGTTGAAGTCTATGGGCGCCCAGCTTCAAGACGTACCATTGATGACGATCAGGTGGTCTACGAATACTACGAACGTATCACTCTCGGTACCAATACGGTTGAAATCCGTCACTACTTCTTTGTTATCACAGATGGTAAGGTCTCTGCAAAATACGTTCGCAGGGATGATGTGCCTCCCTACAACCAGATAAACGATGATCAGATTTATCCCTACTCCGGCCCCTAACAGGTGCTAGGTAATCCCACTTTGCCCAAATATAGCTTGTAAAGCCGCTTTACAAGCTACTTTTTTCTCAGTTTTTGACGGGGCGAAGCAGATGCATTGCCCCTGCTAAGAGACTCGCGCTTACAAGGATCAGCGCAAAGGGAAGGGGAGTTCCATGGTAGAGAATGCTCACGAGAAAGCTGAGTAGAGCGCCGATCGCGGCCATTTTGAGGTAAAAAAGCGCGCTCATCGCTCCCATGCGCTCTTCAGTTGAGGTGAGGGTGAGGCGTGTGAGCGGTGCCGAGGAAAAACCGCAGCCAAAAGCAAAGAGCATCATGGGGCCAATTAGCGAAAATATGGTGGCAAACTTGAAGAGAAAGAGCAGCGAGATCGAGCCGACAATTGCGGCGATCAGCCCAATCGAGGCGAGCCCGTCGGGCAGGATAAACTTGGTGCAGAGCTTCATCGTCTGAGCTCCAACGATGTAGGCGCTAAAAACAAAGATTTGCCAGAGGCCGAAGTGCTGGGGCGCGACGTTGAGCTCTTGAATGAGGAGGAAGGGGGAGATGGTAATCCACATGATGATACCGGCATAGAGCAGACCAGCGGGGAAGGCGGAGGCAAGGTAGCGCCAATTGCGCAAGATGCGAGAGTAGAGAGAGACGAGATTAGAGACGTGGAGGCGCTCTTGTGAGAGGTTTTGATTCGATTCGGGCATGACAATCACTAGGCCGATTAATGCTAGGAGGGCAAGGGAGAGTAGGATATAGAAGATGGCGCGCCAGCCTAGATAGATGAGGACGTAGCCGCCGATGAGGGGGCCAATCATAGGAGCGACAATAGCGGCGCAGCCCATATATGAGAGGATGTGGATCGCACGGCGCTCTTCGTAGAGTTCATGAATACTGGCGTAGCCGGCAACCATTAGAGAGGAGACGGCCATGCCCTGAAAGTAGCGGGCAATCAGTAGCGACCAAATGGTGGTTGCCTGCGCGCAGAAGAAAGTGGCGAGGATAAAGATAAAACCCCCAAAAAAGATAACAGGGCGCCTGCCGTGCTTGTCAGATAGGGGGCCGAGCAGCAGGTCAATTGAGGAGGAGCCAAGTAGCCAGGCGGTGATGGTAAATCCGACAAAGCGATCAGTTGTGTTGAGGTCTGATTGAATTTGTACAAGGGCTGGAATGTACATGTCGTTAGACATGTTGATTGCAAACTCATAAATGATGAGTAGGATAGGAAAGAGAAAAAGGCTTTTCCACTTCATCGCTATAGGGTGGTTGGTAGCTCAATTGTCACAAAGAATTGATTTTCCTTTGTTTTAAAGGTGATTTTTCCTTTGTGTGCATGAACAAGACGTTTGGCAATAATGAGTCCCAGGCCACGTCCCTCAAACTCTGTGCTGGTCTCTTTTAAGAAAGTATCATCGACAGGATTTTTTATGACAAGAATCATCTTATTTGATTCAAGTTGACTTGAAAAGGAGATGGTTTGTCCAGAGGGGGTAAATTTTATGGCATTAAGAAAGACATTAATTAAAACGCGTTTAATTTGCTGCTCGTCACATCTGAGGGTAATTCCTTCTAAAGAAAGGTTTGGTTTAATCGAAATTGATTTGTTTGCGCTCATTGGCTCAACATCTTTTAGACAATAGTCAACTAAAGGGAGGATTTCATTGGTTACAAGATTTGGGGTAAGCTGATTGGATTTATAGAGCTTCAAATCAAGAAGACTCTCAAGTAGAGAAAGTGAGCGCTTAAGTGTAGGATTGAGCGTTTTTTGTAGAGAAGTGTCTTCTGGATTCATTTCGAGAAGATTTGTCGTTTGGAGTAGAATGTTTACGTTGTTGCGCAGATCGTGAATAATCATGGCATTTTCATGCGCCTCTGTTTGCAGCAGCTCTTGCTTTCTGATGTAGAGTTGATAGCGAATAAGTAGATAGAGACAAACTGTGATGAGCACGATGATCGAATAAACTTCGAGGTAGGTAGAATACGAGGCTTTAGCCCCCGCAAAATCTGGATCAAAGATACAAAGCTTCCATTTCATTTGAGCAACTGGTAGTTTAGTGATGAATTTGTGTGTTGCATCAATATGGTCAAATTCACTTTTTGTCATATTGGAATCTGAGGTGTAGAGAATGCTATCACTTTGATCGAGCACAGCATATTTTAAATCACTATCTTGTAAATTTCCCGTTGCTAAAACAAAGCTAAAAACCCCAACAACAAGGCCGTTAAATTTTGGTTTAAAAATGGGGCGGATGAGTAAAAAGCCTTCTGATTCAGTAGCTCGTTGAATCAGTTTAATTGGGTTTGTTGAGATGGTGCGTTTTTCGACAATTGCTTTTTTAATTGCACGCATTCTTTCCGGATTTGATGAGAGATCAAAACCAAGAGCGCGTTCATTTCCCTTATAGGGTTCAACATAGTAGACAGGAAAGTATTCAGGGCGACTTCCCACAGGAACGAGTTTTCCTTTTTGATTGAGCATCAATATATTGAAAAGGGGATAGGATTTCCGCGCCTCTTCGATGTACTTCTCTTTTTCGCTAAATGGAATCCGAGGGACCCACTCTAGCGCTAAAATATTTGGATATTTTTTGAGCAAATTTTCGCAAAAAATATGAAATTCTTTTCGATCGACTCTTTCGCTTGATAAATAGAGAGAAGAGAGCCCTTCAACGACTGATTCAAGACGATCGAATTCGATAGAAATCAATTGAGAGACTTTTTCTGCTTTCACAAGAAACTCCTCTTGTCTTGCAGAAGAGGCTTTGATTTTAAAATCGATGATTACTTGAGCGCAAATGATAGCGATAATAACAAGTGCTAGGGGAAGGAAAAAAGAGCGAATCCGATAATACATTTAATTTATGTCCTCAAATAGGAAAGTTGCGCCATAAGAATTCGTTGGCCAGTTATTGGCTCCAGAAACAGACATAAAAAAAAACTCCTTTGATTTTACCTATATCAAAGGAGTTCAATAGAAGAAAATGTTAAATTAGAGCTTATGAAGCTTTAATCTTAATATCAACACCCGCTGCTACGGGAAGTACTTTCAGCTTATCGATTGTGTCAAGCGTTGGGTTGAGGATTTCGAGGATACGGACGTGAGTGCGCATCTCGAACTGCTCGCGTGACTTACGGTTGACGTGAGGAGAGCGTAAGACAGTGTAGATCTCACGGCGAGTTGGAAGTGGGATTGGACCCACGACGCGAGCGCCTGTGCGTTTTGCTGTCTCGACGATATCGAGAGTTGAGCGATCGAGGACTCTTTGATCACGGCCCTTCAATCTAATTCGAATCTTTTTGCTAGCTTGCTTGTTCATTCTTCCTCATTACTTTTTAACAATTTCTTCTTGGATTTTTGCTGGTACTTTCTCGAAGTGGCTCGGCTCCATAGAGTAAGAGGCGCGGCCTGAAGTGATTGAGCGCAGCAGTGTCGAATAACCGAACATTTCAGAGAGTGGGACCTCACACTCAATAATCACAACGCCTTTGACGTTCTCTTGATTGAGGATGCGGCCACGGCGACGGTTGATGTCACCCATGACATCACCGACGTAATCCTCAGGAGTAGTGACAACGACTTTCATGATCGGCTCGAGGATGACCGGCTTTGCCTTACGGCAGCCTTCACGGATCGACATCGAAGAGCAAATTTTAAAGGCCATCTCAGAAGAGTCAACATCGTGGTAAGAACCAAAGACGATATCGACCTTCACATCGACCAAGTTGTAGCCCGCAAGAACACCTGTGTTGAGACCCTCCTCAACACCCTTGATACAAGCAGGGATGTATTCGCGAGGAATGACACCACCGACGATTTTCGAGGTGACCTCATTTCCTTTACCCTTTTCGTTGGGTGAAATTTCAAGAACAACGTGTGCGTACTGACCACGACCACCCGATTGCTTGACGTATTTCGTCTCGTCTTTCGAGCTTGTTGTGATTGTCTCTTTGTAAGAGACCTGAGGTGCGCCGACATTTGCTTCCACCTTAAATTCGCGGAGCATGCGATCTTTTAGAACCTCGAGGTGAAGCTCGCCCATACCAGAGATGATCGTTTGGCCGGTCTCTTCGTTTGTTGAGACGCGGAATGTCGGATCCTCTTCAGATAAAGCGCCGAGAGCAACAGAGAGCTTCTCGCGGTCACCTTTAGATTTTGGTTCAATAGCCATCGAAATCACAGGCTCTGGGAATTCCATCTTCTCGAGGAGAAGGGGAGTACCGTCAGAGCAGAGCGTGTCACCAGTAGCAGAGTTTTTCAAACCGATACAGGCAGCGATGTCACCAGTGAAGAAGGCATCTTTATCTGTACGGCTGTTTGCGTGCATCTCGAGTAGACGAGAGATACGCTCTTTTTTACCTTTTGTCGTGTTGAGCAGAGAGGCGCCCTTTTCGAGGGTACCAGAGTAGACACGAACGAATGTTAAGCGACCAACATAGGGGTCAGTCATCACTTTGAAAGCGAGAGCTGCAAGTGGGCCATCATCTTTAGGCTCAAGAGCCATCTCTTCTTCATTATCGCAGTTGGTACCTTTGATAATACCGCGATCTAGAGGAGAGGGCATCCACTTAACGATAACATCGAGAAGGGGTTGGACACCTTTGTTTTTGAAGGCCGTACCGCAGAGAACAGGGTAGAAGAGGTTTTCGCAGACACCCTTACGGATGACAGCGTGAATCTCATCTTCAGTGAGCGTCTCAGGTGCTTCAAGCACCTTCATCATGAACTCTTCGTTTGATTCATCCATTGTTGCTAGCTCATCGAGTAGAGCCGTGCGCATCTCTTCACATTTATCTTTAAGGTCGGCTGGGATCTCTTCGATATCGAATTCAGCACCGAGAGCTTCATCTTTAAAGACATATGCCTTCATAGAGACGAGATCGACCATGCCCATGAAGTCACCTTCAGAGCCGATTGGGCACTGAACGGCGATGGCATTGGCACCTAGCTTGTCTTTCATCGACTGAATGCACATGAAGTAGTCAGCGCCGACGCGGTCCATCTTGTTGATGAACGCAATACGTGGAACGCCGTAGGTTTCAGCTTGACGCCAAACAGTTTCAGATTGGGGTTGAACGCCATCAACAGCGGAGAAAACAGCAACAGAACCATCGAGAACGCGGAGTGAGCGCTCCACCTCAACGGTGAAGTCAACGTGTCCGGGAGTATCGATGATGTTGATCTTGGATTCTTTCCAGTAGACGGTGGTGGCAGCAGATTGGATGGTAATTCCACGCTCTTTCTCCTGCTCCATGAAGTCCATGGTTGCTGCACCCTCGTGAACCTCACCAATTTTGTGAGATTTACCAGCGTAGTATAGGATACGCTCGGTGACAGTGGTTTTACCGGCATCAATGTGAGCCATGATCCCGATATTACGGACTTTTTCTAGACAATCCTTTTCAGATCTTTTCGCTGTGTACTGCGCCATTTCCCTCTCTTACCATTTGTAGTGTGCAAAGGCCTTGTTAGCTTCGGCCATGCGGTGTGTGTCGTCTTTCTTTTTAATTGTCGTTCCCTGGTTGTTGTAGCAATCAACGAGTTCCAGAACGAGCGAGTCAGTCATTGATCGACCCACTTTTGAACGGGAGTGGTTGATAATCCACTTCATTGCCATAGAGATACGTCGGTTAGTTGGGATCTCGATTGGCACCTGGTAGGTAGCACCACCGATACGGCGAGATTTCACCTCGAGGTGGGGCTTGGCATTTTCTAGAGCCTTTTCAAAAGCTTCGAGGGGATTTTCCTCTTCGACTTTTGTGGCGAATTTTTCGATCGCGTCATAAATAATTTGACGAGCGACAGATTTCTTTCCGCCCATCATGACACGGTTAATAAATTTAGAGAGCAGCTCACTGTTGTAGCGTGGATCTGGCTCTACAATGCGCTTAGTTGCGCGACGTCTTCTTGACATAACCTCTTATCCTTGTGATTACTTCGGCTTTTTAGCGCCATATTTTGAGCGGCGCTGCTTTCTATCTTTTACGGCAGCGCAGTCGAGGCTTCCGCGTACGATGTGGTAGCGAACACCGGGAAGGTCTTTTACCTTACCGCCACGCACGAGCACGATGCTGTGCTCCTGGAGGTTGTGTCCCTCACCGCCGATGTAGGCGATGACTTCCTGTCCATTGGATAGACGCACCCAGGCGACCTTTCTCAAAGCAGAGTTCGGTTTTTTTGGCGTCTTGGTCTTAACCTGGAGACAAACGCCTCTTCTCTGAGGGCATTTGTTTAAGGCAGGAGATTTACTCCTTTTTACCTTGTCTTTGCGTCCTTTGCGGACAAGCTGGTTAATCGTTGGCATTGATTTCTCTAACTCCTAAAGCGTAAAACACGTCAATGGCAAAATTTTAAACACTTCTGTATTTTTCCACAACGACAATCTTCACCAAAATCCAACAAGTTCAAATAAACACTTTGTATTAATTAAGTAATTATTATATTTCTAAACTTAGCTTTTAATATAATTAAGTTGGAAATTGTGAAATTACTAATTAGAGCTTGTTGCTCATTACTTCTACTATCTTCATGTTTATTTGCAGAGCCTCGCGACCTTAAACGGACAGATGTTCGAGAGATTGCAGCGGAAATGCTCGTCTATCATGTCGAAAATCGCTCTTTTAATCCAGAAATTCTTAGGCGCACCTTCACTCTCTACATTGAAGCCTTCGATCCCTCAAAAACTTATTTACTGGAAGCTGAAGTGATTACCTACACCAAAATGCCCGACTCAAAGGCTGTTGAGGTGATCCGCCGAATTGCCCACAACGATCTCTCAGATTTTGACAAGCTCGACCAGATGCTCCAAAAGGCTGCTTTGCGTGCGCGTCCTCAAAGAGAGAAGCAAATAAATATTTTACTTAAGCAAAAAAGCGCCATTCAATTTACTGATCTTGAGGTCATTACTTATAAGTCCTACTCAAGCTCACCTAGCGAGCTCGCCCGTCGTCAACGCAATTCAGTATCTGCCATGCTCAAATATCAGCTAGCTCAAGAGGATCTTACATCGATTTCGGGTCCATTGCTGAAAAAAGCCCTCCTTTTAAATGAAAATCGCATACTCCGCCGCGAAAACGACTACCTATATATAGGAGATGATAACGAGCCGATGCTCAAGCCCGCTCAAGATAACCTCTTAGCAACTCGTATCCTCAAGGCAATAGCCCACTCGCTCGATGCGCACACTGCTTTTTTCTCTCCAGATGAGGCCCGCTCAATGCGCGCATCACTTCAAAAACAATTTAAGGGGATTGGTGTTGTTCTTCGCGAAGGCCTCTCCGGTACCTACATTGCAGATCTCATACCTCAAGGCCCCGCCGCCAAATCGGGCAAAGTCGATAAGGGAGACGTCATTCAATCGATTAATGGCGAGACTGTGACAAGTGATACCTTCGAGCAGGTGCTGCGCAAGCTGCAAAAGGCAAAATCGTCTCGAGTAGACCTTGTTCTACTCAGGCCCTCTACAAATCAAGAGGTTAAAGTTTCTCTCAGGCAGGAAAAAATTACCCTAGATGAAGATCGCGTAACCTATGAGCTTGAGCCCTATGCTGATGGACATATTGCCAAAATTCACCTCGCCTCGTTTTACGACAACGGGGGTGGAATTGCTGCAGATCGCGACCTAAAAATTGCCCTTAAAGAAATTGGCGCTCAGGGCCCTCTCTATGGAGTCGTCCTAGATATGCGCGACAACTCAGGGGGCTTTCTCACCCAAGCGGTGAAAGTGTGTGGCCAATTTATTGCAAAGGGGATCATTGTGATTTCCAAGTACTCCAATAATGAAATGCAGTACTCGCGCGACCTTGATGGGCGCCAGGTTTACAATGGACCACTCGTTGTTCTCACCTCAAAGGCCTCGGCCTCCGCTGCTGAAGTCGTCGCCCTTGCCCTACAAGACTACGGCGTTGCAATTGTTGTTGGGGATGAGCGCACATATGGCAAAGGCTCGATGCAGTATCAAAATATCACCATGGAAGATGCAGAGATCTTCTACAAAATTACCGTTGGGCGCTACTACACCATTTCGGGGCGTTCCACGCAACTTGATGGCGTTATCGCCGATATCCATGTGCCAACTGCCTATGCGCCCTTCCAAATCGGCGAGCGCTACTTGCGCTATCCCATCTCAAATAGCTCTCTTGGGTTTTCCTTCCTTGATCCCGATCATCCACTTAAAGGTGACACTGCAAATATGTTTAATAACTACTTCCCCAAGCAGGAGCTCAAGTGGAAAAAGATGCTGCCTAAGCTGAAGAAAAACAGTGCAGCGCGCATTCGAGCTTCACGCGAATATCAGCGCTTCCTTGCAAATATTAATGCCTATCAAACGCTAGGTGATTTACCAGAGGAGATGACCTCACAAGATCTACCTATGCAAGAGGCGGTAAATATCGTCAAAGATATGGTCCAGATTCAAAAACAAACTGCAAAGAATTAGTTTTTGAAATTGCATCAGATTGTTATTTTCTGGTATAATAATCCCGAATAATAAAAGTTTTTTAGGGGTATTATGGCATTAAGGGCAGAATTTCATCCTAGTGGCGGGGACTTTAGCAATCCCATATCGGCGGGAATAGATTGGCTCGGTCGTAAAATGGCCAAGCCCATGCTGAGCGGGGCTAAAGCTGTTGTTCAAATGTTAGATCCAGTCCGTCCGGGGTTTAGAGATCAATGTAGGACTTCCTTTAAGGAAAAAGCGATGCGCGTGCCCAAAGTTGCAAAAATAGCTGTGGCTGCAACCGCTGGAGGGGTTCTTGCTGCCGCCGGCCGAGTGCTCACATCTATTGCTCACTGTAACAAGCGTGATTTTACCTTTGTGACTCCAAAAAATGAGTCATTGAATCCCGTGCCAGAATCTTTGTCTGTTATGACCTATAATGCATCTGGAATGGATCTACTCTCACGAATGTCCAAGATGCGCCCCTTTGCTGAGCGTTTAGAGAGCTGGCCCGAAGCGATTAGAGATGCTGGTAGCCCCTCAGTTCTGTGCGTGAACGAAATGTTTGACCCGACAAATGCTTGGAAGCTTGTCGATAAATTGAAAAAGTTAGGATATCGTTATTTTATCCTGAATGCAAATCCTCATCCCATCAAGCTCAATAGTGGGTTGATGATGGCCAGTAAGTTTCCCCTTGAAAATCCGGTAACCCATACGTTCTGTTACCGCTCCAAAGAGGACCGCCTTTCTTCAAAAGGTGTGATCGGCGCTACTGTACGTGTTGGAGAAGAGCGAATTGGTGTCTTTGCCTCACATTTTAATACGCGTACAACCAAAACAACGCCCTCAGGAGAAAATATCATCACTGATCAGGCGCGAACATTTACCCATCTAATGGACAGATACGCTACAGAGCACGGTTTGGGTGATCGTATCGTGGGTTGTGTTGATGCCAATATTGAGAATTGGCCGGCTGATCCCACATTCAGATCAATTCCTAAAGAAGGGGAGGGTGGAACATACTTCTCGTGGTTTGATCCCCCTCATGAAGATGTAGGACAGCTTTGGGACTTGAAACAATTTGAGAGCTGGGCATTGGCTGGCAATTCCCCCGATCATATTATTGCCAAAAACACCTTGCCGCTTAGAGGTACTATTTCTAGGATGCGGGGTCTTTCAGATCACTTAGCTGTTAAAACTGAGATTCCCCTAAGAGCTTGACGGTTTTGGTAGCGATCTTTATCCTCCTGCCCTAATTAATTTTTTGGAGAAGGATATGTTTCGCTACCTCATCTTGTTTTTTGCAGCGCTCAACGCTATCGATGTGCACGACTTTAAAGAGAAGTTCCAGCTCGGCTATTTGACCACCGAACAGGGGCACGCCAAAGCGAAGGGGCTTTCAGAAATCATGAAGCGCGATCTCGATGAGGGCCTGGCAATCTTACACGCCATCGACCATGAAATTCTCCCAGGCTACGACTACTTTGTCGCCAATTATCTTGAAGAAATGCAGGCCTACTCAGGGCGTCTGGTTCTCGTAGGTGCTGGCTCTAGCGGCCGCATTGCGATTGATTTGGCGGCGCGTGGCGAGAATGTTTTGGGAATCGTTGCCGGTGGTGATCGCGCCTTTGTTCGTGCACGCGAGGAATTCGAAGATTCTGTTGAACATGGGATTGCTGCAGCCAAGCGACACGGTTTGTGTGAGGGCGATACGGTTATTCTGATCTCCTCGAGTGGTTCGGCCTCGTTTAATGTTGGGGTTGGGCGCTATGCTCATGAGGTGGGCGCCAAGTGCTACTATTTTTACAACAGCGAGCGCGTTCCAGCTCGCACGCAGAGTCTCTTTGATGACTATGGCGTCATTCCGCTTCTTGTAAATATCGGCCCACCGGCGATTCGCGGCTCAACGCGGCTTCAGAGTGGCACCGTGGGTTTGCTCTGCCTTGGAACACTTGTTTTACATGAGGATCCAGTCCAGGTGCGCGCCGAGCTCGACGAGATGAATGCGCAAATCCGAGCGCGCTTCCCTGAAATTCGCAATTTGATTGAGAAGGAGGTAGCGGTCCTCTCCCATCCCGATGCGAATTTTTACCGATTGCAGGATGAAAATCCCCGCGGCTACATCACTTTTATTGCCGATTCAGATGCGCTACGCGAAATCATGATTGACTCTTCTGAAACGGCGCCTACTTTCTCAACAAATGTCCCACGGACGATTCATGAGGAGCGGTTAAAGCAGGCCGAGTTTCAAGCCTTTCTCTGCTCTGATGAAAATCCTTGGGAGCAGATGCTCGGTCGTGAGGTTTTTGAAGAGGACCGCGCGCTTTGCAGCGAGCTCCTATTAGGGATCGATGGGCTGAGTCGCCGTCACACCGGTGAGGGGAACTTAGTCATTGCGGTGCATAAGGGGCAAATGTCTGAGCGGCTCAAGCGGCTAGTTGAATCGCTTCCCAGAGTTGAGACGCTCTCTGTGAGTGCAAAAAGTCCTCTGGTTGAGACAATCGCGCTTAAACAAATTCTCAATATGATTTCTAACTCGACAATGATTTTGATGAACAAGGTCGATGGCAATTACATGATTGATATGAAGGCCTCGAACCATAAGCTCACCGATCGTTGCATTCGTTTGACCCAGGAGAGCTTTGCCCGCCGTGGGATAGAGATGAATAAGAGTTATGATGAGCTCTTTGATTTGATTCAACAGGTGATGGAGGTAAAAGAGGCGTATGAGAGCGAGCGAAATGAGTACACGCCCTCTCCGATGAAAATCGCGGTGACCATGCTCTCTCACAAGTGTGATGCCCATCAGGCAATTTCTCTGCTACGCGCTGTCAAAGAGGATTTAAGCGCGATTTTTTCTAGTCAAAGAAATGTCATTTATCTTGATGGTGGGGGGAGTAAAATCGATCTCTACTACTACGATCAAATGGGTCATTTAGAGAGGCGCACTGTACATGGGGGCGGCAATCTCAATGCGCGAGCTCAAGAAGTTGTGGCAGCAGATTTAAACGCGCTGCTAGCAGAGCTCCCGCGCTCGGTGAACGTTGTAGCGGGCTTTGCCGGAGCGGGTAGTGATCTCAATCGCCAGGCGATTGAAAAGACGCTTCACGCGTTAGGTTTTGCAAATGTCTCTGTCACTCATGATATTGGGCTGCTGCTTAATTTGGTTGAGGGCAATACCGTGGTCGTCATTGCGGGCACGGGGTCAAATTGCTTTGCAAGAAAGGGCGCAGAGGTGCGTGCATTTGGTGGGCTTGGGCGCCTCATTGGTGACGAGGGCAGTGGCTATTGGCTTGGGCGGCGTGCAATAAATTGCGCGCTTCGCGCTGAGCAGGGTTGGGGTCCTGAGACAATGTTGCTCCCAAAGTTAAAAGAGCTCTACGGAGTAGATGAGCTCAAGCAAGCGATTCACCCTCTGCATCGCGGTGAAATGCAGTTTCCTCTCGCCGCAGAGGTTGTTTTGCAAGAGAAAGAGGATCCTGTCGCTCAGGCGATTGTGAAAAAGGGGGCGCAGGCTTTGCGCGCCTCCCTTGATGCTGCGCTTGCATGGTCTGGGAGTCAACAGGTGATTTTGCAGGGTGGGCTTTTTAAATCTCCTGAGTATACGGCAGCTCTTCTTAAAGAGCTTGAATTGGATGTTATCAATATGAGTGAAGAGGGCTTATTGCTTCTACTTAACTAATTAATTGTTTAGGAGAACTATGTTAAAACGTCTGATATTACTTGCATTGGTTACCTTTTCAACTGCTAGCGCCTTCACGACCCGGCCAGCGACTGAAAACGATGTAGATGTGGTCTATGACTTGATTTGTGAGCTTGCGCAGTTTGAGGGCAAAAATCCTAATAACTTGCCTTTGACAAAAGAAAACCTTTTGCACTACGGCTTTGGAGAGCATCCTTACTATTGTATCGAGCTTGCTGAGAAAGAGGGGAGGGTGGTTGGCTATGCGCTCTACTCTTATGGGTTTTCAGGTCATCAGGGCAAACCATTTCTCTATCTTGACGATCTCTATGTTCAGCCATCTGAGCGGGGCCAGGGAATAGGTTCAGCACTTCTCAAGCAGCTTGCTACACAAGCAAAGTCGCTTGGGTGTTGCCGCTTGGAGTGGCTTGCATTTGATTGGAATGATCGGGCAATTGAATATTACGAGAAGCTAGGTGGAAAACTCAGGCGCGATTTGCTTTTGATTCGCACTGAAAAAGAGGCCTATCATCAAATTGCCGATGGAATTCGCTAGCCAGCTTTGATTACCTTTGTAGGGATTTTCTGAAGCAGAAAAGTCGTAATACCAGTCGCAGTCAAGATGCACGCAAGAGGCAGTGCAGTTGTTTGGTCGAGGTTGGCGGCTAAAAATGAGAGAAGCGAGCTGCCAAAAATTTGCACCATGCCGTACAAAGAGCCAGCAAATCCTGCAATGGCCGCAAATCCATGAAGCGCGCCTGCATTGCAACTACCAACACAGGTGCCCACGCCAACAGTGTAGAGAAACATCGGGAGCATAATCGCCCATGTATTTAGCATCCAAATCGAGAGCACTAGCATTGAAAGGCCCCCTAAAAAGAGCATCACAACTCCACATACAAGAAGATGGTGTCTTCCAAACTTGCGAACAAAAATGCTATTGATCACCCCTCCAATTGCGAGGCCAAGGGCGAGCAAAATAGGGAGTAGGCCATACTCAGCAGCAGAGAGGCCAAGTGTTTTTTGAAAAAGAAACGGGCTTACCGTGAAGAAGGCCAAGATGCCTGCAAAAGAGAGACATCCGCAGAGAGTATAGGCCATATAAATAGGACTTTTTAGAAGCGTTATATAATTTTTGAAAATATGGGAGACGCGCAGCGCCTGTAAGTTTTTTTCCTGCAGCGTTTCAGGAAGCCAGCGCCAAATGGCAATAACCCCTAGAATCGAGTAGAGAAAAATTACAAGAAAATTAAAGCGCCACCCCATTGTCAGCTGAATAAAACCACCAACAGTGGGGGCTATTGCCATTGCGCACGCAGCTCCAACAGCGACAAACGAGGCGGTTTTTGCCAGCTCATCGCCTTGAAAAGAGTCGCGCATAATCGCGCGAACAATTCCCGCTTGGGTGCCAAGCGAGAGTCCTTGTAGAATCCTGCCCACAATCAGGGGAGTGATCGACCAAGAGAAAAGGCAAAGACCGGAGCCGATTAAACTCGTGACGATACCAAAAAAAATGAGTGGTTTTCTACCGAAGCGCTCGGAGGCTGGACCGTAAAATAGCTGTGAGATCGAGTAGGTGAGTAAATAAAACGAGAGAGTGTACTGCACTAGGTTGCTGGGGACATCAAAGTCTCTTGCAATGGCCGGCATTGAGGGCAAGTAGAGATCTGTGACAATCAGGCCGATTGTTGCCACAAAAAGGATGGCTAGATAGAAGGTTTTCTTTTGAAACATTTTCCCTATTTTATCCTTCTGTAATCTTTGTTGCGCTCCACCCCTTATTGTAGGTAAAGTGCACCGGCTGGCAATTGCCAATTTTCCATGAGTGGCCGCTGATGCCCATCTTATGACAGAGGGTAAAGTGGATACCTCCATGTGCCACAATGAGGACGGGGCCAGGGTGCTCTAGCGCTTGATTTACGCCTGCACAAACGCGCTCCATAAATTGCGTCACATCTGGATGTGATTCGCCTTTTGCCATCTTAAGCCAAATTGCTCCTGTGCACTCCCCGAGCTCATCAATCATATGGTGAGCTCCATCCCAGGTAGGGCAAATAAGTTTTTTTGTCTGTTGCACTCGTAGAAGAGGGCTTGAGCAGATTGTAGTGAAGGGGAGCTTGGCAATGATGGGCTCTGCCGCTTGCGCTTGCTCTTGACCGCGCGCGTTGAGCGGCTCATGCTCAGGATGATCGCCGACAAGCATTCCACCTGCCACATTGTGGTCCGTCTCGCCATGCCGAATAAAATAGAAGTCTTTTTGTTGTATCATAGAATTTTGAGGAGAGGGGGTGATGTGTGGCCAGAGCCGGGATCGAACCGGCGACACAAGGATTTTCAGTCCTTTGCTCTACCAACTGAGCTATCTGGCCTCACTTGGATAGGGGAGATTCTACCACTGATTCTTTTATCCTTCAATCTCTTTTTGATCCCCTTTTTCTGCTTTACAAGCAAAACTCAGGGAAAGAATAAAACAAACAGGTCAGATCATTATTAATATCAATCAACTAACTCAATATTTCTAAATTTAAATTTTTGTAAAATTTGAGTTAGTAAATAAATGGAAAATAGTTTGTAAAGCCGCTTTACAAGCGATTTTATAGGTAAATTTTCCTAGGGGATGCTTGTCAAGCTGAGGTGGTTGCACTTTCTGAAATCCAAAGAAAATTTTTCAGCTTCCTTAGTGATGGTAGAAGGTAAAAAAAAGTCACTGAAAAAGCCATCAACCCCAAGACGAAGAAGGCGCTCGGCACTCTCCGGAGTATTGACTGTCCAGGGAAATAGCTTTAGGTGGTGACGTCTTGCAGAGCGTACCAGCGCCTTGGTGACATAGCGATGGTTGGGGCAGAGAATATTGCAGCCGTGTTTTGCAGCGGTAGCTGCAAAGAGGCGGTTGGGTTTGGTGCAGCATAGGGCTTTAGTGACATTGGAGAGCGCATCAAGTGCTTTGAGGTGAAATGATTGGGCAATCACTTGCGTATGGCAATCGAGCTCATCAAGAAGCATTTTTAGGTGAGGGCCCTGATCGGGCGTTTTCATTTCAATATTGAGGGTGACCTGCGGATGGAGTTTCAGCAGGGCAAGAAACTCTTTGAGTGAAGGGAGCTTGGTTTGCGCTTGGGTTTGATCTGAGATGCGCTTTCTATTGATGTAGAGGTTGTGATTCACAACGAGGATTTTGTCCAGGGTGAGCACGGCGTCGACATCGATATGAGAAAAACCTAGAGCGATGCAACGCTCTAAGCCATAGAGGCTATTTTCAGGGAAGTGCCCCTTTGAAGTGCGGTGGGCGATGACAAGTATTTTCATAGCTGGTAAGAAGAGAATAACGAAGGGTGGCATTAAATATGGAGAAAAAGAGAGCAGGCTCGCTTTTTGCTGTTTACTTTGTCCTTTTTCTCGACAATTTTGGTTGGGCGATTGTCTTTACCATTTTTGCCCCCCTGCTTTTGACAGGGAATTACCACTTCTTTGGCCCAGGCGTTACCATGGGTATGCGCAACCTGGGCTTTGGCGTTCTCTTTGCAATCTTTTCCTTTTTTCAGCTGATTGGCGCCCCACTTATTGGTGATGTTGCCGATACTTGCGGGCGGAAAAAAGCTCTATATCTAACAATCAGTGGGACGACATTTGGCTATATTCTCTCTGCGATTTCTATTGGGATCGAGTCGTATTGGCTTTTGCTAATTTCACGGATCATCACCGGTTTTTTTGCGGGGAACTTGAGCATTTCTATGGCGGCGATTGCAGATCTGAGTCCAACTGAGGCGTGTCGGGGGCGTAACTATGGTCTTGTGACCACGGTTTGTGGTGTAAGCTGGATTTTAGCGATGCTCGTTGGCGGGTATCTATCAGACTCGAAAATTGCGACCTTTTTAAATCCCTCTGTGCCCTTTTGGGTAACAGTTGCTCTCTCACTTTGCAATTTGCTCGTCGTTTGGAAGCTATTTACCGAGACCTATGTGCGACGAGAGCATCATAAGTTTGACCTGATTAAGGGGCTGCACAATATTCGTGAGGCGATACGAGTTAAAGAGACGCGCCTGCTCTACATCTGTTATATGACTTGGGCGATTGGCTGGGGGCTCATCGTGCAATGGTTTACCCCAATTTCTCTCGAGAAATTCCATATTCCAAATATCGATGTGGTCTGGGTACTCATTATGGGTGGGCTCTTTTGGAGCTTGGGAGGCTCGGTTGTTAACACCCTTCTGCTTAAGGTTTTTAAAACGCGCATTGTTGCTTTGATTGGCTTTACGCTGACAACACTTTTTCTTATTGCCTCAGTTTTCCCAAGCGACTATTGGGTATTTGGTCTGATTTTTGGCTTGATCGCCTTTAGCGCTTCATTTGCAATGAGTAACAGCGTGAACATGATTTCACTTAACTCCCACGAGACAATCCAAGGTAAAGCCTTGGGACTCAGTCAGTCTGTGATGTCGCTGGGATTTTTTATAGGCCCACTACTAGGAGGTATGCTCGCAAATATTTCAATATTAGTGCTTTTACCAGTTTCTGCATGTATTTTTGTGGTGGGGTTAATTATTTTACTTCGCTATCACTCGAATATAGTAGAATAAAAAAGCTATTTTAAATTATTAATTAGTTATAAGCGATAATAATAAGGAGGTCCAATTACTCGTAGCGTTTACCGCTAGCCTGGGCGATGGACCGCATTTTTTCGATAAGTGTGTCCAAACCCTCCCCGTTTAATGCCGATACTAAAACCAACTTGGAGGAATCAAAATGGAATTTTTTACGGAATTTACTGACGAAGGCTTGAGACTCATCTCTATCGACCTTATTGAGGACGACGACGAAGGGTTTGTTGATGAGATCACGAGAATAGGATTCGAGCTCATTAGTGAGCGTAGTAAAATCTTCGAAGGGATCACGTACATCGGTACCTGCGGCATCAATAACATAGACGAGGACCTCACTGCGCTCGATATGGCGCAGGAATGTTAGTCCCAATCCGCGATCTTTGTGGGCATCCTTAATAATCCCCGGGATGTCCGCAATATAAAGTCTGGAAAAGTCTTCAAACTGAATATAGCTTAAATTTGGAGCAAGGGTGGTGAAAGGGTAGTTACCTATCTTCACCTCTTTGGATGTAATTTTTGACAGAAGTGTTGACTTTCCAGCGTTGGGGAATCCGACAAATCCGATATCCGCAATGAGTTTGAGCTCGAGCTCAATCTCACAGCTTGTGCCAGGTCTTCCTGGTGTGCACTTATGGGGGGCTCGGTTGGTTGGGGTTTTGAACGTTTCATTTCCTCTGCCGCCGCGGCCTCCTTTGCAAATCTCCCACTCTTCGCCATCTTCTGTCATGTCGCGCATGACCTCACCCGTTTCGGGGTTTTTTACAAGCGTTCCGCAGGGGACATCTAAAATGAGTGACTTTCCGTTGGCGCCGTGGCGCTTGTTTGAACCGCCCTGCTTGCCGTCGCCTGCAGCGATGAGGCGCTTGTTGCGGTATTTGTCTAGAGAGTAGAAGTGACGCGATGCGCGAATGATAATGGAGCCGCCATCACCGCCGTTGCCGCCGGAGGGGCCGCCCTTTGGGATATACTTTTCTCGTCGCCAGGCAATGACACCATTGCCTCCCTTCCCTGCGACGAGTTCGAGTCGCACCCCATCAGTAAACATGAGACTAGCTCGCCGGAACGATAGACACCCAAGTTTTCTTCGACTTGCGGTACTTGACAAACCCATCAGTTAGGGCAAAGAGTGTATCATCTCTTCCCATGCCGACGTTCTTTGCCGGGTGCCATTTGGTTCCACGTTGACGGATCAAAATGCTGCCAGCTGTGACAAACTGACCATCTGTTGCCTTGACGCCAAGACGCTGAGCGTGTGAGTCGCGGCCGTTACGAGTTGATCCTTGACCTTTCTTATGTGCCATTATTTGCCCTCTTCGATTTCAAGAATTCTGACGCGGGAGTACTTTTGACGGTGTCCCTTTTTCACGCGGCTGTTGTTACGACGCTTGTACTTGTAGGAGATGACCTTTGGGCCCTTTTCCATGCCGAGTACTTCGCCGTGGACGATGCAGCCAGTGACGTGAGGTGTGCCAACTTTGACATCGTTTCCGTTATTAACCATCATGACAGATTCAAAAGAAACCTTTTCGTTTGGCTCTTTGTGTAGGAGTTCGACATCGATGACATCGCCTTTTGCGACTTTGTATTGTTTTGATCCAGATTCTATAATTGCGTACATATGGGTAGACCTTATCTAAGATTCTCGAGAATTTTATAGGTTTGGAACTCTAAAGTCAAGGGTAAATGTAGAGCTTTTCTTAGATGCTTGCATAGTAGCCAACAGCAATCTCAAAACTCCATTTTTCGATCACCTCATGCTCAATTTTAAAAAACTTCTTTGATGCGATGCTAGCGAACATCTGTTTGCAGCGCCTAGCGCAAGATGCATAGCTCTCTAATTCAGGGGATGCGTAGCGAGGAATATGGTTGAAAAGAACCTCTTTTGTGACAATCAAAACATTTTTGTAGAACTGTGGAGAGGTGTTGTTTTTGGCCTCATAAAAAAAATCTCGAAAATTTTCATGATGTGCTTTGGCTAGGTTGCTAAAAATATGCGTGAAGATCTTGTTTGAAGCTTTAGCTGCAATGGTGTCGACTTCATCTGAGTAGCTAATAAACCACTCTAGAGAACTCTTATCGATGAGTGCTTCCATGACGTCTGTTTTTTGCGAGTGATAAGAAATAGATTACAGTGGAGGTGAGCGCAATCGAGGCGCCAGGTGGCCAGTTAAAGGTGTAGGAGAGGGTAATGCCGATACAAGAAAAGAGGGCTGATAAGATGATCGCAAGCACGATCATCTTTGAGAGGCGCGAGCAAAATAAGCCGGCTGTTGCTGCGGGCAAACAAAGCATTGCAACGACTAAAATTGCTCCAATGATTTTAATAAGGATTACTACTGTGATTGCAATCAGGGTGAGCATCCACATGTAAAGACGCTTGACATGCAAGCCTTGAAGATAGGCCTGCTCTTCGTCAAAACAGATCGCTTGAAAACGTTTGTGAAAGAGGGCGATGATCAGAATAATGAGAACGTCGAGCCCCAATAGGAGGTAAAGGTCGGAACTCGACGTCCACAAAAGGTTCCCAAATAAAAACTGCATTAATTCAATCGTGTAGCCTGGTGTAATCGATACAAATATGACACCAAGTGCCATCCCAAAGGCCCAAAGTGAAGCAATAACTGTATCTTCACGTTGGCGATAATTAATATGGATATATCCTATCAGAAATGAAGAAATAAGCGCAAATACTAATGCCCCGTAAATAGGATAAAGCCAGGGAATGTGGTAGACGCGCCCGATATATAGAAAAAGCCCCATTCCTCCCAAGACAGAGTGGGCAATAGATCCGCTAATAAAAACAATTCTTTTAACAACGACGTAAGAGCCGATGATTCCGCTCACGATGGAAGCGGCGGTAGCGATGCCAAGTGCCATAAAGAGAAAATATGAAATTAACATGGCGCCTCCTCATGGTAGAGGCCCATTGCGAAGTGGCCGCAAACTTTACTTGGGGGAAAGCGTTTCAATTCTTTATTTATATATAAAACTTCATCGACATCTTTTGTAATGCTTTGGAGCTCGTGTGTGACCATTAAGATCGTGAGCTTACCATGAAGCTGTTGAATAATTTTTTGGATATTCTCTTGGGCAATTGGATCGACACTGGCAGTTGGCTCATCGAGGAGTAAAATTTTTGGATCGGATACAAGAGCGCGTGCAATAAGGGCGCGCTGCGCCTGGCCGCCTGAAAGGGAGCCGAAGGGTTGATCGGCTTGCTTTGTCAGATCAACTCGCTCAAGTGCGGCATAGGCGCGCTCTTTTGCCTCTTGAGGGTATCTGCCAAATAGAGTGAGCTCGCTAAGCGCGCCCATCATGACTAGTTCAAAGACCGAAATTGGAAAGTCGCGATCAAAGCTGCGCATCTGGGGGACGTAGCTCATCTGGGGTACAAAGTTCGCTGGTGGGGCTCCCTCAATAGTAATCGAGCCCGATGTGGGAGATAGGATCCCCATTAGAAGTTTTAAAAAGGTCGTTTTGCCCCCGCCATTGGGGCCGATAATTGCCGTGAAGCTATTGGTTGCGATCTCTAAAGTCGCATTTTGCAAAATGAGCGCTTTTGCATAGGCAAATGAGAGTTCGTCAACTTTGATCATGGGCAATGTCAACTGCAATTTTTAACATGGTGTCGAAATACTCCGGTGACATTGGGTCGAGCGGATAAATCGGCACTTGAAGTGCTTGTGCTAGCATGACAGCTGCTCTATTATCGTTGCCCTCTTGTGTGAAGCAGCAGCGTACGGTGTCTTTGCGGAACCGTTGAAAGAGTTTGTTGATATCTTTAGGAAGGGGTTGCTTGCCCTCAACTTCTACGGCAAGTTGAACGAGATCGTAGCGGCGGCAGAAGTAGCTTAGAGAGGGGTGAGCCATTAGAATCGCGTTGCCCTTGTAGGGAGTAATTTTGCGCTCAATGTTTTTGTTAAGCACCTGAAGGCGCACCTTCACTTTCTCGTATCCCGTTTTAAAGGTCGCTTCGTGCTCGGGAAATGCCTGGCAAAGGCCATCTGTGATCAGTTTTGCCTGAGCGATCATTCCAACGGGGTCTGTCCAAATGTGTCTATCCTCTTCGATTGGAGTAATTGCGGAAATAAGATCGACATACTCGAGTTGAGGGCTCTCTTCTTTCAATACTGGGAGGAGTTTGGGCTCAAAAGATTCACCCACGCCAAACCAGAGGCGGGCGCCCTGGATCCGGCTCATGTCTTGTGGTGTCGACTCAAAAATGTGGGGGTCAAAGCCATACTCAACAACAGAGGCTATCGCGATTTCATCGCAGCCGATCATGTGCATAATCTGCTCATATGCCGGAATCGAGACAAGGACAAGAGGTTTATTTCGTTTCTTTACAGTAGAGACGCAGCTAAAGCATGCGACTAATAGGATCAAGAAAAGCTTTTTCATCGGTCGGTATTATGCATCAAGATTCAAGAAAAAGCAATAGTTTCTTGCTCTCTAAGCACTAATTCGTTAAAATTGCTGTTTAAAAATATGGAAGAGTGTCCGAGTGGCTTAAGGAGCACGCTTGGAAAGCGTGTATGCGGGAAACCGTATCGAGGGTTCGAATCCCTCTTCTTCCGATTCATGTTGAGGAAATGACATGCACTGTCCTTTTTGCAATCATCCCGAATCTAAAGTCACTGACTCTCGTAACTCAACTGACCAAAATATGATCAAGCGTCGACGAGAGTGTCTCTCTTGTGGTAAGCGATTCACGACCTTTGAAACGATTGAATTAAATGCCCAGGTGCGCAAGAGAAATGGCACTTTTCAAGATTTTTCACTTGAAAAATTGCGCAGTGGCATTGCAGCATGCTGTCGGCATACGCGAATTAGTAACGATGAGGTGCGCACGCTCGCTTCAGAAATTGCCTCTGAAGTGCAGCATCGCGGCTTGCGAGAGGTGAGCACGACCCAAATCGGTGAGATGGTGATGGAGAGGCTGAAAAAGCTCGATTCTGTTGCCTATATTCGCTTTGCCTGTGTGTATAAACGTTTTAAAGATATGGATGAGCTCATGGATGCGATCCAGACAGCATCTACTTGCTAATGAGGTACAATTGAAAAAAGCAGATTTAGAAAAATACAAAAAGCGCCTTCTTGAACTGAAAGCAGAGATCGAGGGTGTGATTAAAGAGACTGCAGATTTAGTAAAAGAGACAGACGATTCGAAGGGCTATTCACAGCACTCTGCTGATGAGGGGACTGACGATTATGTGCAATCTCTCTCTATTCAGGTTTCAGATACTGAGCAAGAGATTTTACATCAAGTCGATCGTGCGCTTGAAAAAATTGAAGATGGAACTTATGGCGTTTGCGATGTTTCCGGCGACAAAATTCCGGTTAAGCGTCTCGATGCAGTTCCCTACGCCACGATGACTGTGGATGCTCAAGACAAAAAAGAGAAGGGGCTGATTTGAGGCTGCTAAGAGATCGTTATAAGTTGTTTTTGGTGCTACTTTTTTGCGCGATGATTGCAATCGATGCGCTCATTAAGTACTACGCCTACAACTTTTTAACGAGCATGGACTGGCTACACCCGACCTATCCTTACGGAGGGGTCGGAGTGTTCGAAAACTTTTTTGGGATCAATTTTTCTCTCAATTATGTGGAAAATCGCGGAGGGGCTTGGGGCCTTTTTGCTGAGCTTCACGAAGTTTTACTCGCTGTGCGCATTGGCATTATCTCGCTGATTGGGGTATATCTCATCTATTTTAATAATGATCCCTCGCGCCGCTTGCCATTTACTCTGGTACTCGCGGGTGCGATTGCAAATGTCTTCGACTGCTTTTTCTACGGTTTTGTTGTTGATATGTTCCATTTTGTTTTCTGGGGCTACTCTTTCGCGGTCTTCAATTGGGCCGATGTCTCAATCTTTTTTGGTGTGCTGATTTTAGTGCTTCAGTCGATGTTCAAGAAGCCAAGCAGTGAGCCAATGCAATTTAATTCCAATTTTTATCAGCGATGAATGCCTCTCGTTACATAAAGTTTCGCTTTCTGATCGATGTGGAGGAGCTCAAAGAGCTAATTGCTCCTCTAAAATTAGTCGATCTGTCGAAGGTGCGAGAGAGTAGCGGGCCCTACTGCGATTCAAAAGCGTTGGTGGAAAGCTATGATGAGGCTCTCTTGCAGATGCGCGAGGGTAGATCGCCTACAATTCGTGTGCCCCATTTTGGATTGACAGTTGATGATGAGGCGGTCTACGCTCATGAGGTTCCCGGCTCGCGCTATCTGATGCGAGCTAAAAAACCTGTTATTATGTTAGGGCCAAGTTATTTTTTGATGGGGTTAGATGGGAAAATTGTGATGGATTCCCATTCAGAGCAGCAAGTTTTTATTGGATTGCAAGTCGCTTACCCCCAGATATTTAAGCCTCAGGGCAGTGAAGAGGTGGTCCGAATCTATAACCA
The DNA here is from genome assembly GCA_022763045.1 of Simkaniaceae bacterium. Taxonomy (GTDB): domain Bacteria; phylum Chlamydiota; class Chlamydiia; order Chlamydiales; family JACRBE01; genus JALEGI01. Next base: position 132,331 of record JALEGI010000007.1, on the reverse strand, counting down.
TCCTGACTATCCTAATGGAAATGCATTTCGAAATATGGCAAAATGGCTGCGTCGCCATACTAAGCTGATCTCAATTAATCAAATTCAAACTGAGTTTCGGTTAAGCGAAAAGGTGGCAAAATGGATAGGAAATTATGAAAATCGCATTACTCACAATTGGCGATGAGATTCTTGCAGGATCGACGCTCAATACCAATGTGCACTTTTTGTCTAAGCATCTGACTGACGCTGGCTATCTTGTTTGCGAACATCGTATTGTCAGCGATGGTGCCGAGCCTTTAAAGCGGGCGCTCGATGAGCTTTTTGCGACATGCGACTACATTATTTCAACGGGTGGGCTTGGTCCAACAGTTGATGACATTACCCGCCATGTTGTTGCCGATTACTTTGGCATGGGATTTAAAAAGAGTGAGCTTGTCTATCAAGATTTGCTCGCCCGCTACGGCTCCTCTCTCGATTCACTTGAAGATCAGGCAACCCTGCCGGAGCGTGCAAAAATTTTACCCAACACAATGGGGACAGCTCCTGGACTTTGGTTTGATGAGGGGGGCAAGGTTTTGGTGCTGCTACCCGGCGTTCCCTCACAGATGGAGGCAATTTTTACAAGTTTTTGTCTTCCTACTTTGATCAATCACTGCCCTCTTGAAGAAAAACTCTTTTCTCTAAGTCTTTACTTTTTTCATATCAACGAAAATCAGGTCGACCCTTTTATTCGTGAGCTTAAATCGCGCTATCCTGCAATCGATTTTGGTATCTACCCAAGTTATGGCTTTCTTGGGATTAAACTCTCTGCGATTGCACGGGATGATAGCTCGCTTGCTGCGCCAGCAAATGAGATTTTGAAAAAGTTTCAAGCCTACTTCTATTCGGATACTTCTCCAAATTTAGCGCGTGCCCTGCAAGAGAAGATGGTGAAAAAAGGGTTAAAGCTCGGGCTTGCTGAATCGTGCACAGGGGGCGCTTTTGCCGCACGTCTTACCGCTATTGCCGATGCTTCCCAATACTTTATGGGATCAGTTGTTTCGTATAGCAATCATGTGAAAGAGAGCGTGCTTGGTGTAGAAAGTTTAGCTAAGCATGGCGCTGTGAGTGAAGAGACGGTAATTGAGATGGCAGATGGCGCGCGCAAATTAATGGAGTGTGACTATGCGATTTCGATTTCAGGTATTGCCGGTCCCACTGGGGGAACAAAAGATAAGCCGGTTGGTACCATTTGGGCGGCAATTGCCTCAAAAGAGGGGACGCGCGCAATGCTCGTGCCAGCTCGCCCACACTTTTCACGGGCGCAGATGGTGAGCTACACAATCGATTGGCTAATGGGGGAACTATTATCGACTATCAATTAATTGACTCAGGTGCCGGGCGCAAGATTGAGCGCTTTGGTAAATTTACGATTGAGCGTCCTTGCGGGCAAGCTCTTTGGAAGCTTAAAGAGCGCGCGACCGATGCCCAGTTTGACCGTGATGAGGGCTGGAATGGCGATCTACCCGATGAGTGGGAGATTGAACTAGATGGGCTCAAGCTCCTGATTCGCCCCACAGATTTTGGCCATTTAGGGTTTTTCCCCGAGCACTTGATGCATCTTGATTGGCTCAAGGCGCAAAAGGGCAAGCGTATCCTCAATTTATTTGCCTACACCGGGCTGCTTTCAATTGCCCTTGCGAAGACAGGGGCGCAGGTGACGCACGTCGATGCTTCAAAAAAGAGCGTTTCTTGGGCAGCTGATAATGCCAAGCTCAATGGAGTCGAAATTCGCTGGATTGTCGATGATGCGATCAAGTTTTTAATGCGTGAAAAAAGGCGTGGCATCACATACGATGGAATTATTTTAGATCCCCCCTCCTTTGGTCGTGGTCCGAAAGGGGAGGTATTTAAGATCGAAGAGAAAATTGAGTTGATGATCGATTTGTGCCAAGAGCTAGCCGAGAATTTTCTGCTCTTTTCATGCCACACTCCTGGAATGACACCTGTTGCACTCGGACACCTCTTCAATCGCAAAATGGAGACGGGTGAAATGGTCATCCCCTCTGACAAACCTCTACCATCAGGGAGCTATGCCCGATGGAGCAAATAACGAGCGCACAAAATCCGAAAGTAAAAGAGCTTGTGCGCTTGAGAGAGCGTAGAGGGCGCAAAAAGAGTGGGCTCTTTTTAATTGAGGGGTATCGCGAGCTTCTGCGTGCAACTGAAGCGGGGGTAAAGTTTGTGCAGCTTTTTTCGTGTGAAGAGCTTTTTCTAGGTAGTAATGAAGATGAGCTCATTGCCCAGATCGATGCGCCTCGCTTCCATTTGCCTAGCCACCTATTTGAAAAAGTCTCCTACCGCGATCGCCCCGATGGCCTCATTGCAATTGCCGAGCAGCGGCAATTTGATATTGCTCATTTGGAAACGATACTAGCAAAGCCAAACCCCTTCATTGTTGTTGTCGAGGCGATTGAAAAGCCGGGAAATCTCGGTTCAATATTGCGCTCGTGCGATGGAGCTGGAGTCGATGCGCTCATTATTGCCGATCCCTGCACCGATGTCCACAATCCCAATGTAGTGCGCTCAAGTGTCGGGACCCTTTTCACAACACCTGTTTTTGAGATCACCTCCGATCAGGCCTTTGAGCTACTCAAGGGGGTGACGCTGATTGCAACATCTCCTGATGCAAAAAAGAATTATTGCGACATCGATATGCAAGGTCCTGTTGCAATTGCTCTAGGTACAGAACAGCTCGGACTCACCGATGCATGGTTAGAAAAATGCCAAGAAAAGGTCTCCATTCCAATGCTTGGAAAGGCAGACTCCCTCAACGTTTCAAATGCGGCGACGCTTTTGCTCTATGAAGTTGTTAGACAAAGACGTCCTCTACCTTGATAATCACCTAATTGCAGTCAATAAACCCGCCGGCGTTGTCACGCAGGGCGCGCTCCAGGATGCCGTCCGGCAATGGCTCAAAGCGAAATACAATAAGCCGGGGAATGTTTTCCTCGAACCCATTCATCGGCTGGATAAGCCTGTGAGTGGAATCGTGCTCTTTGCCCGCACAAGCAAAGCGCTGTCTAGGCTCAATGCCCAAATGCGGGCGAAAAAAATTGGCCGCTGGTACGAGGCTCTCGTTGAAGGGGAGATGGAGGGGCAGGGAACTCTCGAGCACAACATCTTAAAGCGCGAGTACCACAGCATTGTCCATCCAGATGGAAAACCCTCAAAACTTCACTACCGAGTGATCGCTACCCACCCCACCCGTCTGCGCATTGAGCTTGTGACGGGGCGCTACCACCAAATTCGAACGCAACTCTCTGCCATTGGCCACCCCGTTATAGGGTCCGATCAGGCGCTGAAACTGACCCACGTTGAAATGCATTTTGAGCACCCCACCACACAGGAGCAAATCACTATTGGACCCCTTAACAACTGTCTGTAGCTATCTCAAAGATCCAACCAGTGCGCGCGCAGTGTCGAGTACATATCGTGATATTGTTGACCCTCACAGCTCATTTAGCTTAGTGATAGCCGATGAATCGCTGCCAGCACTGGCCAGATTGCTAAACCGCATATGGAAGATTGATCGTGTAAAGTTTTCAGGAAGTGGAAGGAAAGCAGCAGACGCTCTCAAGTGTCTCTGTCTACATTTTTTTTCGGAAAGTAGAGGAGAATTACATTGCCTCACAGTTGATGGGAGATTGTGGAATCCATTACAAACCCGCAATTTTGCCAATGCAGCAATGTTTTACAACATACCCACAAAGCGCCTCTTCTGGAATACGAGTCAAAGCCTTTCTTGTTATCAATTGCTCGGCGCAATAGATGCATTTTCTCCGAGATATTTACGGATGAGGGCTTCTATCCCAAGTATGGGATTTCACTTCGAAATGGAGGTGCCCAGGCGCCGAGAACTGCGGATGTTTGAAATTACCTTCCTTTTACATGCAGACACGGAAATTTTTTACCCAGAGAAGTTGATGGAGTTCAAAAAGGCTTTGGTTGAGCGCTGCTGTCAACCAATTTGGTATCAAATCGCTTGTAAAGCCGCTTTACAACTGACTTTTTACTCCATGTAAAGCTAAGAATAATGGGGCTTGTAAAGCCGCTTTACAAGTGCTTAGATTTCCTTAAAACAGACCCTAGTAATTCATCTGCTGTGTGCTGTTCCTCACCAATAGCTATACTATTGGACTCGTCACAGCACTTGCAGCTAAATCACTTTAGCAGTTTTAAAAAAATCGCACACTTGCAAATCGGCTTGCGGCTTTAGAAGCTGATTGGCGTTGGTAAAACAGCTCCTTATAGCTCTTTATTATTTTTTCTCTAAATTCAATGAAAGATTCTACATATAAATCTGATCTCAATCAGATTTAGAGCGAGCCTTAAGGGCTCGCAGGGGGCCGCAGATTTACGCTAACTCGACGAAGCCGCTAGGGTAGGCCCTGCGCGAGGAGAGTTAGGGTGAAGATGCGGTGTCATGTGAGGCCGGCTCCGTTGCATTTATGCAACGGAGCCAAGCCGCTTTACAAGTGCTTAGATTCCCCTAAAACAGACCCTAGTAATTCATCTGCTGCGTGCTGTTCCTCACCAATAACTATACTATTGGACTCGTCACAGCACTTGCAGTTAAATCACTTTGGCAGTTTTAAAAAAATCGCACACGTGCAAATCGGCTTGCGGCTTTACAAGCCGTTTTGCTCTGGTGAAATGGGCCTGGGTGGATTTTAATTGCCGTTTTCGTGTAGAATTCGCCTAAGGTTTTTTTTATGCAAAATGAAATTTTGAATTCGGTGTCTGATGCAGTGAAAGCTGCTCAGTTTTTACAAAGAGATGAGTCGCTGGCCTTTATCGAGTCGGCTGCGAAGATGATTGCCGATTGCTACAAGCGCAAGGGTAAGCTTCTAATCGCTGGAAATGGCGGTAGCTTATGCGATGCGATGCACTTTGCTGAGGAGCTCACGGGCTATTTCCGCCACAAGCGCATGGCTTTGCCTGCGATTGCTTTGAGCGAGCCGGGCCACTTGACCTGCGTGTCAAATGATCAGGGCTTTGAGGATGTCTTTTCTAGAGGTGTTGAGGCCTATTGCCGCTCTGAGGATATCTTGATCGTCCTTACAACAAGCGGGAATTCGGAAAATCTGGTTCGTGCTGTTGAGGTTGCAAGCGAGTTTGGCATCGAGACGATCGGATTTTTGGGCAAAAGTGGTGGCCGTTTAAAGGGCAAGTGCTCTTTGGAGTGGATTGTCAGTGGTTTCGATTACTCAGATCGGGTTCAAGAGGCGCACATGGCGGCAATTCACATCATTATTGAGATGGTAGAGCTGCAGCTTTTTGCTGAGAAAGAGACCCATCCCGAGGCCTATGCAAGCGCGGCTTATTCTTAGGGCAGAGTCTCGCCTCGTCTCTCTCATTACTCGAGGGCGTGCGCGGGGACTTTTTTGGCTCCTCTCACTTCCCTACGCAGGTGTGATTAAGTTGAGAAATGCCCTCTACGACTGGGGGTGGCTGCGTATCAAGAGGGCCAAGCCGTATGTGGTGAGCGTCGGTTCTGTCTATGCAGGCGGCAGTGGCAAGAGCCCTGTTGTTTCCCTTTTAGCAGAACGCTTGGGCAACGTTGCGATCGTTTCGAGGGGGTATCGCTCTCGAGTTCGGGGTGTGCAGAGTGTGCATGAGAGCGATTATGCTGAAGCTGTGGGCGATGAGCCGCTGATGTTAAAGCGGCGCAGCCCTGAAGCTGAGGTGATTGTTGCAAAAAGGCGCTTTGACGGGGCGCAGGCGACAAAGAGAAATTTAGCGCTGCTTGACGATGGAATGCAGCACAGGGCCCTCTACCGCGATATGGAAATTGTCGTGGTCGATGGCGCTGAAAAGGGAGGCTACCTCCCAATGGGTTTTTTAAGAGACGATCCTGCCAGGATTGCAAAAGCCGACTACATCTTCATTACTGGCGATGGGCAACTGAATACACATGCCCCGCAAATTCGCGTGAAGAGTGAGATTGGTAAGATAGAAAATGCTCAGGGCAAGGCACTAGATGAGGCGCGCGTCGCGCTCTTTTGCGCAATTGCTAGGCCTGAGCGAGTAGAAAAAAGTTTAAAAGGCATCGGCCTGGACGTGGTCGATCGGCTCTTTTTAGCCGACCACAGTCCCTTCGATGCAAATGAGCTTGAGGCGTTTTTACTGCGCGCTCGAGCTAAAGGGGCTCAGAGCTTGATCTGTACCGAAAAGGATTGGGTCAAGTTGAGTCCACAGATGAAGAGGCTACCGATTTACTGCGCCTCGCTCTCTTTGAAAATTACTGAGGGTAGCGAGCATTTCGAGCATCTGATTCGACAACTGACGGAGAAACTATGAAACCTTGGCTTAAAATTTTGATCGGGCTTGTGCTCGGCGTCATTTTCGGTCTGGTGACGGGGCGTGACTACCACTTTTTGATGGTTGTTGGACGTATTTTCATCGACCTTCTTAAAATGCTCGTTGGCATTATTGTCTTTGCCTCTATTTGCACGGGAATTTGCCACATCCACGATCCAAAAAAACTTGGCCGAATCGGGATTCGTACCCTCGTATTTTACTTTATCACCACTCTCGTTGCAGTCGCTTTTGGTCTGCTACTTGGCCACATTATCAAGCCAGGTGCTGGACTCTCACTTGCCTGCATGGATGGGGGGTGTACAAACAATGTGAGCGTCTCGCTACTCGATTTTATCTCAGGTATTGTCCCAGCTAATCCTTTTGCGGCTTTTGCTGAGGGAAATATTTTGCAGATCATCATCTTTGCTGTCTTTTTTGCCTATGCAATCATCATGGCAGGGGAGAAGGGCAAGCCCATTTTAGCTGTCCTCGAGTCGGTCAGCGAGGTGATGTATTCACTCACGCATACCATCATGAAATTTGCCCCCTACGGGGTTTTTGCCCTAATTGCGACCTCTGTTGGTTCTGTAGGTGGTAGGGTGATTAAGCCGCTACTTGAGCTCTTACTCGCAAACTACATCGGCTTTTTATTCATGATGATTATTGTCTTCCCTCTCTCGATTAGGCTTTTTGCTAGAATGCGCATTATGCCCTACTTCAAGGGGATGAAAGATGCCTTTGTTATGGCCTTTACAACTTCAAGCTCGAGTGCAACGCTGCCCGTCTCTTTGGAGTGCGCGCGTGATCACCTCGGAGTCTCTGAAGATATTTCAGGCTTTGTGATGTCTCTAGGTTCGACGATTAACATGAATGGTGCTGCTATTGGTCAAGTACTTGCGGCAACGTTCATTGCTCAGGCCTACGGAATCGAGCTCTCGTTTTTGCAAATTGGCGTTTTAATTCTTACCTCACTTCTCTCAGCTGTTGGTGCTGCGGGAATTCCAGGAACTGGAATTATCATGCTCTCCATGGTTCTGAACTCAATCGGCCTGCCGCTTGAGGGGATTGCACTAGTTGCTGGGATTGATCGCATTCGTGAAATGGGCTCTGCTGTGATTAACATCATGGGCGATGGCGTTGCCACGCTCTATGTTGCGAAAAAAGAGGGTAAAATCAACGAAGAGCGCTATCACAAGGTGACCTGGTATGAATGATCTGGAAGTGAAAATGCCCAAGCTGGGCGAGTCAATTGTCAGCGCGACAATTACCCAGTGGTTGAAAAAAGAGGGAGACTTTGTCGATGCAGATGAGCCCCTCTTGGAAGTGACCACAGACAAAGTCAATAGCGAAATTCCTGCCCCCAGTGCCGGTCGCATCAAGGCGATTTTACGCACTGTTGAAGAGGAGTGCGATGTTGGCGAGGTGATTTGTCTTATCGAAGGCGCTGACGCTCCCTTCCACTCACCGGCCGTCAAAGCGATTGCAAAAGAGCACGCTGTTGACCTCTCTACGCTCTCCGGAAGTGGAGAGGGTGGCCGCATCACAAAAAAAGATGTCGAAAAGCAGGTATCAACATGCACGCACGATCGCATTCCCCTCACTGGGATGCGCAAGGCTATAGCAGAAAATATGGTACGCTCATTCTACAAGGCGCCACACGCAACTTTTATCAACGAAGTCGATGTTACCGATGTTGAAACTGGGATGATTGATGGGGTAAAAGTGACGATCACAGCTGTCATGGTCCGTGCAATTGCGCGCGCGCTTGAGCAGTTTCCCCACCTCAATGCATCACTTGTTGACGATCACATCGTTTTGAAAAAGCAAGTGAATGTGGGAATTGCCGTTTCTGTTGATCAGGCAGTGATGGTCCCTGTGATTCGCGACTGCCAAAGTCGCGACTTATCAAGCATTGCTCGTCAAATCGCACACCTTGCTGAGAAAGCGCGTAGCAACTCGCTCGCACCTGAAGATGTCCAAGAGGGGACAATTACTCTGACAAACTTTGGAATGACAGGCGTCTCAATTGGCGTACCGATCATTCGTCACCCCGAAGTTGCCATCATTGGCTTGGGAGCAATGCAGAAAAAGGTTGTTGCGATGCCTGATAACTCAATTGCAATTCGCAAAATGGTCAATGTCACTCTCACATTTGATCATCGTGTACTCGATGGAATCTATGCGTGTGGCTTTTTAAATGCGCTAAATGCATTGCTAACTAAGTAAAGATCTTCGTGAAGTTCATCTCTTCGCCAGCAAGGACGTAGGCGATGTTTTCCACCTGCGCTGTTCCTTGAATCAGGTTGTTGATGTAGCCTTCATACGCATCATCTGATTCACCCTCTTGCTGGTGGCGCAGTCCAATGTAGGTAAAGTCTGCATCGGCAGAGGCCTTTTCAAAGTTAGCAAAGAAGTGTACATCTGGGTCGATAATTGGCTTGAAAAGTAGGTTGCGCAAGCGCATCCGTTTTTGCGCTCTATCATAGATGGCAGTTAGCTGCTTTTCCTTCTCCTCACTTGGAATGATCGATTGAATGCGAATCGTGGCGTCGGCAAATGCGGGGGACGACTGCATGATGTGTGAAAGCGCCAGGCAAAACTCAAAGTTTTTCTGGTAGTCCCCGCGCCACCAGAGGTTAATTTTTTTGGGCGTCAGCGCATTTTCACGGTAGAGGCGCAAGTTATTCGAATCGTCATTTAGGAAGATGAGGTTCTTATTCTTCTGCTTGAGGATATTAGTCATCTGCACCTCTTTGAGAATGGGAGAATGGAGCGAAAAGATTACGGTGTTGGGGCGCAGAGGGCCGAGTCCATAATCGTGAATCGTCTGTTGCAGAGCGTGGATAGTTTCCTGCTCTCTTCCAATGTGCACGTAGCCATCAACGTGGTGTGAGCGCAAGATCTCTGAGTAGGCCTCTTTTTCTCCAAGCTGGGTCGCAAAGGTGAGAAAGCCCTTCCCTTGGTCGAGGATATTGGAAAAGTTAATTAGATTGGGGTAGAGCTGATTTGGGCTAAAGAAGGTGATGATGTTTGGTCGCCAGCTCTTTGCATTTGGCTTCATTGCAGCGAGTCGCTTGGCTCCGCGGTTAACGAGATAGGAATAGAGGCTAAAGCGAATATCATCCCAGTTGCCATTGACCTTTCTTCGAGAGGTCCAAATGCAGAGCAAAATCACAAGGGCAATCACAATGCAGGTTGCACCGGGATTGATCATCACCATGACGATAAAGCAGCTAAGAGAGCCGCACAAAGAGATGTACCACGGCACCTTGAATGTGGGGCGCCAGCTCGGGTTTTTGATAAATTCCTCAAAAAAGGCGACAAAATTGATTAGTCCATAGAGCACTAGGCAGATCATCGACATGATGGGGATGATCTGGTTAATATTTGTGAAAATGGTTAGTACCATTGAGGTGCAAAAGACCATGAGCGTTGCAATGCGAGGCTGATTGAGTGGACCGTGGCCTTTTGCGAGAAAGCTTGGAAAGATGCCATCGCTGGCAATCGCTTGAATAATACGTGGCGCTCCCATGATAGAGCCAAGAGCGCTTGATAGGGTCGCTCCCCAAATCCCCAAAATGACTAGCATCCCCATTTTTGAGACGTAGTAGAGAATCATTGGGTAGGCGGTTAACAGCTCGGAGGAGACATTTCGTGATAGGAAAATCGCCAAGTTGAGGTAGAGGAAGTAGGCGGTGATTACCGAAGCAATTGTACCAACCGGCAGTGAGCGCTTGGGGTTTTTAAGATCCCCCGACATCGACATGCCCGCTTCTATTCCCGTTGTTGCGGGGAAAAACATCGAAAAGGCGAGCCAAAAGCCCATTTCAATCGCTGGAGTAGTCGTTGTGGGCAAGTTGTAATCGGGTTTCATACCGAAAAAGACAGAGCCAATCGAGGTAAACAAGATGGCAGCGATGATGAGCTGCATCTTTACAGCGAGCGAGGTCGAAGTGTAGGAGACAAAAGCGAGCAAACAGAGGGTCCCTACCTCTAGAAATGTGATCGGGATGTGAGGAAAAAATTCCTTTAATGAGACGGAAAAACCTGAGACGCAAAGGGCGATGGAGGCGTGTTGGGCAATAGTGATTAAAATCCCAATTGCACTGCCAAATTCAATCCCTAAAATCCGCGAAATAAGGTAGTAGGCGCCACCCCCTTCCACCTTCATATTGGAGATGATTGCTGTGAGAGATAGGGCGGTCACAAAGAGAAGTGAGGATGAGAGGGTGATGATCATCGACATATTGAACATGCCAACGTGTCCTAAGACCCATCCAAGTCGCATAAAAAGAATCACCCCAATCATCTGAAGGATATTAGGAAGGAAAACCCCTTTAATTGTCCCGAGCTTGCTGCCCGATTTGGGGAAAATATAGGTGCGTAAATTTGTAATCATAGTTGCCATGGCAAGATTCTACATCTTGGATTCATTCAGTTGTATAAAAAAAATATTTTTGTTAATCCGAGGGGTGGGGTGGTGCTATGTATCGAGTACTTGCGTGTCTATTATGTCTTATCTCTTTAAGCTCTTGCGGCAAAAAAAAGCCTGAGAGGGGATTTTCTGTTCCAGTCACGGCAATGAAAGTTGTCCCTCAAAAAATTCCTGCTGATTTTCAGTTTGTCGCTGTAGCTGAGAGCTCACACATTGTTGAAATTCGCGCGCGGGTCGAGGGATATCTTGAAAAAATTTCTTATGATGAGGGGAAACTCGTTGAAGAAAATGATCTGCTTTTCACTCTCGATCAACGTCCATTCATTGCCTCGCTTGACATTGCCAAGGGAGAGCTCGATCAAAAAGAGGCTGTCCTCTGGAATGCGCAGCAAACCAAAAATCGAATGGTCCCGCTCTACAAGCAAAATGCTGTTTCCCAGCGCGATTTAGACAATGCCTTGGCATCCGAATATGCAGCAGAGGCAGATGTGCGCTCTGCAAAAGCCGCAGTCTATAAAAATCAGGTCAACTTAAGCTATACAGAGATTCGCGCTCCAGTGACAGGAATGGCATCACGCGCCATTTTCCGTGAAGGTGCGCTCATTTCGCCTGGACCCGATAGTTTGCTCACACGCCTTTTTGTCATCGATCCGATTTGGGTCAATTTCAATGTCTCTGAGGGGCAAATACTGCAGCTTCAAGATGAAAAACGTCATGGAAAAATTGTTTTGCCTCAAGAGCAGGATGTCATCATTGAAGTGGTGATGCCAAATGGAGATGTTTTTCCAGCTGAGGGCAAGATCGACTTTCTTGACCCGGCGCTTCAGCAGTCGACTGGAACCATGCTTGTGCGCTCGATTATGAAAAATCCCGGACGAATTTTACGCCCCGGAATGTTTGTCAATGTAGTCGTCAAAGGGGCGTATCGCCCGAATGCGATTGTTGTTCCTCAGACAGCGGTGCAGATGGGGCAGGGGGGTACCTTTGTTTATGTGATTGCCGGCGGCAAATATGCTGAGGTGCGCCCGGTAGTTGTGGGAGATTGGTTTCGCGACTATTGGATTATTGAAGAGGGGCTCAAGGAGGGAGATGAGGTGATTTCTCTTGGAGTGAATAAGGTTGTTAACGGTGGACCTGTCACAGTCACACATCGCGCACCTTCGGTTCCCCCTGAGCCTATAAAAAAGAAGCAGCAGCCAAACATGCTAGGGTATTGATGATCTCAAAGTTTTTTATCAACCACCCCGTTTTTGCCTCAGTGATTTCGATCATCATCACACTTGCAGGCGTAAGCGCAATGCGTACACTGCCCATCGAGCAGTTCCCAAACATGACCCCACCACTGATCCAAGTCACTGCGACTTTTAATGGAGCGAATGCGAGTGTGATGGCAAATGATGTCGCCTCGCCACTCGAGCAGCAGATTTTAGGAGCTGAGGACATGATTTACATGTACTCCCAAAGCGCCTCAACGGGGAATATGACTCTGCAGTGCTACTTTGATATCGGAAGTAATGCCGACATCGATCAGGTCAACGTACAAAATCTCGTTAGTCAAGCTCTCTCTGAGCTTCCTGAATCGGTTCAGCACGAGGGCATTATTGTGACCCAGCAAACGCCCAATATCATGATCGTTGTGGCAATTCAGTCTCCAGATGGGCGCTACGACCAAGATTTTCTCAGTAACTACGCACAAATCAATGTCGTAAATGATCTTCTGCTTGTGCCAGGCATCAGCAATATCAATGTGATTGGTCAGCGCAACTACTCGATGCGGATTTGGCTGCGCCCCGATATGATGGCGCAATTGGGAATTACAACAGGAGATATTGTTCAGGCGGTAAAAGAGCAAAACCAAGATTACGGCATCGGTCAATTTGGTCAAGCGCCCAATTCACATCCAGTCGTTCTCACAGTACCGCTCGCCTCGCAAGGGAGATTAACTGAGCCAGAGCAGTTTGAAAATATTGTCTTGAAGGCCGACCTCAATGGACAATTTGTGTTACTCAAAGATGTTGCAACCGTCGATTTAGGTGCTCAAAATTACACTGTTGATGGGCAAGTCGATGGCAAGCCAACTATTTTGCTCACTATTTTCCAAGAGTATGGAACCAATGCCCTTGACTTGGCGCAAAATATCTACAAGTCAATGGATAAGCTCTCCAAGCGATTCCCCAAGGGCATTACCTATACGATTCCCTATAATACCACCCTCTTTATCAAAGCATCGATCGAAGAGGTGATTAAAACGATTTTTATCGCGGCGATTTTAGTGGTTCTTGTGGTGTTTATCTTTTTGCAAAACCTGCGAGCGACCCTGATCCCCGTTCTTGCCATGATTGTCTCAATCACAGGAACATTCGCTGCACTCTATCTACTTGGCTTTTCGATCAATACGCTCACAATGTTTGGAATGGTACTTGCCATTGGAATTGTTGTTGATGATGCGATTGTCGTTGTCGAAAACGTCGAGCGCAATTTGAAGCTGCACAAGTGCTCTGCCAAAGAGGCTGCCATCCGCGCGATGGAAGAGGTGACTGGACCTGTCATTGCCATTGTCTTTGTCTTGTGTGCTGTGTTCATTCCCGTTTCGTTTTTGGGTGGAATTGCCGGCGAGCTCTACAAGCAGTTTGCGATCACAATTGCCGCTTCAGTGATTATCTCAGGGGTTGTGGCCCTCACGCTAAGCCCAGCGCTCTGCTCACTCATTATCAAGCCCCGAGAAAAAGAGCATCGATTGGCAACCTATTTTAATAAGGGGCTTGAAAAGCTCACTGAAAAATATCTCTCAATTGCAAGCTACCTAGTGCATTCGGTTTTCTGGTCAACGCTATGCTTTGCGGCAGTCATTTGTGCGGTGGTCTTCTTTTTCAAGACGACGCCGACGAGTTTCGTCCCGAATGAAGATCAAGGGTATTTAATCACAATGGTTTCTTTACCAGATGGAGCAAGTCTCGATCGCAACGTTGCCGTCTCCGATCAGATTCAAGAGATTGCAAATAAGCATCCAGGAGTTGAGCGGGTAATTGCCCTCACCGGCTACAGCATTTTAGATAGCCTCGATCAGACAAATGTGAGTGTGAACTTCATCATGCTCAAGAATTGGAAAGAGCGCACTTCAAGTAAACTACACGCCGATGTCATTCGCGAGCAGCTACAAAAAGAGCTCTACATGATCCAAGATGCGCAAATCATCGTCGCCAATCCCCCCGCCATCCAGGGACTCGGTACAGTTGGTGGCTTTGAGTTTTGGATAGAAAATCGCGGGGATGGGGGAGATAAAGCGCTTGAGGCGGCGATCGCCTCCTTTATTAAGGAGGCAAAGAATCATCCTGCTCTCAGCACCTTGCACTGCACAGCGCAGTTTGATAATCTCCAGTTTTATGTCGACCTCGATCGCTACAAGGCGCGCGCGCTTGGTGTCACAATTAGTGACGCATATGAGTCGCTGCAAACCCTTCTTGGATCTGTCTATGTCAACAATTTCAACAAGTATGGTCGTGTCTTCCAGGTCATTGTACAGGCGCTTCCCGAGTATCGCGAGCGAATCTCCAATTTAGGTGATATGTATGTGCGCTCTGCCCACGATGAGATGGTGCCACTTAAATCAATCATGACCATCAAACCGACACGCGGGCCCAATCTTGTCAGCCGTTTCAACGACTTCCCCGCCGCAGAGATCATTGGTGCCGCAGCTCCTGGCTACACGACTGGTCAGGCGATTGCTGCAATGGAAGAGGTCGCAGCAAAAGCTCTTGCTCCCGACATGGATTATGGTTGGAGTGGAGAGGCCTATCAGCAGATTAAAACAGGAGGGACTTCGTTTGTCGTCTTGATTGCAGGGCTCATTATGATCTTCCTCATCCTCTCAGCCCTTTATGAAATGTGGTCACTACCCATAGCGATTTTGCTCGCCGTTCCTTTCGGGGCCTTTGGCGCCTTCATCGCAATATGGGTGCGCGGCATGCCCAACGATGTTTATTTCCAAATTGGCCTTGTCACACTCATTGCCTTGTCTGCAAAAAATGCGATTTTGATTGTCGAGTTTGCAAAAATCAAAGTCGAAGAGGGGATGGAGGTCAAAGAGGCAGCGATTGAGGCGGCGAAATTGCGCTTCCGGGCGATCTTAATGACATCCTTTACCTTTATATTAGGTGTGCTTCCACTCGTGATTGCCCAGGGTGCGGGGGCTGCCTCACGCCACTCTGTTGGTACGGGTGTTTTAGGGGGTATGCTCTCAGCAACCATTCTCGCCCTCTGTTTCATTCCCTTTTTCTTCACAATTTTCTACCGGGGTAAGAGATGAGACGACTACTAGTGTTGCTTCTTCTCACCTCGTGCACCATGCATCCAACCTATGAGCGGCCTGAAATTGCAACCCCAAGTCACTGGCGCGTGCCGACAGAGGTGGGAGAGAACCTCAACTGGTGGAAGGGCCTTGGCGATCCTGTTCTCGATGAGTACATTGATGAGGCGCTTGCGAATAACCAAGATATCAAGAAGGCGATCTTTCGCGTTGAAGAGTATGCCGCAAAACTTGGCATTGCACGCTCTCAGCTCTATCCCCAAATTGATCTCGATGCTGGGGCAGAGCGTTTACAAGAGTCGTCAACGCTCCTCTCCAATGACCTTGTCGAGCCGCGTCGCTTCAGCGCCTACAACCTTGTATTGAATGGATCGTGGGAGGCCGATATTTGGGGAAAAATTCGCAGCGCTACCCAATCGGCCCTCGCAGAGATGGTCGAGCAAATTGAGGTGCGCCGCACCGTGGTGTTAACTCTTGTGACCCAAGTTGCCAACACCTACATCAATTTACGCCGGCTCGATCGGCAGCTCTCCATTTCTAAGGAGACACTCGATACCCGCAACACCTCATTCAAGTTAGCCGACATCCGCTATAAACTGGGGCTCACTTCAGATATGCAAGTGCAACAGGCGCGCTCAGAAGTCGAGCAGGCACAAATCAAGCTCGATACCATTAAAATTGACATCGCTACCCATGAAGATCTCCTCGGATTTTTAGTAGGGCGCTCAGAGCCGGCTACCAAGCGGGGACTGCTCCTTGATGATTTTCACATGCCACCGCAAGTGCCAGCAGAGCTTCCCTCAGAGCTGCTCAACCAACGACCCGACATTCTCAGTGCAGAGGAGAAGCTCAAAGCGGCTAATGCGCGCATCGGTATTGCGAAAGCAAAGTTTTTCCCCGACATCTCTCTCACTGGATCGCTTGGATTTGCCTCCTCCCAGCTACATAAACTGCTGACCAACTCCTCGAGTTTATGGGACTACGGCTTTAGCCTCATGCAAGAGGTCTTTACAGGCGGGCGGCTTACCAGCGGTTTGCGCCTAGCGCGAGCAGAAAAGCAAGCCCTCTTGCACAACTACGAATCGACTGTCTTAAACGCCTTTCGCGATGTGAATGATTCACTTGTGACCCACCGCATCACACTCGATCTCATCAAAACCGAGGCCGAGCGTGTACAGACGATGAAAAGCTACTTTCACCTCGCTAACCTGCGCTACAACGAAGGGGAGACAGACTATCTCAACTTTCTCGATGCCGAAAGGCGTCTGTTTGCCGCCGAGCTCTCCTACGCCCAATCGCAAGGGGAGGCCTACACCACGCTTGTCGATATTTACAAATCTCTCGGTGGTGGTTGGGTGTCCGAGGTCGATGAGCAGGCCGAATATTCAAACCTTGCAGAAAAGAGAGCGCGCAACTAAACTCGACCCATGCGTTATCTATTTATTTTTGTAATTCTCTCGCTCCACGCCTTTGAAGATATCACAAAAGAGGGCCTTGAGCAGTACCAAGACATCATCATCAATGGCAAAGTTGCCAAAAAAGCCAACTACAATCACGATGATTGCGAAACGCGCTATCAAATCATCAAGCCAATCTTAGAGCGCTATAACCGTAACTTTACCATGATCGATCTCGGTTGTGCTCAAGGCTACTACTCTCTTAAAGCTGCCCACGAGTATCCAAGCTCAACCTTTGTCATGCTCGAAGGCAACAACCAAGTCTATCCAAAAATCGGCAATCAGCTACAAAGCATTTGTATCGACAACACAGCTCTGAAAAACATCATCCTACTCAATCAACGCATCCGCCCTGAGGATATTACTCACATGGCAAAGTGTGAACACTTTGATGTCGTATTGGCCCTGAATATCCTGCACTGGTTTGGGGACCAGTGGAAAGAGCTTGCCACCGCAATTGTTAACCTAGGTCACGACATCATCATCGAAACGCCCCCCTGCGAAAAGAACCTCGAGGCCAATCATGTCAAAGTGCGTAACGAAATCTTTGCCTTCCTTGAGGAAAATGAGGCGCAAATCATCGGCTCGATTCCTCGCCACACGCAGAAGGGCCTCATGGCAAACCTCTACCACATTCGCGGCAAGCGCGACCGGCTTGAGTACAAAAACTGGCTCGGCGAAGACGAAGATGCCAGCCAAAAAGATCACATCATCGTCTGCGACTACAACACAAAAAAGCTCATCAAAAAAGACCGCCGCTACGGCGATCACACCCGCACCACCGACTGGGTTCCCGGCATCAACATGATGACCTTTCTCATGAACCATGGCACCTATCCCGAAAATAAGACCCTAGAAAAAGCGATTCGCAATCTCAAAGATGTAAAAACCTCAGATTGGATGATTAACAACATGGTCATCCAGGGGCACAACATAGAGATGATTGATCTCGAGGACATCTACCACAAGCAGTATGGTGGGGTTCCCTACGGCGAGCGCCTTCTCAAGGAGACACTGAAAATGCTCAACTCGCGCGATCGCGCCGCAGTTGAGAAGCAGTTTAGGAAGCGCGTCTGCAAAGTTTATTGGTAGCGGGCGCATCATGGCATCCCATCTTCACTCCATCGCTCCTCACACGTATTAACGATACGCTTGGTTCGTCGCGATGGCGCAAATCTGGGGCCCCCTGAGCGCCCTTAATGTATTTCTAGGTGTTTTTTATATAGCTTGTAAAGCGGCTTTACAAGTGCTTTGATTGTTCTAACAATGACCATAGCAACGGATCTGCTGCGCCTCTCTCCTCGCCAATAGCTGAGGCTATTGGACTGCGTCGTGTTGCTTGCATCTCAGTCACTCTGGCAATTTTAGAAAAATCACGCACATGTAAAACCGCTTGCGGCTTTACAAGCTAGTTTTTGGCGTGGGAAAAGCCTGGCGCATCATCGAAAGTATAGAGATTTTCCGTTTTGATGATGTCGCAGCCCGCTTTAATCAGGATTTTTTGTAGTTCAATGAGGTCTTCGGGTTTCACGGTGGCGTCAATTTCGGTCGGAAGGTAGCGGCAGCGGAAGTGGTCGACGCAAAAGGTCTCGGGGAAGCCGTCGGGGTAGATGCGGGTGCCGCGGTTGGAGATGAATTCGAGGTTGAATTTGGTTTCGATTTGCGTCACTTTGCCCTTGAAGGCCTCAGCATCGGGTTCGGCGTACATGAAAATGTCGATGCCAACGAGTTTGCGCGTGGTCGGCTGCTTTTGACGGGCATATTTTAGTGAGCCGCTGTTTTTCTTCTCGTAGTGGGCCGGCTTCAGCTGCTTAGGCGTTTGTCCGAGGCGCTCGATGAGGGCGCGTCCGAAATCTTTGGTCCCGACTTTCTCTTTACTGACCTCTTCACTGAAGATATCTGCGGTGTGGACGCCCTCTTCGATAGTACAAAGAAGGGCGTTGTGGATCTGCATGGCGACCTGGGTCTGCCCGAGGTAGACAAGCATTTGAACGGCGGCGTTGATGAGTCCCGAAGGATTGGCGATATCCTGGCCTGCGATTTGAGGAGCAGAGCCGTGGATCGCCTCAAACATGGCGCCGTGCTCACCGATATTGGTGGTGCCGGCAAGGCCAATCGAGCCGCAAATTTGAGCGCCGATATCAGAGATGATGTCGCCGTAGAGATTTGCGGTAACAATGACGTCAAATTCTTCAGGAGCATCGGCGAGCTTTGCAGAGCCAATATCGATGATCCAGTGATCATTTTCAATCTCAGGGTAGTTAGCGGCAATTTCATCGAAGACGCGATGGAAGAGTCCATCGGTAATTTTGAGGATGTTATCTTTGGAAAAGCAGGTGACCTTTTTGCGACCATTCATTTGGGCGTATTTAAAGGCAAAATCGATGATTTTCTCACAGCCAGGTCGCGTGTTGATTTTGAGCGATTGGTAGGTCTCGGGTGTCTGGCGATACTCGATGCCGGTGTAGAGATCCTCCTCGTTTTCGCGAATAATGACGACATCCATGTTGGGATGCTTGGTTGAAACAAAGGGGTGATACGAGACGCAGGGACGAATATTGGCGTAGAGTCCCATAGTTGTGCGGATGGTGACGTTGAGTGACTTGAAGCCACCACCTTGTGGTGTTGTGATGGGGGCCTTCAAAAAGGCGCGGCATTGGCGGATCGTATCCCAGGAAGTATCTTCGATTCCCGTTGCGTGGCCCGCTTTGTAGACCTCTTCGCCAATAGCTATTTCGTGAATTTCAAGCTCGGCCCCCGCTGCTTTGAGGATATCGAGGGTGACATCCATGATTTCAGGTCCGATGCCGTTTCCACGAGCAAGTGCGATGGGATCTTTATCCATTATGCGGCCTCTACGATTTTTGGAAATTCACAAATAAATTTGGTGCCTTTGCCAACTTCACTTTCAACGGAAATTGTGCCATGTTGCTGTTCTATCATTTCTTTGGCAATGCTCAATCCAAGTCCTGCGCCTTTTTGCCCCTCGTGAAAGCGGGTATAGCGATCAAAAAGGGAATTCATGTCCTCTTTTTCAATCCCAAGGCCACTATCTTCAACAACTAAAGAGATGGTTTCTCCCTCTTCATTGAGCGAGACGTCGACTTTTCCCTTCTCAGTGTATTTAAGTGCATTGCTAATGAGGTTTGTAATCACCTGATTCATCCGGTCGGGATCGATTTTTGCCTGTATATTGTCTTTAGTATGCTTGAAATTAAGCTCGATTCCCTTGTCTTTGAAGCTCGCGTCGAAGGAATCAACAATCTCTTGTACAAGGGGAGTCATATCCGTCTCTTTCGGCTCAATCGAAATTGCGCCCTCTTCAAACTTAGCGACCCCTTGTAGATCTTCTAGGATCTTTTCAATCCGCGCCACGGTTTCTTTGCAGACTGTGATAAGTTGATCCTTCTCATCATCAGACTTCTGCTCTTCTAGAAGAAAAAGCGATTGCTTGATGTTGTTCACCGGAGCTTTGAGCTCATGTGAGACAAGAGCAACATACTGGCTTTTCTCTTCATTGCGCTTCTCAAGCTTTTCATTCGATTCAAGAAGCTCATGGGTAATTTTATGACGCTCAATTCCGTACTTGATCACCCGATTGATTTGCTTGCCATTGACCTCATCTTTGACAAGAATATCGGCAGCCCCCTCTTCTAAAAGAGTTTCTGCAAGCTCTGGTTTGTAGTGGTTTGTTACAAGAATGATCGGAATTTCGTTATTAAATTGCGTGAGTTCTTTGAAAGATTGGAGTCCCTGCTCGTGTTCCAAATCAAGGCTAAGAACGATAATATCAAACTCCTCAGAGCCGATCATCTCTTTTCCTTCATCTAAGGTCTCGACATTTTTGACAGAGTAGAGGTCTTGAGAAATGTGTAGTAGGCCCTTAACAAGACCCACATCTTTCACCGAATCCTCTATAACTAAGACATTATAGCTAGTATTTTCCATCCCACTCCGCTTTTATTTGCGTTTTAGCTGAAATTTATTAACTCATCAAGCACAATAAGGGCATGTTAGCCGAGCTTTTCCAAAAGCAGCGCTCCTACTTGAGCGACTTTTTTGATGAAATCGACCACAAGCGTGCCGAGGTGATTTTAAAAGCCTTCCTCTCTTGCAAGGGGATGATTATCTTCACTGGCGTTGGAAAGAGTGGAATTATCGCAGAAAAGCTGGCAATGACAATGATCTCAACCGGCACGCGCGCCCTCTACTTGCCTGCACAAAATGCTCTCCATGGAGATATCGGAGTCGTCACTTCTGATGACATTGTCGTTTGCATTAGCAAAAGTGGCGATACTCTCGAGCTTGTCGATCTGCTCCCCTTTATTAAAAAGCGTCAGGCAATTTCGATTGCGTGGGTCTCTGAAAAGGGCTCGCGTCTCGAGCAGCTTTGCGATCAATCGATCTACCTACCCGTGCATCACGAGCTCTGTCCCTTCGATTTAGCGCCGACGACCTCAACAGTGGTCCAGCTCATTTTTGGCGATATTCTCGCTGTTGCAATGATGGAGCGGAAAGGTTTCACAATCGATCAATACGCTCTCAACCACCCCCGCGGTAGCATCGGCAAACAAATTGCCATGAGAGTCAGTGATGTGATGCTTAAAGAGAGCCAAGTACCGATTTGCCACCCAGATGATTTGCTCAGAGAGGCAATAGTTGAGCTGACTGACAAGCGTTGTGGCTGTCTGCTTGTTTGCGAGGAAGGGAAGATGGTGGGTATTTTTACGGATGGCGATTTGCGTCGCACGATCCAAAATAGCTCGCCAGAGGTTTTCGATGAAAAGATGAAAAATCTGATGAACCGAGAATTTCTCTGGATCGATAAAAATGCCCTTGCCTCTAAAGCGCTTGCCATGATGCAACTTAACCCTCATAAGCGGGTCCTTGTCCTTCCAGTACTTTCAGGCAAAAGTGTTGAAGGCCTATTGTGCATGCACGACCTGGTGCACTCGGGCGTAAGAAGTGAGCTGGTAAAATAATCTTAGAGCTGCTACAATCGCTGCCCAGACAATCAAGTCTTTACATTTCAAAGTCAACTTCGCTATATAGGCAATTAGAATGGATCCAGTGATTACGCCTCTACTTATCATCGCCGTCTTCGTATTAGGCTACTTGGCGATTATCTTCGAATTTCACATCAAAGTGAACAAAACAGCTGTTGCGATTTTTATCGCTGTCATTTGCTGGATGATTTACTTTGTGAGTGATATGGACGCCAATAAAGTCCATCTTACAGAGTTGGGGCACTATCTCAGTGATATCTCCCAAATCCTCTTCTTTTTGATGGGGGCGATGACTCTAGTTGAGCTCATAGACACCCACAAAGGATTTAATACGGTCATTCGCCTGATCCGCACGCGAAAAAAACGCCTTGTGCTTGTTATTATCGCCATTCTATCATTTTTCCTATCCTCGGTCCTCGACAACCTCACGACCTCTATCTTGATGGTCTCGATTCTACGGAAACTCGTTCCCCATCGCAAAGAGCGCTTTATTCTCTGCTGCATGGTGGTTATTGCTGCCAACGCAGGGGGCGCCTGGACGCCAATCGGTGATGTGACAACAACAATGCTTTGGATCAATGGGCAGGTCTCGACATTCGGGGTTATCAAAGCGATTTTTGTGCCCTCAGTTGTTGCGATGCTCTTGCCTCTTGGCATCTACGCCTTCCAGCTGAGCGGGGAGTATAGCATGCCCGAATCAAATCTTGCTGAAGAGGAGCCTGAGCCGGGTGCTACTCTTGTCTTTGTCCTCGGAGTCGCTTCGCTTATTTTTGTCCCCGTATTTAAGTGGCTCACCGGAATGCCTCCGTTTATGGGAGTTCTTATTGGCCTCTCGGTGCTCTGGCTTGTGACAGATGTCTTACACTACAAATATGAACATCGCCAACACCTGCGCATCCCTGTTGTTTTAACACGCATTGACACCTCAGCGATTCTCTTTTTTCTCGGTATCCTACTCGCAATTGACGCCCTAACAGCGGCCAATATCCTCGAGCAAGTTGCCCGCTGGCTCGATGCCCACGTGCGCAATGATGTCGAAATTGCAACAGCAATTGGTCTGCTTTCTGCAATTGTCGATAACGTTCCACTCGTTGCCGCTACTATGGGAATGTACGATATCGCACAATACCCGATTGATTCACAACTGTGGCTCATCACCGCTTTCACAGCAGGTACAGGGGGATCTATTCTTATCATCGGATCTTCTGCTGGTGTCGCAATCATGGGAATCGAAAAAATCGACTTCATTGCCTATATGAAAAAGGCTGCGCTTCCCGCACTTGTCGGATACTTTGGCGGAATCGCAGTCTATCTCTTGCTATAAAATCCCACTTTGTTATAAACTTCCACCATCACATTTGGGGGCTTAGCTCATTTGGTAGAGCATCTGATTTGCATTCAGAAGGTGAGGAGTTCGAATCTCCTAGCCTCCAAAAAATGTGCGGTTATAGCTCAGTTGGTTAGAGCGCAACACTGATAATGTTGAGGTCCCAAGTTCAAGTCTTGGTAACCGCATACTTCTAAAAACTATATAATCTTTATTTTAATCCTTGTCTTTTCTTATTAATAGCTTATAATTCGGGTAAGTTTATTTAGGGGATTAAAAAAATGGCAAGAATCGAAAATGCTTTAGTTGTAGCGGCTGGACAAGAGCACAAGCTCACAATGGACATCCATAAGGTTCATCGCTCACAACAGGGAAAAATTCATCAAGTAGATTTTTCAAAGAGACATTCAAACGTCACAGCTAAAAGAGTCGCTGCCTTTTTTCTCTCCCTAGCTCTACTGTCCACACTATTTTTACCACTACTAGATCCAAAATTATTTTTACAATTTAAGAGTTTTTGGAGTGGAAAGAGGGTTGAGGTGCTTAAAGTTGACTCTAAGCTTTTAAAAAAGGCAGAAATCCTTGCACGTTTTACAACAGTCGTTAAGGCGCGCAGCCAGTTAAAAGCAGCTCGCAGGCTTGCGCCATTAGTTCAAGCGCGTGTGCGCGGTCTTATTGCAAGAAAGCGGTATAAAGCGTTGAGGGGTATGGTGCGTTTACAAGCGCTGGCAAGAGGGCGTGCTGCGAGAAGGCCATTGCCGCTGCCACCGCTCCCACCAAGCCCCACGCCAACACCATCGCCAGCGCCATCCGCGCGAAGTGCTACGCCACCACCACCGCTGGTTCCTCGACCAAGAACACCTGAAACTCCATTCGATGAGCTTACAACTCCCTCTACACCAATGGATGGTGACTTTGGTGGATCCACTCAGCCTACTCAGCCGAAGATAACGTTAAGAACTGCTTTATTTACAGCAGGCCTGTTCTATACCATATTAAAAGGCGGAAGCGCTACATGGCGTTCTCGCTAAGATGATCTGTGATGGCGCTCTCTAGGCGCGCGGCAATCTCTGCTAGGCGTTTTGTGTCGCGGTGTTTGCTCAGCTCATCGCGCTCTTTATTGAGCTCTTCAATGAGAGGCTGACACTTCGCTACAAGCTTTTGATCGGCGTGAGAGAGGCTCTCTTCAAGCTCATTGCACGGTTTTTCAATGCGTTTGAGAAGCCCGCGCGTCTCTTTATCATTGAGCTTAGTTCCCACATACGTGCCAAGATAGGTCACAATCAGTGATGCGCTGAGGTCGCAATGTTCTAGATGTTTATCCATAACCTCTTATTTAGACCAATTGAGGTTATCTTGCAAACCCCTCTTTACATATTCAGTGAAGCGTGTGGCAAGCTCAATTGTGATCGGGCCAGGGGCTTGAAACGTATGGCCATCGATTTGCCTTACAGGCAGCACCTCTTTTGTGCTCGAAGTGATGAAAACCTCCTCACACTCCATCAGCGCCTCTCGCGTGAGAATGCACTCCTCTGTCTTGCAAAGGTGCATCACAAGGGCTCTTGTAATTCCCTTTAATACCCCGTGCTTCGGCGTGAGTAGCTTGCCGTTCTTTACCGCAAAAAGGTTGCTCCGCGTGCACTCGAGCACCTCATTTGATTCAGAAACGTAGAGAATATCATCGGCATCTTTAAATCGCTGCAGCGCTGTGACTGCAGGAATGTAGCCGATTGCCTTTACCTCAGGCATGTAGCGCGCGTAGGTAATTGTTTGTAAAGAGACCGCCTCGGGTAGTTTGGGGACAACGTAGGGCTTTGCGAAAATCAAAAACTTCTCGCGTGAGCAGGGGAGCAGGTAGTCGTCAGAATTTCCGCCTGTGAGAAAAAGTTTTATTGCAGATTCTTCGAATCCATTTTTTTGCAAAAGGGTATCTAAAATTTCGTGAATTTCATCATCTGAGTAGGGGACATTCAGGTGCATCTCTTTTGCAGAATTGCGAAACCTTTGCAGGTGCTCGCGAAGGTGAAAAGGGCGCCCAGAGTAGGTTCTCAGGTATTCAAAAATTCCAAAGCCGCGATGCAAAGAGAGGTCAGAAATGGGCAGTGTTGCCCTACTCTCTTCAACATACTCGCCGTCGATAAAATGCACATTATTTTCCATGCACATCAGTGTATCAGCACAGATTTTTTTTGTACGATTCAAAAAAAGATTGAACAAATTTCTGAAAGAAAATATGGAGGAATTAGACGTGAAACAACAGGAGAGTCAATATGGCCCTAAAAGACACAATGAAAAAAATGCACAAATTGCTTGAGGAGTTAACACACGACCTCGCAAAGTGCACAAGAGGAAACAAAGCGGCAGCGCAGCGCGTTCGCACAGCTTCAATTAAGTTTGCTAAAGTTGCAAAAACATTCCGCAAGGAGTCGGTTGCAGCAGGCAAGTCTGGTGGCAAGCGCAAAGCAGCAACAAAGAAAAAAGCTGCTCCAAAGCGTAAAACAGCAACAAAGCGCAAGACTGCTACAAAGAAAAAAGCAGCGCCAAAGCGTAAGACTGCAACTAAGCGCAAAACGACAACAACAAAGCGTAAGCCAGCTGCTCGCAAGACAGCGACAAAGCGCAAAGCGACTACCAAGCGCAAAGCTCCAGCTAAGCGCACAACAACAAAGCGCAAAACAACAACTCGTCGCAAAAAAAGATAAATTCAACTCAGGCTGTGTTGCATAAGTGCAACACAGCCTTTTGGCCGCATCATGGCACCCCATCTTTACCCTATCGCTCCTCACACGTATTAACTATACGCTTGGTTCGTCGCGATAGTGCAAATTTGGGGCCCCCTGAGCGCCCTGAAGGCGCTCTTCAACCTAATTGAAATTAGCTTTTCATACATTTTAAATATTTGATCGATCTCCAAGAGTTTCTTTTTGAAACATCTAAACAGCTTGTAAAGCCGCTTTACAAGCTCCTCTCTTCTCTATGTAAAGCCAGGAATTTGTACCCGTTTTTTCGCTTTTTTGCTACACTTTTCCCATGCTTTGCCAAATCGAAAAATATTCCAAGAAAGGCCACGGAGTTGCCGAGGATCGTGAGATCGTCGGGACCGTTGTGGGCGATGAAGTTGAAATCGAACTGCTCAGGCGCAAGAAGGCGCAGCTTCTTGAGGTGCTCAAGCCAAGTAGCTCGCGATGCGAGCCGCGCTGCTCGCATGCTATTGAGTGTGGCGGTTGCGTTTGGCAGCAGGTCAAATATGAGGCGCAGCTGCAAGAAAAGCAGCAGCGTATCGAAAAGCTATTCGGGTTTTGCGAGCCGATCATTGCCTGCGATGAGCCGTGGGCCTATCGCAATAAGATGGAGTTTTCCTTTTCACAAGATAAGGCGGGCAACAAGTATCTTGGGCTCATGCAAAAACACGGGCGCGGGCGCGTTCTGAATTTACAAGAGTGTCACTTGGTGCGCCCCTGGATGAGCGAGCTGCTCATTGCGGCGCGCAAGTGGTGGGAGGAAAATGAGGTGAGCGCCTTTCATCCGCCAAGGGGTGAGGGGAGCTTGCGGACGCTCACAATGCGCGAGGGAATGCATACCGGCGAGAAGATGGTAATTCTGACAATCAATGGACGCAGTGGCGATGTACTCAAGCGCTCGCAGATCGATAGCTTCATGGAAACGGTCCTCTCTGTAGTTCCTGAGGCCTCTTTTTTTGTCTTTTTCCATAAAGCGCAAAAGGGAGTGGAGACGGAAATTTATGAGATGCACCTTGCAGGCCTTGAGTTTCTACACGACACGCTTACTGTCAAGGGCACTACGCATAAATATGCCTACAGTCCAAGCGCTTTTTTTCAGCCTAATCCAACCCAGGCGCAAAGACTCTATGAGAAGGCCTTTGAGATGGTCGGTTTGGAAAAGAGCGACACGGTTTTTGACCTCTATTGCGGCATCGGCTCGATCGGCATGAGCGCAGCGCCCTTTGTCGATCAGGTAATCGGTATTGAGATCAATCCCTACTCGGTATGGGATGCCAAGGCAAATATCGAAAATAACGATGTGCAGAATATGGTCGTCTTTCGTGGAGATGTTCCCGAGCTCTTGAAACGCGAGGAGCTCTCTGCCTACGAGCCCGATGTTGTGATTGTCGATCCGCCACGTTCAGGACTCGATCCGAAGACAATGGCTATTTTACGCGAGTGGAGCGCAAAAAAAATCCTCTACATCTCCTGCAACCCAAAGACGCAAGCTGAGGATGTGGCAATTTTGACTCAAGGTGGGCGCTTTACCGTTCAGGGCGTCTGCCCAGTTGATCAGTTTCCCCATACGCCGCATATCGAGAATATCGTTGTTCTCAAGTCGCAATAACGGCATAATGGGTTGAGAACCTATTTTGGAGATTACCTATGATCGTACCCTTTTTAGCTGATGCAGGTGCTCGTGAAGGCGGCTTTGCTCAGACAATTATTATGGTGCTCGTCGCCCTCTTTTTCTTCTACTTCATCCTATGGCGCCCCGAGCAAAAGCGTCGCAAGAAAATGGAAGCGCAGCGCGGCTCAATGAAGCAGGGCGATCGCGTCACTGCAATGGGCATTGTTGGTACTGTATCTGAAATCAAAGATGCTACCGTTGTCTTAACTATGGTTGATGGAGCAAAGATCGAATTTCTCAAGCACGCCATCACTGAAGTGCACGCACCCGAAGCAGCAGCTATCGAGCCTGCAGAAGATAAAGGCTAGATTGCATTTAGTTGATATGGTAATGAAAGAGTATGGTACCGCTCTGGCTCTGTCAATCGCATGTGCTTAAAAATATTCTAGGCACCCTAGTCTTTGTCGCCATCCTCTTTGGCGTGCGATTTATCATCGCACGCTACATCCGCGTTGCCAATAAAGAGTGGAGCTCTCAGCAGCGCCTTCGCGGCCTCGGCTACCTGCGCACCATCACTTTTGCCCTACTCCTGGTAGGGCTTGTCTATATCTGGGCCGCCGCCCTCCAAGGGTTTGCCCTCTCCCTATTTGCCATCGCTCTGGCCTTTGTCGTCTCCATCAAGGAGACCTTCATCAATCTCAACGGCGCCCTCTTTCGGTGGCAAGGCCATCTCTACGAGATAGGGGATCGGATCGTGATCAAGGGGATTCGGGGCGACGTGATAGACGTCTCAGTAATGGGAACAACAATTATGGAAATTGGCGTTGGCTCTGCTAATCACCAATCGACCGGACGGCGGGTCACCATCCCCAACAGTCTCTTGCTTGAAGAGCCCGTTTACAACGAGTCGTTTCTTGATACCTACTACTTGAATAATTTGGTGATTCCGATTAAGCGCAACGAAAATTGGCAAGCAGCGCGCGATAGCCTGTTGCAAATTGCTAAAGAGGAGTGCGCACCCTATATAGAGCAGGCGCGCTTGCGCATTCGCTCGCTTGAAAGGTCGCGTAGCCTGGAGCTGCCCTCAGTCGAGCCGCGCATCTCCATACACCTGCCCAACCCCGAGCTGATCCATCTACATCTACGCGTTCCCTGCCCTGTGCATCTCAAAGAGCGCGTTGAACAGGCGATTCTCTCTCGCTACCTTACTTGCGACTAGGCGCGCATTCACAGGTTGCAGAGGTAGGTGAACTGCTAAAAATTAATTTGCCGATTGCATATACACCGCCCCCAATGCTACCTGCAAAACCACCTGCAGCCGATCCTGGTCCAGAAATAACGGTCGCAGTAGCTCCAGCAATAGCTCCACCAAGCATCCCATCCCAAATGAATTTCAATGGTTTACCATACCAGGTGCCAGTATCGGAAGTTGTTGTAGCAGTTTTCAGTGCTAAATGATCTTCTACTCGCCTAAGAAGAAGGTTTACTGAAAAAGCGATCTTTTTAGCCGTATCAGGTGAAAAATCTGTAGTTTTGGGACAGGGATTTCTTAGCTTTTCAAATTCAACTCGTGCAGCTTCTAACTCACTCGCCTTTATTAGTTCGATAATGCGCTCTCTCAGATTCACTACGTGTTTGATTTGAATCTTACCCTGTGGCGTTCCTACTAATTCTTGAATATATTTTGAAGCTCTTGGATATGCAAGTTTCTTGTATGAGAAACGTGCGACAAGCTTAGCCGCCCTTCGAGTCTTTACAAATGAGCTTTTGGCTATGTAACCGCGTAAAGCTGCTTGAATTCGAGTAGCAGCCCTTTGCTGTTTCTGATTGTGTAAACTACGTCGTGCAATGAAGCCACGAGCAGTAGATTGGATAGAAATAGCGGCTATTCGGGTTGTAGTAAATGAGCTCTTGGCCTGGAAGCGACGGAAAGCAGTTTGGAAAAGAGTCGCAGCTGTTTTGTTTTTAAGAAAGTTACGTCGTGCAATAAAGCCACGAGTTGCAGATTGGATGGAAGTAGCAGCTGATCGGCTTGTAGTGAATGCACTCTTGGCCTGGAAGCGACGGAAAGCAGTTTGGAAGAGAGTCGCAGCTGTTTTGTTTTTAAGAAAGTTACGTCGTGCAATAAAGCCACGAGTTGCAGATTGGACGGTAATAGTGGCTGTTCGGGTTGTAGCGAATGCGCTCTTGGCTGTGTGTCTGCGGTATGCAGCTTGAATATGAATTGCAGCATTAGCTGCCCTTGAGGCTCTTTCGCGTGTTTTTAATTCGGGGGTTAATTCTGGAGGAAAATCGGTAAAGTAGCTGGTTAAAGGGTGGCCATCTACTTTGTTAAAAAGGGCTCTGATTGCGTCATAGTTTGAGGTGTCTGTCGGATTGCGGTAGGCATCGAGAATGGGCTGCCACTGATCAGGCGTTCCAAAAAATGCTGTCAATACACCAACTGCGGTCTCAAAATGATCAATTAGGTGTTTGATTGCTGTGTCATCTAACGTTGCGCAGATCGTTGCCCATAGGTAGTCATTTCCATTCTGGGCATAGGGCTGGCTTCTAGCAAAGTCAATGTGCTCTTTACCAAAAAGCATTGTCGCGTATTCAATGCGTGCATCATTTTCCTCTTTTAAAAGAGGGCCAACATATCTTGTATCCCCAATAGTCCGAACTGCCATGTTTCCTCCTAACAGCTACATGTTTTTGGTTTGATAAGAACGAATTTATTCTGCGCTAGAGTCTTTGCATCACCTCTTATTGCTGTAGTGAGTTTAGATGCTAAAGCACCTCCAATGGCACCTGGTAATCCAAGGAATCCAATGATTGCTCTACCAGCTAGCTTGGCTCCACTCGCAACTCTTTCTCCTGCTGTGGCTGTCTGAGAGGTAAGTCTTTCTAAATCTTGGACGGCTCCACCAATCGCTCCATCTAGGAATTCTAAATCTTTCTCCCCTAGGAGATTTCCAAATCCACCTCTTAGGATGTCGCCCATTCCCCTGATATCTTCAACTGCTTTTTCATCGAGAAGTGCACGTTTGGCTCTCACCTCTTCAAGAGCGGCTTCAATTTTAGCTATATCGTTTGGTAGCGAGCCATAAAAGGCTGCCATCTTTGCTGTGTAGCCATAGGGCAGGCAGGTTGATTCTTTGCTAACTCGTCGCTCGCGTGCAACCAAAACCCCATCTGTAAGCTCGAGGAGTTTATTCTTAAGCAGGTGCTCTTGCTCATGGTAAATGAGGGCTTTTTTCTGATACTCTCGAATCGCATCTGTTGCCTTTCTTGCAAGGGGTGCCATATCAGGCATTTTGTCAAAGGCAGCTCTTCCATGATCCCAGCCTGGATAGCACTCTGAGCTTAGGTGAAGTTTTGGATCGTGCAATCCAGCTCCAAGGTAGACTGAAAGGATTTTACTCACAGGATCGTACTGCAGATAGCGGTGATTGATCACAGCCTCGCGGAGGGTATCTCTTCTTGCACGAAATGCTGCATTGAATCGGTCTCTTAATGGGATGGAAATCGCAGGCGAATTCCACGTTTCAAGCACAGCTTTTTCAACACCCGCGCGTGCAGGATCTTCTAAAAGCCATGTCAGGGCAATTTGACCAATTCCACCCCCTTGGCTATAGCCAAGAATGCGAATGTTTTTTGTCTCCGGTGGAGTTGCATTATTGATGTGGTGAAAGTAGAGCTCCATGCCTCCTTGCCCGGGGTTTGCATGGTAGTTCCAGTAGAAACTTCTTTTGAAGTCGGCAAATACTGTTCCACGACCTACCCAAAGCACCTCTTCGCAATCTTCTGGGAGGTTATGAGGTAGGTGAGGGCGCATGAGAAACATGCCCCAACCATTGTGGTCAACCCCACAGTCGAGTCTGTAGAGGGTCATTTTCCCCTCTGGAGCAGGCACTGGAAAGAGCATGCCAGGACGAATTTTTGCACGAACAATCACTTTTGTGATGTACTCAGTTGCTGCAATTGGCTGCATCTCTGCTGTCGTTGTTCTAAAGTCATCGAGTCTTTTACGCATGGAGATCAATCGCTTGGTCTCATCCATCCGGAGGCGAAAATTTGTTTCAACTTCAAAGAGTCCCTGGCCAGGTTCCCAACGCTCTTCTCCTGGTGCTAAAAATTGTTCATCAAGCTTTGGAACTTCGCAAAAGGCCTCGAGTGACTCCCCATCAACTGTCTGAAAGAAATCGATTAGGGCATAAATTTTTTCAGGAGTCATCTCTCCCTCTAAAATTTCCTTTGCATCTCTAAAAAGTGGGGGCAGAGTCTCACGGTTTTCCTGCAAAAAGGTAATCGCTGGTAAATCAATGGTTGCGCACATGCGAATCCAAGCGCGAGCCGGAGTCCATTTATGACCTAAGTCAGCGCGTGCTCTATCATAGAGTTGATCGCCAAATGTTTGTTTTGAAAATCGTTCAAAATCGCCACTAAATATTGGGGCTAAAGAAGTTTTTGTAATGTCTTTGAAGGGGCTAGGTGAGTGAGGTGCTCTTGTTTGCTGGGATTGTTGCAAGGCATCCATTGCTGAAGCTTCTACGAGTCTAACATCGATCTCTGGTGTGCCATCTACTGTTGCTGGAGCGCCGGCTCCCGCTGTAGGCCCACTTGTTGCTTGCGAAACGTCCATTTTTTTAATCCCTCCTTAACTATTTGTGAATAGTATATTAAGGAGGGTGGTTTGCAGCAACAACAGAAAAATATTTAAATTAATGCTTCAAATAATTTAGTTGAGCGTTTGATAAATTCGCTTACTTGATCTCCGCCCAGTTCGCGTTGCCCCAGTAGGGATAGGTCAAATATTTGCTTAACCATTTCTTGAGCAAGCTCGGGTTTTGTTTCACGTAGCTTGTAAACAGCAGAGATGAGTGGGCTGTTGGTGTTCACAACAAAGGTGCGCTTGCCAAATAAATCTTTGGGAAGCTCTTGTTGGGTCAGTGACATGTAGTCGCGCATGCGGCGGCTCTGCTCATCAATTGCGATAAAGGCGGGGAGCCCCTCTCCAGCGAGGCTTTTCGCCTCAACTTCAACCTTGTCGTCGTTAAGTCCTTTTTTGACAAATTCGGCAATCAGGGTCGACTCTGACTTGCCATCGGCATCGAGTACAGACTTCTCTTTGTCTGGGTCGAGAATCTGATCGGGGATCCCACCGTCGATGCGCTGGAACTTTGTCTCAGGCAGCTTACTTTCAAGTAGGCTCATGACGGAAGAGTCAAGCGGTGTATTTGAGATGAGTACTTCGATACCCTTCTCTTTGTAAAGGTCGAGGAAGTGGCTCTCTCCACGATTTGTGTAGAAGAGGTGTTTTTTGTAGTCGTTGCGCTCAAGGTAATCCTCAGCATTTGTCCACTTGCCATCGGTTGTCTCCCAAAGAAGGAGGTCTTTGACGCGGTCGTAGAACTTATCCTCGCGCAAGCAGCCCATTTTGATAATCATTTCGATATTGGGCCACGCCTTTTCGTAGGCCTCGCGGTCAGTCGTGTAGAGCTGGTGGAGGCGGTCAGAGACCTTTTTTGAGACGTGCGAGCCGAGTGAGCGCACGGTGCGGTCCATCTGGAGGTAGCTGCGTGAGACGTTCAGTGGGATGTCGGGGGAATCGATTGCCCCTTGTAGAATCAACAGGTGCTCGGGCAAGAGCTCTTTGCAATTATCGCTTACAAAGACGCGATTACAAAAGAGCGAGATGTGCGAGCGGGAGAAGTCAAACGACTTGGTAATTTTTGGGAAGAAGAGGATTCCTTTGAGATTGAAGGGGTAGTCGACATTCAGGTGAATCCAGAAAATCGGGTCGGGATCCATTGGGTAGAGGGCGCGGAAAAAAGCGAGATAGTCTTCGTCTTTGCACTCTGAAGGGGAGCGGAGCCAAAGGGGCTCTTTGTCATTGATGCGCTCTCCGTTTAAAAAGATCGGGTAGGGCAGATAGGAGCAGTACTTGCGCAGGATCTCTTTGATGCGGTGGGCATCTAAAAATTCCTCTTCATTGACATGAAGGGTAATTTCAGTTCCACGTTTGCTCTTTTGCCCCTCATCGATTGTGTAGTCGTAGCTACCGTCTGAGCTCCAGTCAACAGGCTTGGCCTCTTTTTTATAAGAGAGCGTTTTTAAATCGACCTGGTCAGAGACCATAAAAGCTGAGTAAAAGCCGAGTCCAAAGTGGCCGATAATCTCGCTGCCACCTTCGTACTTTTTCATGAACTCTTCGGCGCCAGAGAAGGCGAGTTGGGCAATGTAATTTGTTACCTCATCGTGGTCCATGCCAAGGCCGGTATCTGCAAAGGTGAGCGTTTTGGCCTCTTTATCGAGGGTAATCTCGACCTTGAGATCCTCATCAACAAACTCGACCTCACCTTGCTCGCGAAGCACCTTCAATTTCGAAATCGCATCGCAGCTGTTTGAGACAAGCTCACGAATGAAGATGTCTTTATCCGAATAGAGCGACTTTTTGATAATCGGAAGAATGTTCTGACTGTGAATTTTGAGTTTGCCTTTAGCCAAGTTTAGCCTCCATGAATTAAAGCAGTTACATCGATGATTCCCGCCTCTTGCAAGATGATAATGATCACAACAAGTGGCGCGAGGAATTTAATTGAAAAGAATACAATGTGGTAGAGCCAGGGCATTTTTGTGCCCTTTAAAAACTCTGTTTTGAAGATGTTTTTGTCGAGAATCCAACCCACAAAGATTGTCGTTAAAAGTCCGCCAATTGGCATGAGCCAACCGACGCAGAGATAATCGAGGGTGAGGAAAAAGTCCTTACCATAGATTACCTCCCAATTGGGGAAGAGGATGCCACCTGCAGAAAGAGCGCAGGCGCCGCCGATAATAAAGGCAAAGCCACCCGTAATGATTGTCGCGCGCTTTCTTGCAATTCCAAAGATCTCAATCAAGTTCGAAACAAGCACCTCAAAGAGGGAGATTGTCGAGGTGAGAGCTGCGAAAAGAAGTAGAGCAAAAAAGGCCGTTGAAATCACAAGTGATCCCGGCAAGTGTTGGAAAAGCACAGGCATCGTTTTGAAAAGAAGCCCAGGACCTCCTTGAGCGGGGAAGTTGTAGGTAAAGACAATGGGGAAAATTGTGAGAGCTGCCAAAAACGAGACAATCATCGTCATTCCAGCGACTGTGAAGCCCATCTTAGGAATGTCTTGGTCAGACTTCATGTAGCTACCATAGGTCAAAATGATACCAATGCCGACGCTGAGGGTGAAAAATGCCATGCCAAGCGCATTTAAAATGGCCTGCGGCGTAAGCTTTGCCCAGTCGGGGTAGAAGGTGAAGTAAACGGCCTCTTTAAACCCAGAGAGGGTCAAGCTATAGCAGAAGAGCAAAATCAAAATGACAAAAAAGCCAGGCATTAAAATGCGCGACCAGTGCTCGATCCCCTTGCGCACGCCGCTATGAACAACACCGATATTGAGCAAAATAAACATGATGAGCCAGAAGATCATCACAGAGGGGGAGGTGGCAAGCACATCGAAGACCCCTTTAATCTGATCGGGGGTTTTATTTGCTGCAAATTGGGTGATTGAGCTCAAGACGTAGCTCAAGCACCAACCTGAAATGTAGCTATAGTAGCCTAAAATAATGAAGCAGGTAATCACATTGAGCCAACCGAGCATCTTCCAATTTGATTCGGGGCTGGTTAAGCTCTCATAGGTGCGGATCGCCCCTTTTTGCGCATAGCGACCGATGCCAAGCTCAGCACAGAAGACCGGAATCCCGATGATAATGGTGAACAAAATGTAGCAGATAACAAACGCCCCGCCACCGTTTTGTCCAACGACGTAGGGGAAGCGCCAAAAGCTCCCGAGGCCGATGGCCGATCCGGCCGCTGCCATAATAAATCCAAGACGACTTGCCCAATGCTCTCTCTGAACTGCCATGGTGAAATCCTTTTTCCGGCGAATTATATAGAAAAGACTTTTCTGTGTAAAGGAGTAATAGGGCTTGTTGGTTGTTGTCATTCTGTTTTAACTATGAAATAATTAAAAAATATTATATTAAATAAAATAGAATTAACTGATTTTATAAAAACGTATTCTTTATGGAACCTTCATTACCTTCAGGACAATCATCTCCCGCTTCAGGCCCAGGAGGTTCGCCCTACTCCTCGGAATCTGCTCGCTCTCAGGCAGTTGCGCTCACTTCAATGCCAAGAGCCTCTCACGTCGAACCTGCAAATACAACGCCACTTGGTTTCGTAGAGATTAATGGTAAACGCTATCAGCTAGAAATGGAGATCTATCGCGTCGGTCCGCCGGAGGAGAGCGTCTCGCAAGAGCTGGCAGATGAGGTGCTTAGCCGCAATGTTGATGGCAAGCAGGTTCTCCATCATGTGGGCGATCTGTCCAAAGAGATTACAAAATCGTACGGCAATTCTGTTGAGCACACGCCTCTTGAGTTTGACAAAGGGGGAGCGGTATTTGCTCAAGAGGAGCAAGAAGAGGTTTTGCATACCGACTTTTCTGCAAATCACCCATGTACAAGTGACTACCCTGGCGTCACAAATACAAAGGCTGCTTATGAAAAGATCGAATACTTTTTAAACGCTAGTGGACAAGCTCCTGAAAGCCCTGAGGGGGCAGATGGAGGAAATAGTCCAGAGGGAGCGCGCTCTTTGCCTGGAGGTGGATTCGCAGCGCGCCTGCGATTGAAAGCTCTTGATACCTCGGGCCTTGGTGCCCGCGTGCGATTGCAACCGCTTCCAGTCACCCCGCCAGTGCTCTCGCTTCCAGACGCCCCACCGCCGATGCCTGCCGTGACTCGCGGAGTTCCCCCTCATCTTCGTGGCACAGCAAATAAATCAGCCGGAGCCTTTAGAGAGAAAAGAGTGCCACCTCACATGCGCACAAGTTCCTATCGACCGCCTGAGCGGCGCACCCTTCCCTTTTCTACTCAAATGGGGTATAAGCTCGATGCACTTTTACAAGTCAGCGCGCCGCCACCTCCCGGAATCGAAAGGGAGCTAGGGGCAATGATTAGGCCTGACACAGAAGAATCCCAACTTGACGATGCGAAGTTGACCCGACTCGCTCAAGGCTTTTCCTATCTGCTCAGCAAGGGTGTGATTGCCCGTGAGCAAATTTTCGGAGAGGGAGGGCAATTTAAACTCTCACTAGACGAAATAAAAGGGAGCTGGTCTGGTTGGTGTGCAAGTCTGGAGCAAACTTCACCTCCTGCTGATAAAAAAGTGAGTCTTTTTATAAATAAAATGAATCACGTTATGCTTTCCACTGCAGATAGTCATGAGGAGCTCACTCCCGCGCGACTTATGGAGTTATTCCCTCCCACCTTAACAGATGCAAATCAATTGGACGATCAGGGGTATGAAAACATTGGGACTCTAATAGGGATTGCATTGCAGCGAGATTATGTGGACCCTGTTGAGCTCTTTGATAGTAATGGTAGCTTTAAGTTAACCTTCAAGGAGTTTCGCAATCTGTTTGACCTCAAGCTCTACAGGCAGTTTACCCAAGAGTTTTCACCAATGCGGCGTGCAGAGCCAATTCCCGATCTGCAGGGAAAAATTCAATTCAATATTAATACACTTAAGCCCGAGGAAGTTGGCTCGTATACTAAAAGAGATCTCTCTAATATTCTGCCCATCAGCGATGTCAAGAGAATTTCAGATATCTATACCCTTTCAAAAGCGATTGTCTTTCTCAAAGAAAAAGGGATTATTCATGAAGGTGAGGGCTTTGATGGGGGGCGTTTCACTCTCGATGAGGCTCAGCTACGTGAAATTGTAGTTGCCTGGTTTAGTAGATTAGAAGATTAATAGCGCTTACTAATTATAAAAATCTATTCGTTTGTTTTTTACTCTTCTCTTAACTATTCTTTTTGGCCAAAACTGAGGGAATTATGAGAATAGGTGATATTCCGGGTGAAATATTAGATCCAATTATCAATCAAGACAAACCGCCAAAATTTAAAGATTTACTAGGAATTGTCCAGAGCAGAGTCGGTGGACCCCTTGAATCTGATATAATTACATCCTACAATGAAGGAAGAGCCACACTCGCTCATGTTGGTGTTGTAATACATGCTCGCTGGCAAACGTGGTATAAAAATAATTTTTATAACAGTCTAGTCGAGTGTAAAACAGCAGAAAAAGTGTATGGGCTATTTTTAACATATATGACAAATCGCAGGAAACCAGAGTACCTAGTATTCAAGAAGGTGGTAGATGACAATGGCCTTGCAGATGCCAAAGGCAATGCGTTCACACCTGCAGTTCTTAAGCTAATTGTTCAAAGTCAGAAAATAGCTGCTTACCAAAGAGAGCACCCACCTGTTGCAAAAACTAGTTATTGGACATATGAAAAGGACGCCTCATTAGCAAACTCTATAGATCTTGGGGAGACTAAGAAAGCGATAGCAAAACGGCTTGGGATATCCTATCGACGGGTTCTTTATCGATGGAAAGAGATTTCTAAATACTGCATAGTCTTGCGTACATTAGAGAAAGATCAAAAAACACAACTTTTAGAGTTGATGGTGGCACACATTGATCTAATAAAGGAACACTCTTTCAGACAGTTCATTGAAAAAGTTTCTGAATCTCGAATTTTAAGAGAAGTGCCGATATCCTATATTCCAGATTTATCTCGCTTTGTTCTAAATGGGCATTTTAGAACATGGCTAGAAGAAAACGGATATACTCACTTAGCAGGTGATTTTCCTAAAACAACAGAAATATCGCATAATAATCATAGAGCGCCACCCTCTACGATGGCAGGAGCAGGAGTCGCTGCAAGTCCAGTGCCAGCCGAAGCTGGGACGTCCTTAGAAGATATAATTCGATCTCTCATCGAAACGGCTGATACTAGTTTTATTGACCAAGTTTATCCTTATTTTCCTTCGATTTAATCGTAGATTTTTTTGAAAAAATAGCCAGTTTGCTATAGGCTAAATTGACTATGGATATTGTTCTTGCGATTTTTGCATGTGTTGCCTTTGTCATTATTGGCCTTGCACTCTCACTGATTATTCTTTGGGCAAAGTCCCACCTTGTTTCTACGGCTCCCGTAGAAATTGCCATTAATGATGATAGCTCCCTTACAAAAACGGTATCTGGTGGGCGTACTCTCTTAGAGACACTTGCCCAAGAGGGAATTGCAATTCCCTCCCCATGTGGAGGCAAGGCAACTTGCAAGCAGTGCAAGGTGCAAGTTGTAAAGGGGGGAGGTGATATTTTAGAGACCGATCGCGCAACTTTTTCCCCAAAGCAATTAAAGGAGGGGTGGCGCCTCTCTTGCCAATGTAAGGTAAAAGAGCCTCTTCACTTGAAGCTCCCTGAGGCGATGTTAACGCTGCGTGATTTTGAGGCGAAGGTGATTAGCAATGACAACGTCGCAACATTTATCAAAGAGCTCATTGTTGAAGTGCCTGAGGAGATCGACTACCGCCCTGGCGACTATCTACAGGTACACGTTCCTGGTTATAAGACCAATACAAGCGATTGGAAGGCGACGATGGACGAGAAGTACTACCACGATTGGGAGCGCTTCAAACTTTTCGACACTGAAATCGATTTCACTCATATTGACGATGAGGTAATTCGTGCCTACTCGATGGCCTCCTATCCACTTGAGGGAAAGACGCTCAAGTTTAATATTCGCATTGCAACGCCCCCAAATCCACGTGTGCCGTGGGGAATTTGCTCCTCGTATACATTTGGTCTCAAGCCAGGTGATAAAATAAAGCTCTCGGGCCCTTTTGGTGAATCACACATGATCGATGATGAGCGCGAACTTATTTTCCTCATCGGCGGAGCTGGATCATCTTTCGGTCGCAGCCACATTTTGGATCTTTTTCATGGGAAGAAGACGCAGCGGAAGGTGACTCTTTGGTATGGCGCGCGCTCGCTTAAGGAAAATATCTACGAAGAGGATATGCGCAAGCTCGATGCCGAGCATGAAAATTTCACCTACCGCCTTGTGCTCTCAGAGCCGCAGCCTGAAGATGAGTGGCCCACTGATGACCCAACGCAAACAGGCTTTTTGTTTAAAGCCTTTCAAGCAGGGCAGCTCAATCAGATGGAGGAGCCAGAAAATTGTCTCTATTACGTTTGCGGTCCACCACTACACAACTCTTCGGTGATGAAGCTCCTCGATGATTACGGCGTTCCGCCGGAAAGTATTATCCTTGACGACTTTGGCAATTAAACTATAGTGAAGCTATGAGAATATTAATGGCCCAACTCAATCCCATCATAGGCGATCTCGATGGGAATACCCGAAAAATTATTGAAACGCTCGACATTGCCCGGGAGCGGCGCACACAGATCGTGTTGTTTCCTGAGCTCACCATTTGTGGCTATCCCCCTGAGGATCTCGTTTTTCACGAAAGCTTTATTGATTCTATCGAGCAGCATCTCGAGCAAATTATCAAAGCCTCATCTGGTCTAGGTGTCTTTGTCGGCCTTCCAAGGCGCAATTTCGATAAGGGAGAAAAGCACCTGCTCAACTCTGCAGCAGTTATTTACGATGGCAATCTCCTTGGGTTTCAAGACAAGTGGCTCCTTCCTAACTACGATGTTTTCAATGAGCGGCGCTACTTCTCCGCAGGCTACAAGACGCGCACGTGGGAGATGTTTGGGAAAAAAATTGGGTGCGTCATATGCGAAGATATTTGGCAAAATGCCGGCTATGTCACAGATGTGCGCTATGCTGAAGATCCGATCAAAGCGCTTGTTGAGCACGAGCCCGATCTCCTTGTTAACCTCACCGCATCGCCCTACCAGTATCAAAAACCCCACATCCGCGTGAAGGTGTGCCGCAAAGCGGCGCAAACCCTTGGCTGTCCCGTCTTGCTCTGCTGTCAGGTGGGAGCCGATGATCAGATTATCTTTGATGGCTATTCCGTGTGCGTCGATGAAAAGGGGAACCTGCGTCAGCTTGGCAAGGGCTTCAAAGAGGATCTCATGACAATTGACACTGATGCGCCAGCATGTCCAGTACCCTTTGAGTATTGTCAGGAGAAAGACCTGTTTGAGGCGCTCAAACTCGGCGTTGCAGACTACTGCCGCAAATCGGGATTTAGCAAAGCGATTTTTGGCCTCTCTGGAGGAATCGATTCAGCACTCGTTGCAGCAATTGCCGCAGAGGCGCTTGGACCTGAAAATGTCATTGGCGTTTCCATGCCCTCGCCCTACTCTTCGAAGGCCTCAGTCGATGACGCTAAGCAGCTGGCGGAAAATCTTGGTATTGAGCTGAAAATTATTCCAATTGAAAACGAGTTTAAGAGCTACAATGAGACGCTCTCGCCCTATTTTAAAAATATGCCAGATGATGTAACTGAAGAGAATCTTCAAGCGCGCATTCGAGGCAATATCCTCATGGCCTTTTCAAATAAATTCGGCCACCTCGTCCTCTCCACGGGAAACAAGTCCGAGCTTGCGCTTGGCTACTGCACGCTTTATGGAGACATGGCAGGAGGTCTTGGTGTGATTGCCGATGTGAAAAAGACGACTGTATACGATATGTGCCGCTGGCTTAATCAGAAAAAAGAGATTATCCCACAAAACATCATCGACAAGCCACCATCAGCTGAGCTGCGCCCCAACCAAAAAGATCTCGACTCTCTTCCAGAATACGGTATTGTCGATGCCGTTTTGCAGGGATATGTTGAAAACTATCAGTCGATCAAGGAGATCGCTCAAGAGAGCGAAATCCCCCTTGAGCTCGTGATGAATCTTGTACGCAAAATCCACGCGGCTGAGTATAAGCGCCGGCAAGGGCCGCCTGCTCTACGCATCACGAAAAAGTCCTTTGGCGTAGGCCGCCAATATCCTATTGTGCAGGGTTGGCTATAAACCGCTCAATCAAGCGATAGTCAATCATATCCTTGATGGCACTTCTGTTTCTCTTCATCTTCATCAAGAGCTGAGGTGTGATAAATTTTACTCCCCGATAGTAGAAGTGACACTCTGGATTGAAAAGAATTTCATCTAGATTGACAGCGTGGTATTTTAAATATGAATTGTGTGAGTCAATTCCATACTTTGCCGCATTTTTCAATTTTCCACGGTGTAAAATATCTATATCATCACAATCTCGGATACCAAGAGCCGCTAGTACAGAGCCTGTATCCACACAGATATTTTCAGCTTCAATGTTTCTGTCTTTGAGGTACCGTGCGACACTTTTCATATGCGCCTCAAACCGTGGAAAATGGCAAGCTTTTCGCATATTGATAAAGTTTAAGCTGTTTCTATTAAAAACCGTTGTCGCAATCTCTCTTGCCATGTCATGGTTTTTCCAAGGAAGGGTGGGGTCTTGAACTTCTCCATCAACGAGAACAACGACTACTTGGCGCTTAGGACGTTTGCCAAATAAACGCTCTAGCTCGCGAATCCCATTTTCCGTTAGTTCAATTTTTTTCGTGTGGACAACTGTATATTGCTTCTCGATACTTTTGAGCTGGTTTTTTTGTTCAATAAAGGTGATGGAGCAGTTTTTTAACTTGGTGTATTCAAGTACA
Source organism: Simkaniaceae bacterium (assembly GCA_022763045.1). Classification (GTDB taxonomy): domain Bacteria; phylum Chlamydiota; class Chlamydiia; order Chlamydiales; family JACRBE01; genus JALEGI01. The sequence goes on along the minus strand of JALEGI010000007.1, from coordinate 90,648 downwards.
AGCTGATCGAGTAAATCCTCGTCGAACTGGTATTTATTGCGACAGGCTTTTGATGTAATTGAAGGGGAGTCATAGCGATCTTCTACATAGGCTCTCACGGGGACATTGAGGAGTAAACAGGCGGCTGTACGGTGCGCCCCATTAGTTGGCGAGCCGTAGCAATTTACAGGGATTGGATAGCGAGTATCAAAGCCATTGAGTTGCACACTTTCTAAAAGCGCTAGAAATGAGGATTCAAAAGTATCGTAGCCAATTTTAAGAGGATTCGTATCAAAAAAATGATTTTTTTTTGCTAGGTGTTTTTTATAAAGGCTCTTATGGAAGTTCGTATTGTATTTGTTTAGGGTGTACTTGGCAAAAATATATTTTGCCAGAATATCGAGACGATCGTAGGTGATTAGAGAAATAGGATTTATAGTTAAAGAGCTGCCCGCTTTATAGGTGGGGTTTCTGTTTTCATGAATTTTTTCGGGCTGAGTCACAGCATTGGAAATAATGTCTCTGTTACTTCCAAAAAGTTTCAGATTCGGTACTTTTAAAAGTGATTGGTCAAAGGGTAGATCAATCCATCCAATTTTCATTGTTGAAAGGATTTTTCTCATCCCAGAGCGAGAAATGATATAGCTTGAGCAACCATATCGGATATTGATGAGAGAGAAGTTCTCATTTACCTTTCTTTTAACTATTGGGTATTCAAGAAGATTTGGGATAATATACTTGCCTGAAGTGGGGTCTCTGTAGTCTCTATCAGTAAAGAAAATATCCCATTTACCCAGTTGTCGTAGAGATTTCGAGAGGTGATTTAAGGGGCCTATTATTTCTTGATTATCTTCGATAATCAGTGCTGTTTTGATCTTTTGCTGCAGACAATATTTATAGATCGAAAGGTGACTAAGAGTTTGACTGAGTAAGTGGGGGGAGATCGTGTTAGAACAATATTTTTTCAGCACTTTTTCATCGATGTTTTTGAATCTGTCAAAAAGCGTAACTTTAAGACCATTGTCAATTAATGCGTCGTAAATTTTTGGCTTAGCTGGAGATTGCTGTAATTGAATCACAAAAATTGCATCAATTCCTGGGAGTTTTGAAGGTAAATAGGAGATTTCTGAGTCTGTAAAATCTAGAATTGAGGCTGAAAGAGGAAGACAGAGTAAAAAAAATAGATATTTCATGCTTGAGAAAGATATAGTAGAAATTCGAAAAAATCAAGAAAACGTTGCAGCAAAAGGGGATATAAAATATAACCACATCTTTTTGAATTTGTGAGGATTAGATGAGAAGCTTGTTTGCAATTTTAATGATGCTAAATATTACGCTTTTACAAGCATCTATGCGTGATAGGGTTTTAGCTGAGTTAGAAGGGAGTTGGTGCTCTAAGGCTAAAGCGAATCTCATCATGGATTTAATTCAGGAGCATAAACCTCAAGTCTGTGTTGAGATTGGGGCATTTGATGGCTCGACTCTTTTACCGATTGCTGTTGCGCTTAAGGCAAATAAATTGGGTATTTTACATGCCGTTGATGCCTGGTCAGCCGATGAGGCGATCAAAGGTCTTCCCTCACACGATGTCAACTATAAGTGGTGGCGCACATTAGATATGCACGCCATCAAGCGAACTTGCCTGGCAAGAGTCAAAAGATGGACGCTCTCAAAACAGTGTCGACTTATTCATAAAACCTCGGAGGCGGCAAGTAAGCAATTTAGCGAGATAGATTTTCTACACCTTGATGGGAATTTTTCTGAAGCTGGAGCGTATAAAGACGTTCAACTCTACCTACCTAAAGTAAAACCTGGAGGCTATATTTTAGTCTCTAATGCGATGGTAGTGATCGATAAAAAAACACCCAAGGTGAGGTCTCTTTGGACAATCTATGACTCTAGCGACATCATCAAAGAGGTTGACAATGGCAATACCGTACTATTTCGAAAGTTTTCGAATTAGTGCAATGTATTGACCGTGGCCACCAATTTTTTCAGCTGGGATGAAAGTCTCATATAAAATATTATACTTCATCTTCTCAAAGGCCTTAAAAGTCGCCATCCTAACCCAAGGACAATCCCAATCATCGATGACGATAGTACAGACGTTTGAAAAAACAGAGTCGTAGTAGGTGATCGCTCTTTCATGTGCGAGAATTGAGTGATCAGCGTCATAAAAATAGAGATCGATTGATTGCTTAATCTGGCTTTTATCTACAGCAAAGCATCCACTATCGATGATCTGCGTTTTTGTAAGATCAATGTATTTTGAGCAGTTATCGAAAAAGATCTTTTTTGGACACTCTTGAAACCAATCAACACCAATCTGAGCGCCCATTAGTTGTTGATTGCCATAGAGGGCTGATAAAAATGAATCTCCCCCGAGAAGACCGATGTGAAGGTGGGAAATCCCCTTTTTCCGACATAGATTATTCAGGAGGTGAAAGTAGGGAATAGAGAGAACATCTTTCAGCTGTTTAAAATTGGGATTCGATGTTGACCTATGCTTAGGCCCTAAGTGCCCATCAAAGCTTACTTGAGAGAGCATTGATTTGCATTGAAGAGCATCTGCAAGACTCGACTCGATGTGTTCGATCATTTCCTGTTCAGAACATGAGCTTGGAGCCACATAAGATTTCTCATATAAAAATCGCATCTCTTGAGATTGCAGCAGTAGGGGGAGTAGTAAAAATAGGTAACGTAACATTTATTTTTTCCTCAGTAAGATGCAATTGCCTTTGTCAACTTCACAAATTAATTCACAACTATCTAAGATAGAGCGCAGGGCAATACGAGTGGGTTTATTAGGGTTTTCGCTTTTCATCACATCATCCATCCAAATATAACCTCCACTTCTCACTTTGGGAAAGTAGAGGGCAACATCACGGATAGGTGAATCGCCAGAGTGGTTCCCATCAATGTGCAAAATATCGATCTCTTTGAAGTGCTGAGCCGCTTTTTGAGAAGTCATTTTCAATGTTTTTACAAACTTTTCTAAATGGAGACTTTTGATTGTATGGATATAGCCTTGGTAGATCTCTTCGAGATTTAAGCTGCCCCACCACTTAGCATGGACAGGAGCTAAGAACTTGACAGCCTCTTCTGTTTTCCACGGGTCTATTCCGTAAATTTTTCCATGTTTCAAGTGTTTTAGGGCAAAAGCAGTTGGAAGAATTGAAGAGCCGCCAAACACGCCAATTTCTACACAAATGGAGGGTTTGACTTTCAATACTAGATCGACCATCGCCTGCGATTTTTCTTTCGAGCACCAGCCTGGAACATTTTTTTGGGCATAGAAAGTGCGCTGATAGATTTGTTCATTAGCTTCTAAACTAAAACATAATAAAATTAAAAGTCCAATCGATCGAAATAGTTTTTCCATTTTTCCTTTTTTTGTTTTATACTTTTTAGCGCTAGCCTTCTTTTGTTATAATGCTCGCTATTTATTTTATAAAAGTTTTCTAATGGGTTTTTACCGCAATCAGAATAGTTGAAATCAAAATGTCCGTTTGTAACAACTGGGTTAATTAAACCATATTGTCGAATTCCTGGAATAAGATGTATTTCTATATCATATGGCCAAACAATGTCATCCGAATTTAGAAAATGGCGTACAATTTTTCTCATTCCCCGCTTTGAAAAGATCATCGATACCGTTCCATATCTCCCATGAATGCGCGCGATATTGTTACAGACAACGGTGCGTTTTGTATAAAAACTGAGGGGCTTAAGAGGGGTCTTTTTTTCAATTGGAAGGGAGAGAAACTTAATGGGTATGCCATTTCGATTTGTCCAATCGACGTCAGTGTATAGAACATCCCATTTCGGATCGAATTGAGTCAGATCTTCAATATAACGCGTCAATAGTTTTGGATCCCTACGCACCTCAGGATCATCTTCTAAGGTCCAGATCACATTGTGATTTCGCGAAATTGCATCGTTGAGAATGGAAAGGTGGCTCAATAGGCAGCCCAAAGGCCCTCCGGTTAGTCGCCTTGTCAGAGCCTCTTGCAGAATTTCCCAGGGAAATTCCCAACCTGAGATGGCAGAGAACCTCTGACACTTTATATTGTGGTAGTTTAAAAGAGGCTCAAGCCTGTGCCAAAGCTCTGGACGTGAATCGAGATTAATCACTCGAATGCTATCAATTCCCTCAATAGAGCTTTGAGGGGGCTCTTCGATTTTTCGCAGCAGTTTAGAGTAGGGATTTGCTAAAATCAACGCGGGAAATATTAGTAGCCAAACTCTGATCACAACTCAATATCGCTCTTCATTTTTTCTGCTAGGTCGAGACGTAAAAATTTCACTCCATTGTAGTAAAAATGGTTTTCGGGATTGTAGAGAATATCATCAGCGATTTGTGGGTGAGTTGAAGGTGTAATCAATTTTAGACTTTCACTCTCTTTCTCACCATATGCGCTCAAAACCCCACTGTGTCCAATACAGATATCTTCCCTTCTTGGAATATCTTTTAACAATTTTTCAAAGTTTGGAAAGTGATTAAGTTTACGATGATTGATAAAATCGAGGCTATTTTGATTGAAAAGGGTACTTGCGATATGAACCGTCTGCTCATGGGTGTCATTGACGTGAATCACATGATCGCCTTTACCTAATCTCTCCCGGACTTGGCGTTTTGTTTCAGTTGCAAGCTCTAAGTTGTCACACTCAAAGAGATAAATGCGTACGGGATATTTTTTGCGCAGCTCTTCTGGCAAAGTAACTAAAACCTTGCCACGACTATGTTTATAGTTGTCTAAATGACAACCTGTCCACCACTCACCTGTATAGACTAAACGGATGAATTCTAAAGCGCCGCTTTGTGATAAGCGCACATCTTTGGAGTGAATAATCTGTCCATTTTTTTTCAAAATCTGTTCGATCTCATCGTAGTGATCTCTTCCTAGAGGGTAGACAGAGACTACAAAGGTGTTTTTATTGAGTTTGGCATACTCAAAAGCAATATGATCGAGGTATTTTTCCTCTAAGCCGTAGCTATTTCGGAAAACTGATGTGGTAATGTTTTGCGAGGGGCGCTTTTCGATGGCTTTAATCTTTATGGGGACTTTTAGCGCCAAACAGGTTCCAATGCGATGGGCTCCATTCCAAGGAATCCAATTTTCATTCATCTCGATGGCATATTTTTCGTTGAAACCATTTTTAGAAATGCTTGAGATGACCTTGTCAAATGCGTTTTTAAAGTCGGCAAAGCCGATTTTCAGAGGCTTTGCATTGTAGCAGTTGGACCACTTGTCGACATGGCTATGGTAGAGATCGATATGCCAATTTGTCTTGAATTGATTGAGGCAATATTTAGCGTAGATATACTTGGGGATGATATCGATTCTGTCATAAGTTAATAGTTTTTTTGGGTCGACCCACTCCTCTTGTCCTAGAATATGAGGCTTGTGCGCCGCTTTGGGTTTTGGCTTTGGCCTTTGAGGGCGCTTTCCAAGCTTATACTCGTTGGTAACAATGTCAAAATTTGTTCCTATGATGTTCAGGTTTGGAATTTGAAAGAGGACTTGATCAAATGGTAGGTCATGCCAATGGTGATTGAAATGGTGGAGCAATTTTCGCATTCCGCTTTGAGAAATCACAAAGGCAGTTGAACCATAGCGGCAGAAGATGCGAGACAGATCATTTGAAATCGTTTTTCGGTTTCTGGGAATATGGGCGAGTTGAGGCACAATTAGATTTCCAGTCACCGGATCGTGGTAATCAACATCGAGATAGAGGATGTCCCACTTCATTCTTGTTTTATTTAGGCGTTTTAAAACCCGCGCTAAATCGGCTGGATTGCCAACGAATTGCGCGTGATCTTCTACTACCAAAGCCGTCTTTAAGCGGTTTTGTAGACAGTATTTGTAAATTGAGAGGTGACTAAGAGTTCGCGTCAGAAGGTAGGGGGACATGATGGCAGAGCAGTATTTAGTCATTAGCTCAAGTGAGAGATTTCTGTAGTTTTGGAACTCAGTAAGCGCAATCTTTTTCTCTTTGAAGTGACCGATTTTGGAAGAGAGATCTTTTTTTTCATCTAAACGAATGACAAAAGCGCTATCGAGATGTGGGATTGGCTGTAGCAGATGTTGCGTTTGGGTATCGAGTTCATGCAACAGTGATGCATGGCAAAAACTCCAAGAGAGCAGTAAAAAGAGGAAATTTCTCATAGAAACAATTTTCATTTTGAATTTGCAGAAATGAAACTTAACATGGCATTGCATCAATTTTCTACAAAAAAATTCATTGTCTAAAAGCTAGAGGGAGAATATCTTATTATCAAATGTTGAGATCTCTTTTTCCTATACTATTTCTGTTTCAATCGGTTTTTGCCTCTTGGAAGATGGATACAATCCCGACGGAAAAGGTTTATCAAACAATAGAAAAGCCCCTTCCTTTTAAGAAGTCGAAATATTTTACCTATTCAAAGGAGCTGAAACAACTTTTAGCAAAGGGGAAGTTTAAAAAAGTTGTTGAAGTGGGAAGTTGGTATGGAAATTCGACCATTTTTTTGGCAAAAAACACATCCGATGATGCCAAAATTTATGCCATTGATTCTTGGATCGGGTATCCAAAAGAGATTTATGGAACGACCTACAACATCTTTGAGCAATTCCTCTCAAATGTTATTCAAAAGGGCGTGAGCGAAAAAATCATACCCTTGCGAAACACGAGTATTACGGCATTTGAGCTATTTAAAGAGTGTATTGGAGAGGTTGATCTCGTAGTGATTGACGGAGATGGCTCTTTTGAAGGAGTCTATTGTGATATTCGCTTATGGGGAAGTTTACTAGGAGAAGGAGGGGCTATTTGTGGCCCGATTCGTTCGCAACAGACATTACATGCTATAAAACAGTTCTATTCCCTAAAAGCAGCAAACTTAGAATTTACAGATAAATTTTGGATTTGTCGCAAAATTTAATCCTATTTTTCCTTGGAGGAATTAATGAGAGAAGTTTTATTTTCTTTTTTCACCTTATTAGCTCTGCAAATTTCTGCCGAAGAACTTCCGGTCGATGAAAGAATTGAGAGATCGAATTACATCAAGCAGTTTATTAAGAAAGATGATATTGGACTAGAAATTGGTGTTTTCGAAGGGGCATTTGCCTACTATGTTCTGCTTCCGGCCAAACCTAAAAAGCTATATCTTGTAGATCCTTGGGTGTATGGTAGAAATGACTTAGATCTAAAATTGGACCGAAAGACTGTTACGACAAATTATGATAAATACTATCAACGTGTACGTAAGGCTTTTAAGCCATTTAAAAATGTTGAAGTCATACGTGCAAAATCTGAAGACATCTTTTACAGATTCACTGATTCTTACTTTGATTATGTATACATAGACGGTGAACATTCTTATGAAGCTGTTTTACGCGATTTGACTAATTATTTTCCCAAGCTTAAGGTGGGAGGCTTTTTGTTAGGTGATGATTACGGATGGGAAGGAGTTGCTCCCGCAGTCCAAAAATTCTTGAAAGATTATGAGGGCAAGGTAGCTCTTGATGATGATCCCTATGCAGGACGAACAGCGGGTCAGTATGCAATACAAAAAATTTCTGAATAGGACCTCTTATATGAGTAGATTGATCGTATTACTTTTCACTTTCACCTCACTATTTTCTAAAAATATTGTTGGAGAGGGAGTTTTTCCAAATCGGAATCCAGAGACATGGCGTGTGAGTTTTCTCCCTTATAATGCGACTGTTGTCGCTGCTGATTGCTACAATGGTGAGCATATTCAAAAGCTTGCCAAAGCATTGCCACACGGTAAAATCTACTATTTCAACCCTTTTTCACAAATTGACTTTAGCGCATTGGATTGTGTTGAGCACATCAATAAAACTGTTGGCATCACTGAGGGGAGAATGGTCCTCTATCAACTATTGTGTCCCAGTATTTTTAAAGATAATAAGATTTTTTCTCAGTTAACGAGTCAGTATATTTCGCCTCATTCAAGGATTTTACAGAAGGTTCCAGTCGAATGTGTAAACATTAAAAAATGGGTGTCGGAGAGAAATTGCAAAAAAATTCATTTGCTTCGCTTACATACATATGGAAATGAGCTCAACATTTTGAAAAGCATTTCTGATTTGGCCAAGCGCTGTATTGTTGTTTCGGTAACAACTGGGGCTGCAACGACAAAAATGTCAAGACAACATGAACAATTAAAGCGGTACATGGGCTCGCTAGGCTTTGTACTTTTAATGCATCAGCGCGAGAGAAATGGGGTTGGAGTTGCCTACTTTTTACACCAAACTTTCTATCGCGGTGCCTATGAGCGGAAATCACTTTGATCCATCTTTTCCATTATCAGAGATGGAATCTAGCTTGTTTGTGACGACATCATTGCGCACGGCATAGATTTGAATTCCAGGGGGAAGGTGAAAATCTAGATCATAGGGTAGATAAAACTGGTATTTCTTCGAAAAATCTAACATTTTTTTCATGCCAGCTCGTGTCCATATCATTGAGTGTGAGCCAAACCTTGAGCTAACGCGCCTGAGATTTTTCGAGACAGGGTGGTCAACACTAAATTTGCTCTGATCTCTTGTATCGTAATTAGGACGAAAATCTGCCCCCACGCATTTTAGGTGTTTGTTTTTACCTATGCGATAGTCGACATCTGTGAAAAATAGATCCCATTGATTTTTACCAACAAGTTGATTGAGCTCGTTGATATACTTGAGTAAAAGCTTTGGATTTCGCATGACCTCAATATCGTCTTCAACAATCCAAATGACCTCATAACCTGAGTCATAGGCATCTTGTAAAATTGAGAGGTGGCTGAGGTAGCAACCAATGGGGCCTCGGGTGATGCAATGGCAAAAGTAGGTGCGTCCCACCTTTCCCAGAAGCTCGTGAGATTTGACCTCTTTTCCATCGATTTCTAAAAAGTGGGTCGAAATAGCGCTCCGTCGCATGGTTTTATCAAACTTCACCCCAATCTCCTGGAGATCTTGAGTTGTCAGTCTCCAACCGTTGACTGCAGAGAAGCGAAAGGGTTTAATCCCAAAGGGAGCGAGTTGATCCATCGTCATTTGATACTTTTCAGTGCGATGGTCAAGGTTGATCATGTAGACAAAATTAATACAACCAAAAGAGTGCCCTTTGGTCTTGTTATTAATCTGTTTAAAATAATCCTGAACTTTTGCCTCTATACTGAGAAACGTGAGTAGACAGAAGAGTATTTTTTTGTACATCCGATCTCCTAAAGGACCTTTCTTAATAATGAGCAGTCTCTAATATCTTTTTTCTCTCCACGCGCTCTTTTCATATCATGGAGCCTTTTAGGAGAGAGAAACTTAATTCCTTGGTAGTAAAAGTGATTGCTTGGGTTGAACAAGATATCATCGAGATGAGTCGAGTGGTACTTGAGATACCCATTATGCGAGTCAATTTCATAGGGATTTTTAGGAAGTTTTCCAAGGTGAAGAAGATCTAAATCTTGACAATCTCTCAGACCATAGGCACTTAAAATTGCGCTGGCATCGACACAAAGAGTTTCGGTATCGATTTGACTCTCCCGAACAAATTGGTGCAGCTGAGTCATTAGCCGATCAAACTTTGTACACTCTGCTTTTTTGCGTCGATTCATAAAATCAATTGAGTTTTGATTAAAAAGGGCGCGCCCAATCATCAAACTTTGTGGGTGCGTGTCATTGATATGAACTGAGTCATTGCCAATTTTGCACTCCTCGCGTATTTTTTCCTTCACTGCTATGGCAGCCTCTTCAGAGGGAAGTTCCACAAGAAAAACTCTAAGGGGGTGACTATTTGGAAAGCATCGTGAAGCTTTTACTTTGCCAAGGCGATACCCATTGGCATGATTCCCAACCCATTTTTCATTGTGATAAATCAATTTAATCAATTCCAGTGTACCCGTCTTATTAAATTGACACTCTTTGCGGTAAACAATGTTGCCATATGAGAGGATAATCTCTTCGATTTTCTCAATTGGAGCTTGAGCTGAGGGAAAAAGGCAAAGTATTTTGCACTTAGGACTCCAGCGAAGATACTCAGTTGCCATTGCATCGAGATATTTCTCCTCTAACTTGTGTGAATTTCGCATAACAGCAGAAAACTCGCGAAGAGGTCCGACTTTGGCCTGAGAAGTGACTTTGACTTTGACCTTGCAGTCGTTGAGCAGACACGCTGCAATTCGGTGCGAGCCGTTTTGTATCGATCCTCCAGTAGAGATCGGCACAGCATCGCTTGATGCTAAAAAGCCATTTTTCTTTGTACTTTTAAGTAGAGAAATATAGGCATTTTTAAAATCGTCAAAACCAAGTTTGTAGGGTGCTCCTTCAAAAAAGTTATTCCAAGCTTTAATGTGGTTGTAGTAAAGCTCTTCAGGCCAAGGAGTCTTTTGCTTATTTAATATTGAGCGACCGTAGATCACTTTTGCTAAGACATCAAACCGTGCAGGTGAGATGAATTTTTTAGGGTGCATCCAGCACTCTGAATTTAACTTGTACCTGTTATCAACTTTAATCTCTGGTGGAGCGAGTCTCGAAAACCAATTTGTGATGATATCATAGTTAGTCGTATAGGTGCGCAATCGTGGCAATTGAAAGAAAGCTTGATCATAGGGAAGATTTGGCCACCATTTTTTGTATGCTAGCAATAATTTTCGCATCCCGCGCGGAGAAATAAGATAGGAGGTCAAGCAGTAGCGAGATTTAAGTGCAGAGATATTATCTGACAGCTTTCTTTTATTTGGGATGATTCCTGAAGGACCAGATATTTGTGGGAAAATACGCTTGCCCGATCGCGGATTATGGTAGTCAACATCTGTGAACAAGACATCCCAATTTGGGTCTATTTTCTCGAGCTCTCTTTTAATTTCAAACAGGCGTCGGGGATCTTTTTTGACCATGGCCGACTGGTCAACGATTAATGGGCATTTTACTTTGTTTTCCAAACAGTACTTATACACTGAAAAGTGGTTGAGGTACTGCGCAATTAATTGCGGAGATACATTTTGGGAGACAAATTTTTTGATGCAGTTTGGAGAGAGTGTTTTGTGCGTAAATGGAGTAAATCGATTCACGGGAAACTCTGCATTTGTCAGCATGGAAATTAGCGATTTTGTCTTATCGCTATTCCCTTCTCCGATGACAAAAAGAGCATCAATTTCACTATGATTTGTCTTTACATGCTCATAGTTTGTATTGAGATAGTTTACTATTGTATCTCCATAAACAGAAGAAAAAAGGATAATATATATTAGTATGTTTCTCATAACTTTCTTAATAAGTACTGACCTTCTTTAGTTTCTATTAGTTTAATTTCTTTCGATTTTTTAACAAATTCCTTAACTGCTTTTGCAACTGTTTGAAATCCGAAGTCATCTCCAATGATTAAGCCACCCTTCTTCACTTTGGGGACATATGTCGTGAGATCGAGCATGACACCTTTATAAGAGTGGTCGCCATCTATATAGATATAATCGAAATACTCATTGGGAAATTCTTCAGCTGCCTCTAGAGAGGTCATGCGAAGAATTTTGACGTGAGAGTTGTCTGAAAAGTGTCTCACTAGATTTTCATAATAAGCTTCAAATTTTCTTTGTCCTTCTATCACATCGTTATTCGCATATATTTTAGAGGTTTGGGGCGGGTAGCTCCAAGGGTCGACTAGATAGAGAAGTTTTGGATCCTTTTGAGAGAGGACATTTTTGGCAAATGTTCCTTGAAAGACGCCTATTTCAAGTCCAATTGCGTTGGGTTTAATCAAATCGTAGACATAGTTGTCTCTTTTTCTTTTAAAACTCGGTTCACCACTGTGGACCTGCATAAATATGACTAGGAATAATAAAAAAAATCTCATTTCCAACTCTCCGTTTCTGTATCACCTTGTTTATAGTAGGGGCACCCATTGTCTGAGGGAGCGTTAACTGAATGCGAGACAGCAGCTTTGATCAATGCATATGCTTGAAGTGTAGGGGGGAGATAAAAATCCATATCGTAGGGGAGAAAAATGCCTTTTGAGTGGATAAAGTCGAGGATTTTTTTCATGCCAGAGCGACGAATAATATATGAATATGCACCAAAACGCGCACCAATTTTCATTATGGTTGGTGAGACTTGTACACGCTGTCTGTATTTTCGTAAGTTTGGGGGACTAAAATTTGGGCGTCTTGTTACGCCATAACAGGGAACATACTCACCGCGGTTATTTTTTGTGTCGCGGTCTGTAAATAGAATGTCCCAATTGCGAGTTTTTCGATTATTATCGAGGTTTTCAATATGTTTTGAGAGGATATGTGGATCGCGTAGAACGTCAACATCATCTTCCATGATCCAGACTGTTCGATATCCCGAACGGAAAGCATCTTCTAAAACAGATAAGTGGCTTAGGACAATTCCGATTGCTCCAGGAGACATGCAGTGGCAAAAATAGGCCTTCCCTTTAACAGAAATAGTCTCATGAGCCTCTTTAAGATTTTTATAATTGTCGTAGGTGGTTGCCATAAACCCGCCATCCATTCCGTCAGAGAATTTTAATCCGACATCGTGAATGGTCTCTTTGGAAAGCTTCCAACCATTAACTGCAGAGAAGCGGTAGGGGACAATCGAGTATTTTTTGAGCTGGTCGACCGTGTGCTGATATTTTTCAGGGCGCTCATCTAAGTTAATCACATAAATGTAATCTACCCCTTTTATCGAAGAGACCTGATGTTTGTTATATGCAGGCTTGATGTGTTTTTTTATCCCACAAAAAACCTGCGAATGAAACAGAAATAGACTCAAGAAAATAATAAAACGCATATCTATTTTTTAGGAGGTAAAAAGACCATAATGCTTTCTCTGAACCAAAGAGCGCTGACGTTTGAGCGCAGCTTCTTCTCTGTTACAATGTCGTTTGTCCAGCCCTTCTTTTTGAAGATGTTTTTAATATAGTCATTATTTTGCTCATTAAAATGACCAACACCACCTTGACCTTTGATTGCCCAGGTTAGAATGAGGCCCTTATCAACATGACGAATGAGGTTATCAATATAGATACGCTCAAATTGTTTAGGAAGATGTTCTCCGACCTCGAGACTAATCACCCAATCAAATTTTTTCCCCAAATTGAATGGTTTACTCAGATCAAGAACATGGCACGTTCCACCACTAATTTCTTCAGTAACGGGATTTCCATCATAGCCAATCGCATCAAATCCCTGCTTCAACCAGTAATTGACATAGTGGCCATCTCCACAACCAAAGTCTACAAGAGATTTTGCACCCTTTGATTGGAGAAAGTCTGAAATGCCTTTTGCTAATTTATAGTCTGTAACATGATCGGCTTCACCGATAAAATATCCCTTGTTAGAAACATAATAATCTTCCGCGCAATAGAGGTTCATTGCTGCGAGAGTCGTGCAAATAGCTGCTACTAGTTTCATAAAATTCTCCTATATTTCTTTATTTTGAAACACGCCTCTAAAATATTTTCGTTTAATAAATACAGCTTCACCCAGGGATGAATCGTATATATAGTGGGTAAACAACCAGAAGTCTTTACGAGATAAAAAGCTATAAATCTGATTAAAATCTGATTGAGATTTCCGAATAGAGGTGTGGTAGGTTTTTATACGAACTGCAATTACATTATCGAGTTGCTCTTCTAAAAGTTTTAAATAGTCGAGTTCTTTACCACCAGCATTTAGAACAATAAGCTGCAGTTGCTGATTGCTGGGGAGCAAATTTTTAACTGGATATTGTTGAATCTGCTTTTCTCTTCCAAAAAGTTGAACAAATTTCGTACTTGATGGCTTTAAAATCGATCCTGGCAAGTAGGTTTCAATCGTGTTTTTATTCAATATATCGTTTGATTCGTAGTAGGGAACGATTTGTGAAGCCTTTCCTAAAACTCCGTGGTATTTTTTAATATTGTCCTGGCAAATGGGGTACTTTTCAACCTGCTTGATTTCTTTAAGTAGAGGTGTAAGGTAGATAAGTTCTGCGTGAGGAAATCTGGATAGAGTCTGTTTTGTCAGCTGGTGGAGGTTTTCTCCCGCAATGAAGACCTTTGGGTTGTAGGGTAAAAAGAGAAATACAGAATGGTTTGAGCTTGGGTTGTATGTGGGCACAAGCCCACTCTTTGTGACTTCTGCGCTATGCAATGCCAGAGTTGCAAATAGGAATGTGAAAAATTTCTTCATTTCTTTTTATTTAATGGTGAGCTGCCTAGATCACTTTGTACGTTTAATTTATTTGTAACGATATCATGTGTCGTTGAAAAAATTCTAATTCCGGGAATGATTGGGATATCCATATCAATTGGTAGATAGAGCTTGTGCTTCTCAAAGTAATCAAGAGCCTTTTTTATCCCTCTTCTTGTCCAAATCATAGATTGGGTCCCAAAACGTGACCCCACTTGACGCAGATTGCGAGAGATTTTTTTATTTATATTGTATTTCTGTTGGTCTCTTGTATCAACATTGGGTCGGTGGCATGCACCGTAAGCAGTGAGATAGTTCCCGTTGTTATCTCTATATTCATAAAAAGTGAAGAGCAGATCCCAACCCTTTCTTCCAACTCTACTATCTAGTTCATATATATATTTCGAAAGAATTCTTGGATCAATTTTGACTTCAATATCGTCTTCCATTACCCAGATAATTTCGTATCCTGAGTCATACGCATCTTTTAGAATTGAGATATGGCTCATCAGACATCCGACAGCGCCTCTCGACATGCAGTGAACAAAGTAGTGATTCCCAATCGTTTCAACCAGTTCATGGCTATGAATTTCGTTGCCATCAAGAGCTAAGTAGCGCGTCCCCATTGTTCCTTGACGCATCCCTTTTTCTAATTTAAATCCAATATCGTGGATTGTTTCGAGTGGTAATCCCCAACCGTTAACTGCTGAGAATCGGTAGGGGACGATGCCGTAGGGACGGAGCTCTTCAAGTGTCTCACGAAGCTTTTCCGTTCTATGGTCAAGATTGATCAGGTAAATATAATCGACATACTTAATTGAAGAGATACGCGTTTTATTTAACACTGGTTTCACATGGTCAAGAACACCACATGAAGCCTCAACAAGAAATAGCGTGCTTAAAAATAAAAGGGTAAACTTTCTCATATGCTATTTTTGTTGTATAAATCTGTTCTAGCAAAAAGAGCATCGCCATAGATATTCGGATAGTAAAAGTGAGAAAGAAGTGTGAAACCATTACTTTCTAAATATTTTCTAAGCTTTGTAAATAATGAAATCCCTTTTCTGTTATGAAAGAGTTGTGATTTTACATAGATTAAGTTTGTTCTATTTAGGTATCTAGATGCCTCTCTGAGAATTTGCGTTTCATTTCCTTCTGTAGAGAGCCAGAGAAAGTCAATTTTTTTCACATTCATCTTGCTTCCCCATTCATTGATAGTTGTGCAAGGCACCTTTGTAACAGGGCCCATTAGGTGAATGCTCGATGGCCCTATTGGTGGAAGTAGTGAGCTGTGAAATTCAAAAACTGGGTTTTTGCCATTTGTTCCATGGCAAACATATAGAGGAGCTTTCCCCAATTTATTTGAGAGGGCAAGGTTAAATATGTAAACGTTTTCAAACTTTTCTGTAGCCTTATTCAATTTTTTAAAAGCATTTGGAAGAGGTTCAAACGAGAAAATCTTAGCAGTTGGAAATGTTTTAGCAAGTTTACAGGTGTCTCTTCCTTCATAGGCTCCAGCCTCCAAGATCGTTGGATTTTTTGGGAGGAACTTATTTAACATTTTTGGGAATCGAATATTATACGCTTCAGAGATCCCTTCAAATTCGTGGTGACTTGCAAAAGTGAGTGAGAGTGAAAAAATACACAACGCAGTGAATTTAGATTTTAGCATTTGTCAAAGCTCCAAAATTTTGATTTTAGGTGCCAAAGATGCTCAACTTGAACATATTGTGCAAGAAGTTTTAATATCTTTTCTATGCGATTTATTTTTCATTTTTTTCTTGTTACATCACTATATGCGGAGCAAGTTGTTATTGGTGAAACCTTGGGGCGTTTGGGCAATTGTCTATTCGAAGTTGCCACTGCAAGTGCGATTGCCTGGGATAACGGAGCTCAAGCATATTTTCCCTATTTACCAGATGACTACCACCGCACTTTTTTCTACCGATTCCCAAAAATCCCTCCAAATGTTGTGATAGATCATCGATGGGGTGGGCCTCCTTATGGGTATAAAGAGGTAGAGTATCGCCCGAACATGGTAGTGTGCGGCTATTTGCAAAATGAAAAATACTTTGCCCATCATCGAGAAAAATTGTTAGCCCTTTTCGCTCCAAAACCCAAGATATTCAACTATATACGTAAAAAATATCGGACTATTTTAAATCATCCCTGTAGTGTTGGTGTTCATGTACGCCATTATCGCGCAGAGGGCGTGCCTACGGAGTCATTTTTTCAATATGGAAGGCAGTATTATGAAAAGGCAATGAGTCTCTTCCCGTACAATGCACAATTTTTTGTATTTAGCGATGACATTGCATTTGCAAAAGAGATGCTTCCTACAAATGGCAAGCGTGTCATCTTTATTATAGGGGAGAATGTGTATACTGATTTTCACTTGTTATCGAACTGTAAGCATCAAATTATCTCCAATTCAAGTTTCAGTTGGTGGGCTGCTTGGCTCAATCAGAATCCCGATAAGAAAGTTGTAAGGCCTTTGAAATGGGTGGGGGGCTATCCAGATATTGGTGGGCCAGATGATTGGATTAGGGTTGATGCAAAACCGATTTAATCAGACTGAAGACAAGCTGTTTTTTCTTCGATTCAAAATTCATCCATGAGCTACCTACGAGGTGAATCACATGAAAATTAAGATGAAATTCTGAATCAGTTTCTAGCAAAATCTCTTTGATAAGCTCCTTTTGGGGTGCTGTGAGATTTAGGGAATCAATTTGCCCCTGTGAGGGTTTTAGATGCGTGATTGAGTAAAAGGGGCAGGCTCGAATGCGGCTGCTATTGTGCTTTTGTAAATAGTAGTGGGAATGCGAGCCTGTATCGTAGAGGCGAAAATTTATCACATCTGGGTGAAATTTTAGACTTTTTTTCTCAGGGATTTTTGGCATATTGATGGCAATAATTGGGACCCAAATATAGGAAGCGTCGCCCTTTTGCTTTTGTGAGCCGACAAGATAGCGTTTTTTGAGCAGGGCATTAAAGGAGATGGGGCGAATCAAGAGGGCATCTCCATCTAAAATAATGACTGGGCCATCGTGCTGATAGCCAAAATGGTCGAGAGCATATTGCATGACGTGGGCGTGACGCAGACTTGGGCAGTTGGAGACTTCATTCATAGGGGCATTTTTGTGCAGTCCGAGGTAGGCGCCTTGATAGGTGGGGTCATGGAGCCATTGATGGATATAGCGCGTTAGGGGATGATTTTCATGCCACTTTTGTTTGTAGCGGACGCATTGAACGCCACTTTTATTGCAGACTTGCGTCAGTTGAGTTGCGAGCTCTGGGTCAGAGGCGTCATTGAAGACGATGAGCTCAAAATCGTCTCTGCAAAACTTTTCAATCGTCTTGATTTGTAATTCTAATAAGCTGGGCAAATTGTAGTGAAAGGTCATGATTCGTACCTTTGCCGACAAAGAGCCCAACAAGAGAACTAAAAAAAGAGTGCGCAATTATTGCCTCTGCAAAATGGTGAAGCCGTGGCAATTTGTATAGCGCTTTTTAAGCTTCCACTCTGGGTGACGTGCGAGAAAATCGACAACTGCTGGCCAAAGTCCACGCTTATTTCTATCGATCCAAGCGGGGTAGGGATCGACTTGATAGTAGGCAGGCTCATCTTGGTGTCCCCATGGTGGACTGGTGTCATGAAGGCAGATGTATTTTTTAGCTTGATGACAAAATTTTTCTAGCTCAAAGCTGAGGTGCTTGTAGGTGTGAAGCGTATCGATAAAGATAAGATCGACGCGAGGAATATTGATATGTAGGTCATTTCCTCGAATAAATCGGAACTTGATTTTTAAAGCTGTTGCTAGATCTTTTGCCTGTCTGAGCTTATTTAGAGGTGGGGCATCTAGATCAACAGCAATGTAGGACTTTTGCTGGTTCTGATTTTCACTCATTCCCTGCAGAAAACCCCAAGTTGAAACCATGCCTCTTACCCCAAATTCTGCAACAGAGCTACACTCCTTTGCAAGCTCGCGCATCGCTGGGAGGTGCTGATGAATATCACTAGGGGTTTTGTAGTGCTGTTCATAGATTCGATAGAGTTTTTCTTGGTGTACGTTCCCTGCTGCAAGCGCAGAGAATATCAATACGGAAAAAAGCGTAGTAGCGAGTTTTTTCATATGTTTCCTATTTTTTCAGATAGTTTGGGCCGCCATTATCTGATGGGGCATTTAGAGTCGTTGTGACGACGTCATTAACAACAGTATAAAAGGAAATCCCTGGAGGAAAGGCGAAATCCATATCGTAGGGAAGGAAAAGTTTATAAGTTTTGAAGAAATTTAGGAGTTTTTGCATACCCCTTCTGGAGACAATCATGGAATATGCACCATAGCGATTACCTATGTATCTTAGGTTTTTGGAGACTCGATTGCGCCGTGCAAATTTTCCAGGATCAGCGACATGAAAATTAGGTCGTATGGCGTATCCCAGGCAGGGAACATGCTCATTTCGGTTGTTTCGCGTATCACGATCTGTGAATAAAATATCCCAGTTGGGGTTAACTCGGTTGAGCTCATCGATGTATTTTGAAAGAATACGAGGATCTCTGAGAACATGAATATCATCTTCCATCACCCAGATTGTTTTATAGCCATTATCAAAAGCGTGTTGCAAGACGGATAAATGACTGAGACAGATGCCAACAGCACCCCTTGACATGCAATGACAAAGGTAGGTGTAGCCATGGACTGTCATCAAACCATGTTCGGGTTTGCCTCCATGTTGCAGCGGATAGCGGGTTCCCATAACATCACGGCGCATACTTCTATCAAAAGGCATGCTCAATTTCCCAACAGCCTCTAGGGATAGATGCCAGCCATTAACCGCAGAAAAACGGTAGGGTTTTATGTTGTATTTACTTAGTTGGGTTAACGTTTTTTCCCATTTTTCAGGCCGCTCGTCAAGGTTGATGGTATAAATAAAATCGATATTTTTTATCGATTTGCAAGTAGCGTTCTCTATTTTTTTAAAGTAAGGTGCTATGTCATAAGAAAATAGTTGGGTTGCTGATAATAAAACTAATAAAAACTTTCGCATAGGGAACCACTTTAGTTTAGAATTTTTTTGGTTATACTGTGCGTGAAGCTAAAATTTTCTTCAAGAAAATATACTTATTGCCAGTGCTTTAGGTAGGCTTTACTATGAAAGCGCTTAAGCATCTTCAAAATCTTATTGTCATACACTTTAGAGTAAGAGCGATACCTGTGCAGAAGAATCTCTAAATTTTGTTCACATGACCCTTCGAATGACCCCACAACAGAGCGAGCAAGCCTCACATTTTTAAAAAAGCTCTCATCACGAGTGTAATAGTGGTTAATTCTCAAGAATTTATCGTGATGGACTCCATCGTTTAACATAATTTGCTTATCAAAGTGGATTTGCCCCCCATCCCCATTCATTGTGAGGGAGCCTTTTTTTGGAATTGCGTAATGAGCGTACCAAAAGCAACTTCGATCGGATAAGTCAATACTTTTTGGGCGTAAAATGCATTTTCCTACTTGATTTGCGGAGTGTGTTCTGACAGAGCATTTTAAAAGTCTATTGAGTATTGTCCCGTATGGTTTAATTGTTTTGCCACTGGTGCCAAAATTTCTCCAATTGATGAATACCTGATCGGCTTGAGCAAAATGTTGATTTAAACATTTGGTGATCGATCCGCAGGTCATCGGAACAATAAACTCATCGACATCGATAAATGCAATCCACTTAGTTGATTCCATACCTCTGGCAAGAGCGTCGCGATTGGCAAGAAGTTGATATTCGAAGTACTTATCTCTGTGGGGCAAGTGCCAGTCAAAGATTTCAACGATACCACGCTCAATATAGGGCTTTAATCTCTCCAAGTAGTCATCAGTGCTGCGATCGTTATAGAGCCAAAAATGGTCGACTCCTACGGTCAGATGGTAGTCGACCCACTCTTTGAGATATTTTGCCTCATTATGGAACATCGTTGCAATTCCAAGCTCTATGCTATTTACCTGTACAAAGAAGAATAGAAGCAGCAGGCGTATCATTTGTTTTTCCAATACGTATAAAAATCGTTGCGATGGTATTTTTTCAGATACTTGATGATCTCTGTATCTTTCACCTTATTGTAGTTCTTGTATTTTTCCAGAACCTGCTCTGGTTTGTAAAATTGAAATCGTCCAGGTTCTTTCTCTTTCCAAGGAGCAAGTCTCTTAGAGAGGAAAAAAGCCTCATCTCGTGTAAAGTAGTGATTGATTCTCAACAGAAAATCGTGATGTTTGGAGTCATTGATCGCAAACTCATCTTTAAAGTAGACCGGTTTCCCATCGCCATTGAAGGTGCGATGTCCAGGTTTTAAAATTGCATAGTGTGGGTACCAAAAGGACCTGGGATTTTTTGAATCAATTGCCTTTGGGCGAAGAATACATTTAGTCACACTATTTGTTGTGAAGTTTCGTGTGGACGCTAAAATTAAATTGTTAAGAATTTTATCATCAGCGCTTAGGTGCTTGTAGCAGGTGCCAAAATTTCTCCAATTGACTAGAATCTGACTCGAGTTGAAGTAGTATTTTTCTAGGCATTCGGTTAATGAGCGATGTTTCATCGGTAAAATGAACTCGTCTATGTCGATGAAGGCGAGCCATTGGCTCTCTTTTTTTCTCTCAGTTGCATCCAAGTAGGCTGCAACTTGTCTTCCCATATAAAGAGAGCCATCCGGAATATTCCACGGGACGATCTCAACTATGCCCTCTTCTATGTAGGGGGTAAGCACGGTATAAGAATCATCTGATATCCGATCAGCATAGAGAAGAAAGTGATCCACACCAACTAATTTGTGGTATTCGATCCACTCTTCTAGATAGGGACCTTCATTATGAAAAAGAGCAACAATTCCAATTTGGTTTCCATTGAGAAGAGCGACGAAGAGGAAAAAAATATATGCTTTTTTGAACATTTCTCTTTCTTTTGAATTTTGAAGTAGTATACGCTTCTGCTTTCAAAAATCAATTACCAAAGTATTCTAATGAAAAAAATTCTCTTTTTGTTTATCTGTTCTCTCTCATTTTGTTTTAGTAAAATCAGAATAGTTACTTTCCATTTTAACAAGCCTAATTTTTTAGAACTACAGATCAAGTGTTTGAATCATTTTCTTTCTGAAGACTATGAATTGATAGTAATAAATGATGCTGTTGAAGATGGTATTAGAAATAAGATTGCTGCGATTTGTAGTCAAAACAATGTACAGCACATTTTTTTCAAACAAGAATGGCATGAGAAAAATAGAATCAATGAGTTGATTTTAGATGTTTTAGAGCGTCCGGGAATTTACTCACATATCTCTAGTTTTCAGAATACTGAATTGACGTTGAGTAAAATTGCAAATCAACCAAGCGTGCGCCACTCACATGCAATTCAATACGCGCTCGAACATTTTGGCTACAATCACGATGATATTTTTGTGATTCTCGATGGCGATGCTTTTCCTATACGAAGGCTTGATATTCGCCAGATGATGGGAAATCACGATATTATTGGAATGAAACGCTCGCCTTGGGGGGAGGATATTGAATATTTATGGGTGCCTTTCATTGCGATTCATTTTCACAATTTGCCTAATAGGGAAGAGCTTCAATTTTACCTAGATGAGATAAATGGAAATTTGCAGGACACAGGGTCGCATTCCTACCACTATCTGCAAAAATATCCTCAAGTTTCAGTTAAAATGTATGAACATCAAGCAAGCTCGCGCTATCAATCCTGGCTCTCTGATCATGTGTATAATTGTGGATTTAATAAAGAACAGATGTGGTTAATCTACAGGTTGCCATCTCATCTTTCGGTTGAATTTGCAATGGACAAGAGAATTTTACACTATGCAGGAAGCTCATTTGATCCGGCTGGAAAGAACTTCAAGGAGACGATTGTAGAAGTTTTCTTCGAAAAAATTCTCAGAAAAAGGTCCCTATTTCGTCGCAGCCATAAATGATGCGTGTCTATCTTGATCATCGACGTCAATTTTTCTCAGTGAGTGCATCAGCTTCTCTTTATTGAACGTAATGATCTTGGTAGCGCAGTCATTTTCGCCACATGAAACGTGTATTAGGTTATCTTTAATAACCATTCCCGAAGGATAGATATGTTTGACTGCAGAGTTGGATGTATGAATGTGAGGCGAGTCGTAAATGGTTTGAAAGAGAATGGGTTTGTAGGAGATGCCAGTAATTCGGAAAGGGGGCTCCTTTTCAAATGTGTAGGCGCCCATTGAGTACCAATTTTTCCCCTGGTGGTGAAACCAGCTATGGAAAAAGGCCATATACTCTCCATCAACTAAAATTGCAGGTGTACCGCCGCGAATTTGGCCCCAGCGAGCTTCCCACTCATTTTTTAAGAATGTCGGAATCTCTGGAAGTGGTGCTGGTTGAACATCATTCTTTTTTGTGTTAGCAACAGTGAAAATTTTATGAGGGCTGACGTTGTAGATAAAATGTAGTGTGTTGTTACACGTAAAGGGCATCCAATTTTTTTCAATTGGGGCTTGCTGAATGTTGAGGTCGGTAATATATTTTGTTTTCCAAGTTGTTTCATCTAGAGCGGCAATTCGGATCGATCGAGAGTAGGTTTTTACTTGGACTATGTCGTTATATGAGATAAATAGCTCGCCATTGTGGTAAAAGCCTCTTGGATCTTCCGAGTGGCATGAGCCGGTATCAATAATATGGAAGGAGTGGTGCTTGTGTTGGAAGTGCTCATCGAGTTCGGCAACCCCGATGTAGGTTTCATATGAGACGTGGGGTTTTGCAAGCTTGACATTTGATTTTGTATCGTAGCGGAAAAAGAGATAGTAGCCAGATCCATCACGTTTTTCTAGTAACGATGAGTTATACGGGGATTGGGCGCCGTTAATTTTTATCCTTTTTACTGCAAGGATAAGCCCCTCATAATCAGCATACGGAAGGTATTCTAAATGAGGGGGGAGTGGAGTGGTCCCAGTGACCTTATTGACAATTTCAGTAAATTCTGCAGGATTTTCCAATTTGACCGAAAAGTTGCGCATCTTCTTCTTAATTGATTTAACATTATGGAGCATCATGAATGTGATGGCACCAAACATTGCAAGAAGAAGAATTAGCAGTGCGTAAACACGTTTACCTAGAGTAAGTTTTACTTTTTGATCGGTCATTATGGTCTTCCTTATCGTTTACGCAGTAAAATGCAGTTGCCCTTATCTATAGTCTTAACTAGATCGCACTCATCAAGCATGATTTGATAGGCTTTAAGTGTGGAACGCTTGCCATCAATTGACCACTGGAAATCGTCACACCAAATGTAGCCGCCTTTTTTAACTTTTGGAAAGTAGTGTTGAACGTCAATAAGAGTAGACTCTTCTGAGTGATTTCCATCAACATGGAGAATATCAATTTCACCAATTGAGGGAGCTGCGGCTTCAGAAGTCATGCGCATCGTGTTAACATGGCCACTTATCTTATTTTTTCTTACCATGTTCATGTAAGAGCGGTAGACGTCATCAAGATTCACATCTTTCCACCAACCAATGTTGGGTGCATCTTGCCCTCTGAGAGCCTCTGGAGTCGACCATGGATCGATTGCATAGACAACTCCCTTGCCATTCACTTTAAGAGCTTTGGCTGTGGGTAGAATTGAAGAGCCGCCAAAGACTCCTATCTCAACACATACATCGGGTTTTGCTTCTAAAATGAGATCAAACATTGCAAGTGCTTTTTCCTCAGTGCACCAACCATGTACATTTGGCCTTTCTCTAAGCACTTGTTTCCGAGCCAGTTGCACCTCTTTGGTTGAGGCTGCATTGAGAATTGTTGTCAGTGAAATAGCTGCTGCTACAAGGAAGTTTTTCATGTGTAGTCCCATTTGAGTTAAAGGTTGATATTATAAATTATCGCGAAAAGTTTCAAGGCAGAAATCTTCTTTTTTTATGCTTGCGCCGCCATGAATGATTTGCAACATAGTGGTACCCTTCCCGTTTATAGGTTGATACTTTGTGTAGTTTAGAAATATCTTTCCACTTCAATTTGCGAATGCGCGCCTCATCTGTCTGGGTCATCGCGAAGTTAAAATAGATTTCATATTCAGATGCAGAGGCGATAGGTAGATCACCTAAATCTGTACAGGCTGCAAATGCTGCCCAAAAGGGCATGTGGTGGTGATTTTCAACGACGTCCATTAAGCTCTTGACGATACTTTTTTTAAAAACCATGCAGTGCGCAATGGCCGACAAATTCTCGCCATAAGTTGTGAAATTGGGGACCAAACGTGAGGCGTGTTCAATGTAGGGTTGGTGAACGCCTGTTTTGCATGTGAAGAGTGCGTGCCCCTCTTGATCGAACAAGTTGAGAGGTTTGAGCATCACGGTATCGGAGTCGATAACGAAGTAGTGCTCTGAAAGATCGGGTATGATGAATGGAGCGTAGAGCTTATAGAGCTGTTGAATGATCCAACCAAGGCGATTTTTCGAATCCTTTATGTAGGCGCGCGCTTGCATTGGATCATTGAAGATATATTTAGAGATGTCTGCTTTGGAAAAGGGGTAGAGGTTTTCGTCAAACCACTCCGCATCGTCTGTAAGCTTCTCAGGAGAGATCACAATAATGCGCCTAATGTTGCGTACGTAGCGCTTTACTCCCTGGATGCATTGCGGTAGCGTGAAGGTATCTTTGTAGGTGCAGGGAATAATGACATCAATCGGTTTTGTTGGATAGGAGTAGTGAAGCTGCTTTTTCCCTAGAACAAAGGAAGTCATAACACAAAAGACAACGACAACAGAGGGGAAAATAAAGCGCTTCATGGGTAAAAATTAGCAGCTTAAATGTTTTGTTTCAACTCCGAGCGCTTTTCGCAGAGCATTAAGAGGCGGTCAAAACCTGCGGCAACGCCGACACAATTGGGGAGCGTTTTAAGTGCCTCAATCAACTCGTAATCGATAGGGTAATTTTTCGTATTTGCATCTTGCAGGCGTTTCAGCTGCTCGCTCGAGTCTGTGAGCTCATCATAGCCGTTGGCAAGCTCGATTCCCCCAAGATAAATTTCGAAGCGCTGCGCCTTGCCGTCAACAACTTTAGCAAGCGCCGCCTCTGAGGCGGGAAAGTCCGTAACAATGGTAAGGGCCTCAGGATCCATCGCCGGCTCCACGTGGTGGGACCAGACGTAGTGCAAGTCACCTATTGGGTGTCCTTCAAGTGCCTCCTCGTGTGTAAGACGCACCTGCTTGCGTGGTCCGACAAAAAGCTCAATTAGAGCAATTGTTTCCTCGATCAATTGATCGAAGGTCAAATGCATGCGGTACCATTCAATCATGGTGAAGACTGGATTGTGCAAACGGCCAAGTTCCCCCTTGCGGTAGACGTGTGACATCTGATAGATGTCGCCCGCACCCTTTGAGAGAAGCTTTTTCATCGCGTACTCGGGGGAGGAGTGGAGGTAGTGTCCGCAGGTCGTTTCAAAAATGTCGATGTAGGTATCGATGGGCGGAGTGGCGGCGAGTAGGGGAGTGTCGACCTCCATCACGCTGCGCTCAGCAAAAAAATGCCGAACGGCAGCGAGCATCTGCGCTCTAGACGCGAGAGACGTATTCACTGGTGCGGGTGTCGACTTTGATTTTTTCACCTTCGTTAATGAAGATGGGCACCTGGACCTTTGCGCTTGTCTCGACAATGGCGGGTTTTAGGACGCGACCCGATGCGGTATCACCTTTAATTCCCGGCTCAGTTTCCGTGATGACAAGCTCCATGAAGGTAGGCGGCATGACAGAGACGACGTTTCCCTTGTAAAAGATGAGGTCGTAGAGAATCTCCTCTTTCATCCAAGGTTCCGCTTCACCGAGGTTGCTTGACGGAACGCTCACCTGGTCGAAGGTCTTATCGTCCATGAAAACGACATCTTCACCATCTTTGTATAGCATGCGCATGTTGGTCTCTTCCACATCTGCAAGATCGAGTTTCTCGCCAGAGCGAAAGCTCTTTTCAATCACGCGTCCGGTCATGAGGTGTTTAAGTTTTGTGCGCGTAAATGCTTGCCCTTTCCCAGGCTTGACAAACTCGACACCAACAATGGTGTAGGGCTCGCCCTGCATTTCGACTTTCGCACCGTTTCTGAATTGATTCGTTTCGATTTGTGCCATGCGAAAAGAATATCACGCAACCTGATTTTGGGCAATTAGAGTTGTCACTTGGGTGACAAAGTTGTGGACGCTTGGAATATTGCGAAAATCGGCAAGAGTCATTGTATATTCTTGGAGCGTATCTTGGAAAAGAGTGGCGATTTCTCCCAGTCTTTGCTCGTGGACCTCAAGCTTTCCGGCGATGCGCGCATTTTTCTCTGATGTCTCGCGAAGCTGCGTTTGCGCCTCTTGAATTTGTCCATTGATATTACGAAGAGTATCGAGTTGCCGCCGGTAGGCGTTCTTATCTGCCCTAAGAGCCTCCTCGATTTCGCCGAGTGTTGTTAGGCGCTCTTTAAATTGAACATTGAGTCTCTGCAGGTCTTGAACGCTGCGGGCAAGCTCGATATTCCTCTGCCGAAAGACAGTCAGAAGTTCGGTCATACATTTGAGCTTCTCAGCGCGGCGCACGTAGATAATCGATATAATGAGACCAATTGTTGCGCCCCCGAACGCCGCTGTTTCAAAGTAGTGGCCGGCAACGGCTGAGGCCACAATTCCAATGACCGCAAGTGCCAAACACGTAATGAGTACAATCATTTTGCATGAGCATTTGGGGGGAACGCGCACCTCTTCGGGGATTAAACTTTTTGCTACAGCCTCTGCCATAAAAACATATTGATCTCTTGAATCAATTTGGTCAAGTCGGTATGTGTTTGCAGTATGGATGATCGAGATAAAAAGCGCCGTACCGGCCGTGACATGTACATGGGTGACGACTCCCACTTCACAGAGGAAATTCTTGAAGAGGACTATGCGCGCCAAACACTTGAGCGCTATTCGGGCTCCCCCTGGGACAAGTTTCAGTGTAATCTCATGCTCACCAATTTCCCCACCTACGTGAAACAATTTGCCGAAGACCGCAATTTGGAAATTCACGAGGGCTCTATGTTTACTGTGTGCCACAGCCCAAAAGAGGAGATCTCCTTCATCGACTTCAAAATTGGCTCCACCGCAGCTGCCCTCGTCGTCGATCTCTGCTCGTTTCTTCCCATCAAATCGGCCATCTTGCTCGGGATGTGCGCTGGACTGCGCCGCCGCTACGAAATAGGCGAATACCTCCTACCGATTGCTAGCATTCGCGGCGAGGCTACCTCAGATTTCTACTTCGAAAAAGATGTGCCCGCCCTCTCAAACTTTCTCATTCAGCGCGCCGCCTCTGAGGTGCTCGAGAAAAACGAGCGCGCCTACCACGTCGGCATCACCTACACAACTAACATGCGCTTTTGGGAATTCAACGAAGAGTTCAAGGAAAAGCTGATCAAAAGTAAGGCACAAGGCCTCGAGCTCGAATGCGCGACCCTCTTTGCCGCCGCCTACCGCCGCCAGCTTACCCTTGGCGCTCTCCTTGTCATCTCGGATATGCCCCTCAACAAAAATGGCGTGAAGACTAAGCGTAGTGCAAAATTTGTCTTTGACAATTTCATGGACGATCATATTGAAATGGGCGTCAAAATTATCAAACGCGCGACTGCGATGCAGGGTCAACGTAAGAAGGGAGCCTACCACCGCAACATAGGGGTGTACAAAACCAAACCCAAAAAATCTTGAGGGCTCGTGGAGAGTGCCCCATCTTTGCACTAATTGGAAGAGGGGTGTACGCCTTTGGCTTGAAGTACAACCCCTCTTCCAATTAGCACAAATCTAGGGCACTCTCCACGAGCCCTATCCGATACCGATTTCAGTTGTAAAGCCGCTTTACAAGTGCTTGGATTTTCTTAAAACCGATCAGAGTAAGTCCATCTGCGACGCGCTCTTTCTCGCCAATAGCATGGGCTATTGGACTGCGTCAGATCGCTTGCATCTGGATCACTCTGACAATTTTAAAAAAATCACGCACTTGCAAACCGGCTTGCCGCTTTACAAGCGGGGAAAAGTGGCGTTGGGGCGATTCGATGTGCTCCGGGCTTTCCTTTTGCAAGGGAAAGTCTTGACTCCTGGCTTCAGGCATGCGACAATCATTGCATTTATTATTTGCTGGAAGGTGCAATGACCCAACTCAGGGAACACTGGAGCTCAAAACTCGGCTTCATCATGGCGGCCATCGGCTCGGCTATCGGGCTCGGCATTCTCTGGAAGTTCCCCTATACGGTTGGCCAAAATGGGGGCGGCCTCTTCCTTTTGATGTATCTGGTTTGTGTGCTGCTCGTCGGTTTGCCCCTTTTTGTGGCTGAGCTTGTCATGGGTAGGGGGGCGCAGCGGGCAAGTGTTGGCGCCTTCGATGTTCTCTACAAGGTGGGCAGTGCCTGGCGCCTGTCGGGCGTTTTGGGCGCTCTGGCCTCTTTTCTGATTATGTCGTTTTACAGCGTGATTGCCGGTTGGGGGATGAGCTACATTTTGATGTCGCTCGTCGGTTTCTACCAGGGGCTTGGGCAAGATGAGATTGGCGAGGTGTTTTACCGACTTTCCCACTCGGGAGAGATTTCACTCTTTTGGCACCTTTGTTTCACCTTGGTCACGATGGGGGTTGTCTATTCGGGCGTACGCAAGGGGATCGAATACTGGTCCAATATCATGGTGCGCATCTTCTTGGTTTTGATGGTGGGACTATTTCTCTTTGCGATGACTCTTGATGGTTTTCACGAGGCGGCGCGCTTTATTTTTACACC
Organism: Simkaniaceae bacterium; assembly: GCA_022763045.1. Taxonomy (GTDB): domain Bacteria; phylum Chlamydiota; class Chlamydiia; order Chlamydiales; family JACRBE01; genus JALEGI01. The sequence goes on along the minus strand of JALEGI010000007.1, from coordinate 61,733 downwards.
TGATAGCAGTAAGTTCACGGTCAGTGGCGCGATTGAGGCGTTGGGTCTTGCCTTTTGGACGCTCAGTATTGGCCAGGGGATCATGATTAGCTACGGCAGCTACATGCGCTCGGATCAAAACATTGTGAAGATGGCGGGGATTGTCGGTGGATCTGTCCTTGCGGTGGCCTGTCTCTCTTCTCTGATGATCTTTCCGGTTGTCTTTACTTTCGGACTTGAACCGAGCGCGGGTAGTGGGCTCGTTTTCCAAACGCTGCCCTACCTCTTTGCTAAGCTACCGGGATCAATGGTCATTTCAACGGTCTTTTTCTCCCTTTTTGTCTTCACAGCATTGACTTCGTCTATTCCTTTGGTTGAGGTGCCGGCGACCAACTTGATGGAGCTTTACGGGATAAGCCGCAACAAGGCGGTGACGATTGTGGGGGCGGGGACCTTTTTAGTGGGGATTCCAAGCGCCTATTCGGCATCGGGGGGCGTCTTTCCCTTCTGGGGAGAGATTTACGGGATGAATTTTTTGGATACGGTCAATCAGGTTGTCTCTACGTGGATTATTCCTGTGGGGGGGCTTTTGCTTGCGCTCTTTGTTGGCTGGGTGATGCCTAGAGAGGTGGCCTTTACCGAATTTATGAAAGGACAGAAGGGCACGTGGTTTTTTAAGCCGTGGTTTTTCTTCATGCGCTACGTTGTTCCGCTCACAATTATCATCATCATATTGCAAACGAGTGGACTAATCGACTTCGACAGGATTTTTGGATGAGAGAACATTGGAGCTCAAAGCTTGGATTTATTCTGGCAGCCCTTGGTTCGGCAATTGGACTGGGCGTGCTGTGGAAATTTCCCTACACCGTTGGACAAAATGGGGGAGGGCTCTTTTTACTCGCCTATATTTGCTGCATTTTGCTCATTGGAATTCCCGTTTTTGTCGCTGAGCTCATGCTCGGCCGCGCTGCGCAACGAGCAAGTGTTGGCGCTTTTGACCACCTTAGTGGAGATAAAAAGGCGTGGGTTCTGGGCGGCTGGCTCGGACTCATTTCCCCCTTTCTTATCATGTCGTTTTATAGCGTCATCGCCGGCTATGGAATCAGCTACATTTTGATGTCTCTTAATGGATTTTATGAGGGACTTACGGCATTAGAGGTGCGAAATGTCTACCGCACCCTCTTTGCCTCTGCCGATATTTCGGTGCTCTGGCACTTTGTCTTCACCATTTTGGCCCTTTTGATCGTCCTCTCTGGTGTGCGCAAGGGGGTCGAGTACTGGTCGAAGCTGATGATGCGCGCGCTCTTTGTGATCCTGATCTTTCTCGTCTGCTTCAATACGACCCTTCCCGGTTTTCGCGAAGCGCTTGCCTTTTTGTTCTACCCAGATGTGGCAAAATTTCAATTTTCCAGTCTGCTTGAAGCGCTTGGCCTTGCCTTTTTTACGATGAGCCTCGGCCAGGGGATCATGATCAGCTACGGCAGCTACATGCGCAAAGGCGATAGCCTGCCCAAAATGGCCGGGATTGTCGGCATTTCTGTGATCATCATGTCGATTTTGGCTGCGCTTATGGTCTTTCCAGTTGTTTTTTCCTACGGCTTTGAGCCAGCGGCAGGCCCCGGCTTGATTTTTGAGACGCTCCCATTTTTATTTGGGAAACTTCCCGGCTCTGTTGCTCTCGCTACAATCTTTTTTGTCCTCTTTGTCTTCACTGCGCTCACCTCTGCAGTTGCTTTTGTTGAGGTGATTTCAAGTAACTTGATGGAGATTTACAATTGGGACCGTAAAAGGGCTGTCTATACAGCTTGTACGGCGACATTTATTTTTGGCATTCCCTCAGCCCTTGCAGGCTCGGGTCTTCTCTTTGGGGAGTGGGACGCCATTTATCGCATGAACTTTCTCGACACCATTGACAAGCTCGTCAATGTGTGGGTCATCCCCGTCGGGGGATTGATCACCTCAGCTTTTGTTGGATGGCGCGTTGACGCTGCTTTGACTAAAAGCGAATTTCTTGACGGGGCCAGTCTAACCTGGCTCTTTAAGCCGTGGCGCTTTTTCATGCGCTATCTCGTACCGATATTGATTTTGCTCATCATTCTGCAAAATAGCGGATTGATCGACTTCGACAAACTCTTTTCACACTAGGATAACAAATGGTTTTATTTCTTAATTTTGCAGCTGCAAAGTGCAGCGGTGATACTGTGACAACTGCTATGTATGAAGTGGAATTTCCAAGTACAGCCCCCATAGCGGGTGGAAGAAGTTTTGAGCTGCGCGCTTCACCTATTAGTCCGACTGAAGAGACATTTTCTGCTTCCCATGCAATGCTTGCCTTTAATCGAATTCTCAATTTGTGTTGGGGAGAGAATGCTGGTAATTTTAGCCATGAAGGGTGCAGGGCTGAAATTACCTCAAAGGTAATTCAGATAGGACCAAGTCGTTATGGAGTAAATGAGGCGCTTAACTACGATGTTGAGGACTTATTGAAGGCACTAGGTGGAGTTGAAAAAGCTGTTGTAGAGGTCTTTGCTCCTCCGCCTAAGCTTGGAGCTTCATCTTCACCATCATCTCCAGCTCACGCCCCGACTGTACTGCGGGTATAAGGAAAGAGGCGGGCTTTTTATTATGGATTGCCTTGCCCCTTTTTTAAGGAGCCTCCAGGCTCGGGTCTACTCTTTACAGAGTGGCATGCTATTTATCGCATGAACTTTTTCGACGCCATTGACAAGCTCATCGGTGTGTGGGACATCCCCGGCGGGGGATTGATCACTTCAGCTTTTGTTGGGTGGCGCGTTCACGCGACTTTGACAAACTCCTCTCTAACTAGCCGACTCAATAAAGAACATGGTAGACTTATCCATTCTTGATCATGTTGTATGCAGCATTAATTGGATCGGATATCCAAGTCGGGTCTGCAGGGTACTGTCTTTGCATAGCATTGTTTAGACTGTCGAGTGCTGTGAGGTACGCTTTGGTTTCGCTTGTAGTTAATTCTAGGTTTGGGTGAAGGGTCCCTGTGTTATTATAGATATCGCTAAAGTTTTCCATGACGCAGTGGAAGAGATCTCCAGGTAATAGAGGAACTTTGTGATAGGCAGCACTTGAAAACATGTTTGCAAAAGCGCTAAAAAGAACTTGTGTTGGCCCCAGTTCATCTCGATCTGTTGATATTGGATATCCAACAACATCCGTCAGGGTACTAAAAAAATCAATAAGAGACTGGCTGTCATGAAACTCACCGCAAACCGACTCATTGATATAATTTACTGCGGTTTCAATATTGTCAGGTGTTGGATCTTGGGAGGCTGTATCAAGCAATTCTCCCGCTCTAAGTAGGGGACCATTAAATGCTCCACCATAATTTTGTTGAGTAGAGCTTACTGGGGGAATGCTATCCATCGAAAATACCTCCGTTTAATTGGAGATATCGGCTAAATCACATATTTTGTCAATTGTCTTGGAGCTTCATCTTCACCATCATCTCCAGCTCACGCCCCGACTGCACTGCGGGCATAAGGAAGGATTTTTTCTTACCCTTGCGCTCAATGTGAAAGGCCATCTTCTCAAATTTAATCGAGGCGATATGCAGCCCTGTTGCAAAGATGCGGATACGTGTGAGGTGGTAGAGCCAGAGGACAGGAGGTGGCGCCTTGCCAAAACGATCTTCAATCTCTTGCAACAGAGCATCGACCTCGGTCTCCGTTTCAGCCTCACCGAGGCGGTGGTAGATTTCGAGCTTGAGCGAGGTATCATCAATGTAGAAATCGGGAATCTGCGCGTCGTACTTGAATTCCATTTTCGTCTCAAGGAAGGAGGCCGGCTTTTTATTTTGGATCGCCTTGACCGCTTTTTTGAGTAGCTTGCAGTAGAGGTGAAAGCCGATTGTGGTCACCTGGCCCGATTGCTTCACGCCGAGAATGTCTCCGGCGCCGCGCAGCTCAAGGTCGCGCATTGCAAGCTTCATGCCGCCCCCATAGCCAGAGGCTTCAACGAGCGCTTGCAGTCGCTTTTGCGACACTTCGGGTAGTTCGCGATTTTCTGGGGTGAGAAAGTAGGCGTAGGCGGCCTTGTTCCAGCGGCCAACGCGGCCACGAAGCTGATAGAGATCGGCGACGCCAAAGTGGTGGGCGCGATCGATAAGAATTGTGTTGGCATTTGGAATGTCGATGCCATTTTCAATGAGCGATGTCGCAACTAGCAGGTCAATTTCGCCCGCTTTGAAGCCATGGAAGATGGTGTCAATTTCATCAGGATCCATCTGACCGTGGGCAACGCCAATGCGCGCGGTGGGCACGAGCTTTTGCAGGTCATTCGCCACCCCATGAATCGATTCAACGCGATTGTGGCAGAAGTAGGCCTGTCCATCGCGCGCGAGCTCGCGCATGAGGGCATTTTTAATCACCTGATTTTCCCGCTCCGAGATGATCGTCTTGATTGGAAGGCGATCTTGTGGGGGAGAGTTGATCACCGACATATCGCGCGCTGAGATAAGTGAGAGATAGAGGGTGCGGGGAATGGGTGTAGCGCTCATTGTAATGCAGTCGACACCCACCTTGAATTTTTTCAGCTTCTCTTTTGTGCGCACGCCAAAGCGTTGCTCCTCATCGATAATAATCAGGCCGAGATCTTTGAAGACAACATCTTTGGATATGAGCCGGTGTGTGCCTACAAGAATATCGATTTGCCCGGAGGCGAGCTTCTCGAGCGTCTTGCGCACCTCTTTTGGCTTTTGGAAGCGAGAGACAACGCCAACATTCACAGGGAAGTGGGCCATGCGCGCTTTAAACGATTCATAGTGCTGCACAGCCAAGACTGTGGTTGGCACAAGAACAGCGACCTGCTTGTTACCATCACACGCAGCTTTGAAAGCAGCGCGCATGGCAACCTCAGTTTTTCCATAGCCAACATCGCCGCAAACAAGGCGATCCATCGCTTTATTCGAGCACATGTCGCGCTTGATATCGGCAATTGCCTTGAGCTGATCTTCGGTTTCTGTGTAGGGAAACTCCTCTTCAAAGAGAAGCATATCATCTGAATCTTCTGGGTAGACAAAGCCCCCCTTGCTCTCTCGCTCTGCTTGGAGGTGGAGCATATCTTTGGCATAGCCGATGATCGATTGTTGCGCCGATTGCTTTGCCTTTTGCCATTTTGCAGCGCCAATGGTATGCAAGGCGGGTGCTGCTTCACTGGATCCGATATAGCGGGAGACGAGGTGTGACTGGGAAAGAGGAACGTAGAGCTTAGACTTGCCCGAGTACTCGAGGATCATGAACTCATCAACCTCACCGAGGTGATTTTTTTGCTTCTCAATTCCGAGGTACTTGCCGATTCCATTATGGAAGTGGACAACAAGATCGCCGGCCGAGAGCTCATGAAATTCTGAAACCGGCGTGTGGTAGGTCGAGCGCCACTTTTTGCGCGACACCTTGTAGCGGCGAGTTAGCTCCGTATCGGGTAAAACAATCGTATTGTGGAAGACAAAACCTGAGGAGAGGTAGCCGTCGACGTAGGTCGTTTTTTTTGGGATGCGATGGGCGAGCGATTCGAGCTTTTGGCGCTCTTTTTTTGAAGAGGCGTAGTAGTAGAGATCTACTGCCGTGTCTGCAATGCGCGTAATGCAGCGGCCCAAATCTTCACGCAGCGCCTCAAGCGAGGGAGGGCTGATTTCGAAATACTGCTCAAGTGTGAGGAAGGGGTGGCGCATCAGTTTTGCTTCGAGTTTCTGATGGCAAATCTCGAGGTTTTCAAGGTGGTCTTTTGTAAAAAAGATTTTCCGGTGGGGCGTTTGGAAATCGATCGGTACCATATTTTCGTGCTCGAAGCCGGGCATTGATTTAAGCGCGACCCACTTATCTTCGATAGCAACCAGATCATCGAAGAGAATAAGCGTCTCAGGGCCGAGAATTTCTAAAAGTGTCGTTGAGCAGGAAGTCTCATGTGTAGGAAGAAGAGAAAATTCTTCAATGCGATCGACAGACTTTTGCGACATCGGATCGAAGAGGCGAATTTGATCGATCTCATCGCCAAAAAACTCAATTCGGAAGGGATGGGGAGAGGAGATCGGAAAGACATCGACAATCCCACCACGGACAGCAAATTCTCCCTTATCACCACAAATTTTTGCTTGCTCGTAGCCAAACGACTTGAGCTTATGAATGAGCGATTCAAATTCACACTCGAGTCCCGCTTTGATATGAAAAAGCTCTTGCTTTGCGGGGACCTTTTGCAAAAGGTTTTGCAGCGGAGTCAAGACAACAGGATTTTGCTTAAGGTTTGCTAAAATCTCCAAACGCTTTCCCACAATATCGGGACTTGGAGCAATCTCCTCGCCGGGCAGTGTCTCCCAAGCAGGAAACTCAATCGCATCGACACCAAAGGTTTTTAAATCATCGTAGAGGCGCGTTTCGCGATCACCTGAGGTGATCACGAGAATTGGTCGTCCCTGAAGAGCTTTAATGATCAGCGCTTTGGGTGTGTCCCAAAGTCCCTCAAATAGAAGAGAGTCGTCGCAATCGAGCGACTGGAAAAAGGAGGCCTTGGCTAGCGTTTCAATCATTTTTGAAGGAGCGTTTTCAGTTTTTCAAATGCTGATGGAATGCCCGACGGATCCTTGCCACCCGCCTGAGCACTATCGCCCTTTCCTCCGCCAGAACCACCGACGAGGGGTGCGATTTCACGAATGAGGAGTCCCGCCTGATGGTCGAGATCCTTAGAAACTTTTAAAACGAGTTGGCAGCGACCGTCATGCTCTAAGCCGAGAAGCAAAACCCCCGAGCCCATCTTCGCATGCAAATCATTTGCGAGGTTGCGCAGCTCAGCAGGAGGTAGATCGACCTTGGCAGTCAAAACAGGAGTCGAGTCAATTGTCTCGATCGTCTCCATCAAAGCGCCAATCATCGCCCGCGCGCGCTCCTTTTGCATTTTTGACACGCTCTCTTTGAGAGCTTTTTGCTCAGAGAGGAGCCCTTCAAGGCGCTCCTGGAGCTTCGGCAGGGGAGTGCTGAGAGTATCGGCTGCCTGAATCGCAAGATCTTCCTGAGCGTACATAAAGTCTTCAGCCGCTTTGCCGCAGACAGCAGTGATTCGGCGCACCCCTTTTGCGATGCTCGTCTCTTTTGTGATGCGGAAAAGACCGAGCACACCGAGGTGGCTCACATGCGTTCCGCCGCAGAGCTCTTTCGAAAAATTGTCCATGTCGACGACGCGCACAACATTGCCATACTTGTCGCCAAAAAATTGCTTGATCCCAGAGTCCTTTTGCGCCTCAGTGTAGGGAATCTCATAGGTCTTCACCGCGCCATTCATGCGAATCTTCTCATTGACAAGGCGCTCAATTTCGCGCAGATCCTCAATTGGCTTGTGGTGGTTGAAGTCAAAGCGCAGATAATCAGCCTCGACAAGCGATCCCGCCTGGCGAATGTGCTCGCCGAGTACTTGCGTCAGCGCCCAGTTTAATAGGTGCGTTGCGCTGTGGTGGTGCATGATCCCGACACGTCTGTGCTCATCGATACGCGCCTCTACTGGCTCGCTGACAATTAACGTCCCTTCAACAAGCTCGCCATAGTGGACGATCACATCGGGGTAGGGGCTCTTGGTATCGTGGACAGCAAAGCGTGCCGACTGATGTAAAAGCTCTCCCGTATCGCCAACCTGACCACCCTTTTCAGCGTAGAAGGGCGTCTTGGCTAAAATCACGCCACCCTTTTGCCCCGCCTCGAGCTTCTCGACAAATGCGCCATCTTGGACAAGGCCCAAAATTGCGCCCTCGCCAGAGGGGGAGTCGTAGCCGGTAAAGGTGCACGTGCCATGCTTTTCGACAAACTCAGCAAAGAGATTTTCCTTCACCTCTTGAGCGTGAGATCCCGCCGCTTTGCGTGAGAGCTCGCGCGCCTTCTCTTCGAGAATCTGAAATTCCTCGAGGTTCACCTTCAAGTCGTGATCTTTTGCGATGAGCAAAATCTCTTCAATTGGAAAGCCGTAGGTATCTTTGAGCTTGAAAGCCGACTCACCAGAAATCTCGCCGTCTGCCTCTTCAATAATCTTGCTTAAAATGTTGCCGCCGCGCTGCAAAGTCTTGTTGAAGCTCGCCTCTTCAACATCCAAAATCTCACAAATGCGTTGTGTACTTGGAGCAATCTCGGGCATTTTTTTCGCAAGGACGGGAACGAGCTTGGAGAGCCCTTCAAAACCGATAATCCTTCCGTAGCGCACAGCTCGGCGCAAAATCTTGCGCAGCACATAGCCGCGATCAACATTGCTCGGCTCGGCGCCATCTGAAATTGCAAAAGAGAGGGCGCGGATGTGATCGGCGATCACATGAAAAGCTGGCACATCTTCAGAGTAGGGTTTGCCACAAATCTTTGAAATTTCGTCGATTAGAGATTGGAGAACGTCGGTTTGGAAGACGAAGGGGAGATCGTTTTTGAAGGCGAGAATGCGCTCAAGGCCCGCACCCGTATCGACGCACGGCTTGGGCAGTGGGGTCATCTTACCACTCGCATCGCGGTTGTATTGCATGAAAACAAGGTTCCAAAACTCTGGGTAGCGCTCGCCATCGATGTTTTCGAGGGGGGACTTTTCTGGGCCATACTTCTCGCCACGGTCGTAGAGAAGCTCCGAGCATGGGCCACAAGGGCCGACATCACCCATCTCCCAGAAGTTCTCCTCTTTGCCGAGGCGAATAATGCGACTCTCGTCGATGTGCGCCTTCCAAAGCTCATAGGCCTCATCGTCTTCTTCAAAAACAGAGACCCAGATGCGCTCGGGATCGAAGCCAATTACCTTGGTACTCATCTCCCAGGCAAAGGCGATCGCCTCTTTTTTAGAGTAGTCGCCAAAGGAGAAGTTGCCGAGCATCTCAAAGAAGGTCATGTGGCGCTTAGTGTGGCCGACATTGTCGAGGTCGTTGTGCTTACCGCCGACGCGAATGCATTTTTGGACGGTGACAGCACGAGAGTAGTCTCGCTTTGTTTGCCCTAGAAAAACATCTTTGAACTGATTCATGCCCGCATTGGCAAAGAGTAGAGTGGGGTCATCGTGGGGGACAACAGAGGATGAGGGGACATGCGCGTGTCCTTTTTCCTCAAAATACTTCACAAAAGCTTGGCGTAAATCATCTGAATTCATAGAGAGAGAGTTTACTAAAATAAGCAGAGAAACTCAAGAGAAAATTTTATTTAGCAAAAAACCTTTTGTTAAAATAATAAATCGATATTAATAATACAATAAATCAATTATAATCCAACTAAAAATAAAAAGGTTATTTTATGGCAACTGAATTTAGAATTGCTCCTTTAGACATTATTGGTGTTTATCCAGGTGAAGCTCCCCAGGTATCACCTGAAAAGCCTTTAGCCAAAACTCGTGCAATGATGGCAGAGAGAATTGATGGTTGGATTGATACGTTGGGAGCTGATCGAGGATCCAAAAAGCTTTTAAGAAAAGTGCTCTCAAACGTCGAACATATTGATTTTGGCGCTTTCGAGGCCAGGTTGAACTATTGTGTTCACAACTTTCTAGATAGTATTGAAGAGGGCTCTGAATTTCTTGCTCTTGTAGAACCGGGGAAGAGTCAAACTTGGGTCACACAACTCGCCAGGCACCACGGCTTAGCCCCGACTGCCGCTGTAAGGATGGGAGAGAAATCTGCAGACTCTTTACAGTATGCCCTGGGCGTCTTAAATGCTTCGAGTCCTATGGTTGAGACGCTAAAAGGTCCAAGTAACATTGTTATCTTAGATGATGGGGCATTCACTGGAAAGCAAATGTCAGATAATATCAAGGCTGCAAACACAATTTTTAGACGTATTTATGGGGCCAGAGCTGAGCCTCATTTTCATGTGATTGTTCCTTATGTAACAGAGGTTGCTCGAGTGCGAATAGAAGGATTGCGGACAGAGGGAGTTAAGCTCACGCTGCATTATTCAAAAATCATGCCAACACTTTCAACGCTTTTTCAGTCGAAAGCTGACAAATCTCTTTTGCCTGGACTTTTAGGAGTGGGGAAGGAGAGATTAGATAGTACTGCACTCACCTATTTTGACCATAAAATTCCAAACTCGATGTCCTTCCCACAGGTGATTGCAGGTAGTGGCTTGATTCCCGATCATCCAGAACCCTATAAAGATTGTGAAGCGGCAGCAGGAGCTGGAGCTTAAAGTAGCGATCACGGCTACTATTTTCTGTTGCGTCTACCCTTTCTTGTTCTGGTAGGTGGGAGTGGGGGTGCTTCGTTCAGGGACGCTCTGACTCTCTCTGTGATTCTTCCCATATGGTTTTGAGCGCCTGAGACTGAACCGTTACCATTGCCCCAGAAGACATCTGCTGTATGTTCAGAAAGGTGGAGAGGAGCTGTTTTAGAAAGTAGTTCAGCAGCTTTTGCATTCTGTTCAAATTTTAACCTTACAAGCCGCTCCATTTCAATAAGCGATTCGGGCTCTGGCGGTCTAGCGATAGATGTACCCATGCGTTTTGCGCTTTTTCCATCGATCGTTTTACATACTTCTGTAGGGATCTCTGCTTCACCAGCAAGATCTGCCTTGAAAGCGACATAGCCTGCCTCGATAGTCCCATAGACCCTCTTTTTAGCCTGATCTACAATGATTGTGGGGAAAAAATTCGAGAGCCATGCATATTTCCCATACGAGTTAAACCGAAGCTCTCCAGTTGCGTCCCTAGCAGGCGCAGTAATTTTTTTTTGAACGATCTGGGCTGTTGTCCAAGCTGTATTGAATTTGCGGATAAATGGCAGGGCAAGCTTTGAAGTTAAAATGTCCTCAGGGGCTGATAGAAGAGCCTTTGCAGTCGTCTCAAATACCTTCAAAGGTTTTTTGCTTGAAAGCTCAGTGAGTGGTTCCCATTTTGAGCCAACAAAAAGAGCTCCTTGAGGAAAAGCAGTAAAATCGAGCTCTAGACCTGTAGCCATTTTTTATTCTTCCAATTGAGTTGAAGCACATATTAACATTGTTTATGAAAAATAACAAGAAATAGTAAATATATAGATTAAAACATTTACTATATTTGCTGGCAGCTAAAAAATCTTGTGTTTGAAATGTTGTAATTTAATAGATAAATATTTACTAAATATCTAAAAAAGTATTTAGTTAGGTTTGATAGGTTTAAGGAGGTTTATAGTGTCAGTTTCAAACATTTCAGGAGCAGGTGCGGTCCCCCCGCCTCCTTCTGTGCCAGGTGAATATGGAAAAGATTCTGCAGGAGGTCTAATTAATGCCTATGCAAATCAAATTATCAATGATAGTCCAAATAATGATTTTTCTATCGGCGTGCAGTCACTCGCGTCCTTTTGTCATGTGCTTGAATCGGTTCTAGACCCCGACCTCAAGCTCCCTGGAGGGATGACTATTTCTGGAGGGATTAATACTATTTTAGGGGCAATTCAAGGTTACTTAGACAACCCCAAAATAGGCGTTCAACCTTTAATGGATGCAATTGGACGCTTCACCTATTCCGAGCTTGGGCCAGAAAAACCCCTATCGAGTTTCTTGGCCCCTGAGGCCTCAGGGCATAACCAGATGAGCTCTTTCATGCTCAATCTATACCAAGGCGCAACCAAATACGACTGTCAAGATTCTGAATATTTTCTAGCCGGTTTTAAGCCCCTTGTTGAAATGTTTGTCAATGATCCTTCATTACAACCCTCAGCTAACAACGATACGGATAATCTGACATATGGGATTTCAATGAATTGTTTAACAAACTTTCTTGAGAGCTCGGATCCAACTGAAACTTATGACGGTTTCAAATCAGAGGCTTTTGCAATCCAAGGTTTAACTACTGGCCTCTCTTCAAAACCCGATTCAGCAATTAATCAAAAAATCCCTCTGACCGATTATAATGATATGCTAATTTTTGCCAACGCGGCAAACATGAGTTTGGATAAGTATGTAGGTTTGGATCCCGTAGTTACCGACTTGCTTCGCGTGCAAATTCCTCAGCTTATCAAAACAGACCCAGTGAAATATGATCCAGATGGTGGTTATGTCGATTTTACTCAACAAATTTGGGGCTTTGATAACTCTCAACAGGAGCCAACCCTAAATGGATTTATCTCTAGTATTGAATCTGAATTAACAGCGATGGGGCTCAGCGAGACTGAAATTTCCCAATGGTTTCCATCTCCACTTGGGGATAACCTCTCCACCTAGAATTTTCTTGATGATATAGCGCAAGTAGGCTAAAACTGATGGGAACAAGGAGTTTCTAGGGATGCACAAGGAAAACGATCTATACAACTGGAGCCAGATGGACGAAGAGCTACAAAAAAATCTCGAAAAGATCGCAGGAACCATTCGCGGACTTTCTATTGAAGGTGTGCAAAAAGCAAACTCAGGCCACCCTGGACTTCCCCTTGGCTGCGCTGATATTGGCGCCTACCTCTACGGCCACCTGCTGCGCCACAACCCTAAAGATTCTCGCTGGGAAAACCGCGACCGCTTCATTTTGTCAGCAGGTCACGGCTGCATGCTCCTCTACTCTTGCTTGCATCTGGCAGGTTTTGATCTCTCACTCGATGAGCTCAAGCGCTTTCGTCAGCTCCACTCTGCTACTCCGGGTCACCCTGAATTTGGCCACACCGATGGCGTTGAGGCGACAACAGGTCCTCTTGGACAGGGCGTTGGCAACGCGGTCGGCCAGGCGCTTGGCATGAAGCTTTTAGGTGAGCAGTTTAACACAAAAGAGCACAAAATTTTCGACAACAAGGTCTACTGCCTTGCTGGGGATGGCTGCTTGATGGAGGGCGTCTCCCAAGAGTCTTGCTCACTCGCAGGTCACCTTGGGTTGGACAATCTTGTTCTGATTTTTGACAGTAACCACATCACACTCGATGGCCCTCTCGAGCAGTGTGGCTCTGAAGATACGGCGGGTAGATTCAAGGCGTATGGCTTCGATGTCTATGAGATGAATGGAAACGACATGGGCGACATTCACGCAACTTTCTGCAAGGCCCTTGAGAATCAGACAAAGCCCGTTTTAATCATTGCTCACACGACTATTGGGTTTGGCTCGCCAAATAAGGCGGGGACGCACAAGGTACACGGCTCTCCACTTGGTGAAGAGGAGATGAAGCTCACTTTGGAGGCGCTTGGCCTCTCTGAAGAGGAGTTTTTCGTGCCACAGGCTGTAAAAAACTTCTTCGAGACAAAACTGCAGAAGGATTTGGAGCGCGAAAATGCGTGGAAGAAGACCTTTGATGCATGGAAGATGTCTAATGGCGATCTCTACACGCGCTATGAGACGATGCTCGAGCGAAAAATTCCGGATGATTTAGCAGATAAGCTGAAGAATTTGAAGATAGAGAGTCCAATTGCGGGCCGCTCTGCCTCTCAAGAGGTGCTTCAACTTCTCGGTGATGAGCTACCATTTTTGTATGGAGGGTCTGCCGACCTCTCTGGCTCCGATTGCACAATGATGAAGCAGTTTCCCATTGTCGGGAAAGGCGACTTTAAGGGGCGCAACATTAAGTATGGCATTCGCGAATTTGGGATGGCAGCCGCCGCGGCGGGACTTTTCCAAACGCAGATGATCATTCCCTACGTGGGAACATTCTTAACTTTTAGCGATTACATGAGAAACGCCATTCGTTTGGCTTCGCTCTCACCCTATCACGTGATCTATCAATTTACGCATGACTCGATTTTCCTTGGAGAGGATGGGCCGACACACCAGCCTGTTGAGCACTATGCGGCGTTGAGAGCGATCCCAAATCTGCACGTCTTCAGGCCTGCAGATGACTTTGAGGTGCGCGGTGCGTGGATGTCGATGCTCAAATACAACGGGCCAAGCGCGATTATTCTGACGCGTCAAAAGTTGCCAAACTTAGGCGAGCGCACGATGAATTTTGAAGAGACTGTTGCCAAGGGCGCCTACATCGTTCATAAAGAGCAAGGCAAACCCGACTTCACCCTCTTCGCAACTGGCTCTGAAGTGTCACTTGCTGTTGATGTCGCCCTCGCCCTCGAGAAGATGGGAAAAAGTGTGCGCGTTGTTTCGATGCCCTGCTGGGAGCTTTTCGAAAAGCAACCGAAAGAGTATCAAGAGAGCGTTGCTGGGGGAGACCTTGGTAAGCGCGTGAGTATTGAGGCTGGAATTAATCTCGGTTGGGAGAAGTGGATCGGCCGCGATGGCATTGCGATCTGCATGGAGGGCTTCGGCGCCTCTGCTCCAATGAGCGATCTTCAAAATGAATTTGGGTTCAATGTCGATGCTATCCTCGCACGCCTGCTCTAGCTCTTTTTTAGCGGCGCTCAATCGCGAAAATCACGGATGTCCACCCGTTTGGCTCATGCGCCAGGCGGGGCGCTACCTCCCTGAGTATCGCAAGCTGCGTAGCAAAAATTCCCTCTACGATATGTTCCATTGCCCTGAGATCGCCGCAAAAGTAACGATGCAGCCCATTGAGCGCTTTGGGATGGATGCAGCCATCTTGTTTGCCGATATTCTGCTCGTACTTGAGCTTGTTGGGATCAAGCCCGTCTACCCACCAGAGGGGGGAGCGCACATGGAGTGGCACGTCAACGGGCCGCAAGATTTTGAAAAGTTCACCCCTAAACCCGATGCGGTCAACTCAGTTTATGAGACGATCCGATTGCTTGAGAATCGTAATGTGCCCCTCATTGGATTTTCAGGTGGGCCGCTAACAGTTGCAAGCTATGCGATTGAAAAGGGACACCATTTGCATAAGACCAAGGAGTGGCTCTACCGCGACCCCAAGTCATTTCACGAACTTTTACAGCTGATCACTGACCAGACAATTATCTATCTCAGGAGCCAAGTTGAGGCGGGCGTTGATGCCCTGCAAATCTTTGATTCCTGGGCAGGGCTCTTGGGCTTTGCAGAGCTTGAAGAGTTTAGCCTTCCCTATCTTAAGCAGCTGATCGATGCTGTTGATGTGCCAGTGATTATTTTTATGCGCGGCTCATCGCAATATGCCGAGCGCATCGCGCAAATCAAGCCTGCCGGTATTTCGCTAGATTGGGGGCGCCCCCCTCACGAGGTGCGTCGAGCACTCGGTCCCGACATTGCCCTACAGGGCAATCTCGACCCGAGTTTGCTCCACGCCCCACGCGAGCAGATCGCCCATCGCGTCCGCGAGCTTTTAGAGACGATGAAAGGCGACCCCGCCTTCATTTTTGGACTCGGGCACGGCATGCTTCCAGACCTTCCAGTAGAGGGCGTATCCACTTTAATAGAAACCGTTAGGTCCCCCTGAGCCCCCTTTTGTCATACAAGTTATTTTCGCTCTTTCGGATCGCATCCTGGCAGGGGAGCGAGTCTGCGTCTTGGCAAGGAGGGGACATCCAAACGACCAAGATATTCGATTGCAGCTGCAATATAGGGCGCTTTTCTATAAAACATTCCAACTCGGAGCTTAACTAGGTACTGCCGATTAAAATAGCTCTTGTCCACATGAGGAAGAATGCCAATCCCGACTTTTGAGATAATTGTTGTTGCGGCCTCTTCTACCCTCTCAGCCGTCTTTTGATCGAGCAAGAAACTCTTTCCTCCTTCGAAAAGGAGGGGCAAAACGCTCTTAAAATCTGTGACTTTTTCCATATCCTACCAAGTTGCAATAGGGGGCATTGAGCAAAGAATTGCTTCGGGGTTGCCACCAGATAAAAAACCAAACTTTGTCCCACGATCGTAGAGCAAATTAAATTCGACATAGTGCGCCCGCATAGCGAGCTGCTTTTGCCGGTCTTCTTCGGAATAGGGCATCGTCACCCGGCGCTCGTAAATTGGCATAATTGCATCTAAAAATGTATCACCTACTGACTTCCAGGTTGGCTCAAACTCCATTGGCCTGTGGTCAAAAAAGAGTCCACCAACGCCTCGCTCTTTTTTGCGGTGCTTGATGAAAAAGTACTCCTTGGCCCGCTCCATCAGCTCCTCGTAATACTCGCCTGTAGCCTCTTTGGCAATGCGATGAAAGTGCTCGGTATCCTCAGTGAAAGGAAAGCCCATTGGCGTCAAATCGTAGCCACCGCCAAACCAAGACTTCTCGGGCGTTTCGATGTAGCGGATGTTGAAGTGCACCGTTGGGGCCATCGGATTGCGCATGTGTGTAATTAAGCTCACGCCAGTGGCATAAAAGGGACCCATTCCATCTTTTCCAGGAAAGGTCTCGCCACGCACAGCAGAAAAGTTCACAGCAGCCTTTTCGAAGACATCACCGCGCAGCACTGCCATTTCCCCACCGCCCCCAGAGTGGTGTTGCCATGGGGTGCGCTCAAAGGTGCCACCGTACGACTCAAAGGCGGCAATAATTTTTTCGCGAAGCGCTTTTAGATAGGGCTCTTTCATCTACATCTCCTTGAGCAGTTTGGCAAAGGTCTCCTCAGAAAAGATCTGCGCTTGACTCGAGCGGATAAATTTTTCGATGTTTTTCAGGTAGAGGTCATACTCCTCTTCGCTAATTCTCTGCAGATAGTCGTAGAGGGCCTGAAGAGTGGGAAATTTGCGCATATCGATAAAACACTCTTGTGGAATGTAGCGCGTGACATCAGGAGCGCCCCAGTAAATCGGTACAGTTGCTGCATGAAAGGCGTTGAAGACCTTCTCAGAGATGTAGCCAGGCAGAGCGGTGTTCTCGATACAAAAAGAGAAGCGATACTCCTTATTTACCTTCACCTTGCTCAGGGTTGAGTGACAGCCTGGAATCGGTCCGCGGTAAAAGCGCGAGGTCTCAATTTTTTTTCGTCCATAGAGATCAAAACCCGGCTCCTCAAGCGTGTCAAAAAAGCGTACGACACGTTTACGCAGACCCGTTCCATTGCGCGTAATCATCACGCAGAGCTTTTTTTTCCAGAAATTCACCGGTTTGATCATCGCTCTCAAGTTCGGGAATGCGAAGGGGAGACAGGTCACATTGTCGTGCATATCGCTACGATAGGTGTAGATGCGGCTGAAATCGCGTTTGAGCTTTTTATAGTTGCGAATGGGCTCCCAGGCAATATAGATGCGCTTTTCTTTTGGAATATCGGAGAGCATTTCGCGGGTGTAGTGCATGTCGTCAAAAACGACCCAGTCGACATCTCCTTGCATTGTGTACTCACCCTTAAAAAGGCGGACACGCGAGCCCTCTAGTAGCTTGTGGATGTTTGGTGCATGCTCGCGCAGATCAAATGATTGCACAACATCGACATAACCGCAGAAAAGGGGTGGGAAAAAAAGGATTAGCAGAAGTAGAATCGAGCGCATGAGTAAAAACCTTGTAATCGGCAGTGGAATTTCCGGACTGAGTTTAGCAAGAAGGTTAGAAAATGTCACCATTTTCGACCCCACAGATACTCCTGGAGGGGTTATTGGCTCTCGTACAGGACGCTTTTTTTTTGAAAAAGGTCCCCGCTCTTTTCGTGTCGATCGGTGTCAAAAGCTGCTCAAAATCATTCACGAGCTCGGGCTCGAAGATGAGATCATCTACGCCTCAAAAAACTCCAAGCGCCGCTTTATATTACACAATGGCAGACTCCGCTCGCCCCTTAGTTTCCCTGCAGTCTGGTGGGCGATAGCAAACGAGTGGCGCCGCCCCCTTGGCCCCACAACCGATGAGTCTGTTCACGATTTTTTTTGTCGCCGTCTAGGCAAGAGAGTCACAGATCTTCTTATTGACCCTGTAATTACAGGTATTAAAGCTGCCGACTACCGTGAGGTCTCAATGCAGTGGACCTTTCCCAATATTACCTCACTCACGAGCAGCTTTCTCAAGAAAAAAAAGGGCGATCCACGCCTCTTCACGCTCAAAAGTGGCCTGCAGACTCTCATCGATCGCCTAGCAGATGGCCTCAACTTCACAACTACGCAACCCGATTTCTCTCACTACGATACCATCTACTCAACGATCCCCTATGAGCCGACCCTCAAGCTCTTCCCCAAACTGCCCACGATTGAACGCCTAAAAACCCAACCCCTTTCTGCCATCAACTTTGCCTGGGAAAACGCCTCACTTCAGAAGCCAGGCTATGGCTATCTCATTCCACGCCTTGAAAACGAGAAAATACTCGGCTGCGTCTTTGACTCCTACATCTTTCCGCAGCAAAATAAGACGGAAAATGAGCTGCGTCTCACCGTCATGATGCGAGAGCCCGACACCCAAGTCGCGCTTGCGGCCCTCGCGCGGCACCTCAACCTCACACAAATGCCAGATGAAGTTCACATCAATGCCTACCCGCAGGCAATTGCCAACTATCCCGTTGGTCATCCAGAAAAAATCCAAGCCTGGCTGGAGAGGGCAAAAGAGCTCTACCCAAACGTCCACTTCTTGGGAGGATTCACTTCCAAGCCCTCGGTAAATGATCGTATCCTTCTCTTTTAATCTATATTAACGTATTATTTATGTTTCATATAGGAGGTTATATGTCATTTGCGCTTAGTAATTATTTAAGTATTAAAAGTGAACAAGTTATTGATTTTGATCAACAGGGTACTTACGTCACGAAAATGCGCTATAGAAAAGAGATTGGAAACTTTTCTGTAAATGTCATCAAGGGAATAGCGCTCTCGGTAATATACGCGCTTAGCGTATTTGTCTGTTTTGCCATCAAATCGTCTCGAACAAAGCTAGTCAATCTTTTCAAAAAATCGCACATTGAAACGGTCCATTTTGATGACTTAGAAAAAGCAATTGACGCACATAAAGCAGGTTTGAAAAGCGTCATTTCTCGCCTAGAGCGCCCCTCTGAATTTACCGCGTTCACTTACATGCATCTTAATGACGTATTCACAAATTCTGATATGAGAAAATGTCATATTTTTGAAATGTTGAATGCTCTTTTTCATGTAGATGGAAGAGGGTTTTCTCTTAGCGATGTACGTTCGATTTTTCGAGCAATGATTGATGAATCAACGATGTTGGCTCCGAGTACTCGGCCGGCACCTAGCTCAAGTGGGAGCTTTCATGAGAAAAAAAATGTATCTCCAGATACAGTGTTCACATGCTATTTCCCTATGGGAAAGAAGCTCTTCCAAGATTTAATCCAAGGAAAGGGCCTCCTAGACCACCCATTATTCAAAGATGGAGCTTATTATGTCTTATGTTTTGGCCCAAGTTCACGTAAAGAAAATCTTTCAAATGCCTGCGAATATATATATCAAAATTCACATATAACGGACTTTTATTTGGATCAGCGAGCTTTAGTTGCGGTAAAAATTGAGGCGCGCCACCTAATAGATCCATCTTCAATCAATCTCTTAGAAGCAAAAATTGAGTTTAAGAATTTTACAAAGGTTTTGTCATATAGCTTTCTTGAATACACAGAATTAGCAAGTGAACTAAGAAAAATAGATTATTTCGGAGCTGAAGAAGACTTTAAAAAGCTAAAACACAAACACCCTGCGCATGCTCAGGCGCTAGACAGACTCAAAACAGCCTATAATGAACTTGTTTCCCTCCATGGAGTTGAAAGGACGCAGGGAACGCGGCCAAATCAAGACAAAGATCTTGCGAAAGAGCGCCGAGACTGGATGGAAGCGCAGTTGGATAGTGCTCCTGATGCGCTCATCCACTAGTTTTTTAATGTTTTAATTAATTACTTGTTGATATAAAATATCGATCCTAATTTATTTATAGGAGATAAAATTGTCACTTGCTGTAAGTACTTATTTTAACATTCATCCCGATTCAATAAAGAGTTTTTCACTAGAGGGGCGTTGCGTCAATCGCTTCTCATACGTCAAAGATGTGACAGATCGCTCAGTACGTCTGGTTAAAGGCATTGGACTGGCGATTCTCTATACTTTAGGGCTTTTTATTGGCTTTATGGTGACACAGACGCGTCAGAAAATGTTGAATTGCTTTGCAAAAACGGAGGTAGTGACCCGATCCTTAACAAAAGATGAGGCGTTAAAAGCGCACAAAGAGGGGCTGCTACAGGTTGTTGATCAGCTTCCATCGAAAGAGGCCTGTCTTGTCTTTATCAACCGCTACACAACACACGCCTTAAAAAATTATTCTATCTTCGCTCGTTCAAACGTTGTGAAAATGTTGAACTGGGTCATGCAACTAAGTCCTGAGGCGCTTCCACTTCAAGAGCTCAAAGCCCTAGTAAAAGCAATGGTTACTAAAGAGTGCTCAATGAGATATACTGAGCCAGTTTCAAAGCCCTGCTCCGAAAAAACATTCGCTCAAGAGAAGGGCCGTAACGGTGAAGACGAAGTTATTTGCTTTTTTGCAGGAGGGAGTCGCTTTTTCAAAGCATTTTCAAGCGGGAACCTCAATAAAAATCACCCAGCACTTATCGAAGGCAGAGTAGAAGTAATAACATTTCCCAAAATGCGCGCTCCAATGGTTCGTGTATCTGAGGATAAGCTCAAAAAATTGAGTCAATCTGCTGAAACTTACCTAGATAAGCCAGTACTAGTTGCAATGAAAGTACAGGCAAAGAACATTGAATTCTCTCGTAATCAAGGTGGCAGTGGTCAGACTCACATCCACTTTGATAAAAGGCGAGAAGTCACTATTTCAGAAGTAAGGGAATACCGCCATTTAAAAAATGGGTTAAAACAACTTTCACTTGGGCGTAATCTATCAACACTGAAAGATGCGTATCCTGAAGCAAGCTCTGCTTTTGAGATGCTTCAAGCAGCATACAGTCAACTTACTGCTCCAACAGCTGCAGTGGGTCCCAGAGATGAGTCAGCAGAAATACGGCAATGGATGAAGGACCAGATTCAGCAGGGAGTTACATAGAGCATTCAATCAAGGCTATCCTCGCCAAACAGTACGTTAGGGATTCCTTGATTTGCTCCTTTACGCTTTAGCTAACAAATCTTTTGTTCTACTGAAAATAACACGTATTTCCATATAATTCTGAACATATTTTTGTTACACCTCAATGGAAAAAAGACCTTATAATCTTATTGCTCGAGGTTTTCAGCAGGTCTCAGCATGAAGAGTAGCACCCCTCCAATCAATCCGCATGCAGCGCAAACAATGAGTGGAAACTCAATGAAGAGCGCTGCAAGTAGTCCTCCAATAAATCCCGCAATAGCTTGCGATCCGACTTGAAGCGATTGGTTGTTCCCCATCGCCTCACCTTGAGTGTAAAATACTTTTCTTTTTATTCGAATTTAGATAGCTTGGACTTTCTTAATATTTTCGTATTATGGAGAGGATATGGTTTTCGGCGAATTTGCAAAGTATTTTATTTATTTTGCTATAATTATGGTAGCGCCTTTCTTTTTTTCAAAGGGTGTTATTGGATTGATAAAAACGAGAGAGAATCCAACTTTATCAGGTTATTGGACAAGCTTCCTTTTTTTGCTATGTGGTCTCATTTTTGTTTTATATTTTATAAAACTTCTTTTTTTTGTGGGTGTTAAATGAGATACTTATTCAGTGTTTTAATCTTTCCTACAATCCTTTTCTCAGATTTGAAAGAGGATATCCTTCAAGACTTTACAAAAAGCTTTACCCTTTTAGACTTGCGTGAAGCCCATGAATCTTTACAGAAATGGGAAGAGATTGACAACGTAGATGAACATATTGTGAACTCTTGCCGTGCATTCTTGTACCTAATTGAAGGTCGATCGCACGATGCTACTCGACTGTTTGAAGAAAGTATTCATTTTGTTTCTTTGGAATATGAGAAGATTCAACATCTTCGTAAGATTTTTTATGAAAACCTTGATTATTTTTCCTTATCCAATGTGGCGATAAATTACAAAATTTCAGACGTAGTTCTTTGTAAAAAAGCATGGAAGATAAAAGCTGTAATTGGCGCTGTTATGGTTGGAGTAGGAACGCTTGTCGCAGTCGTTTCACCGGGAGTTGGAGTCGGTATAATCACCACTGGGACAGGGTTATTGATTGATGGAACGGCAGAGTCTATTGATGAATATGATAGATTAAAAGAACTTAATAGATCAGAAGCAGAGAATGACAACGCTGCATTTTTGATTCCTGAAGATTGGAATAGAAGATCTATTATGGTTGTCATATAGCTCCGAGCTGACTATATTTTTGCTCCTCCTCAATGGAAGAAAGACCTTATAATCCTATTGCTCGAGGTTTTCAGCCGGCCTTAACATAAAGAGGAGCACCCCTCCAATCAATCCGCATGCAGCGCAAACAATGAGTGGAAACTCAATGAAGAGCGCTGCAAGTAGTCCTCCAATAAATCCAGCAATAGCTTGCGATCCAACCTGAAGTGATTGGTTGTTGCCCATCGCCTCACCTTGATGCTCGGCTTCATTTGAAATTGTCGTTGCGCTCGAGGGCATGCAGATGGCGACAAAAAATGTCGCGATAAATAGGGTGATCCAAAGGCTGCTTATCCCTTTAAATAAAAGCACAGTAATCATCCCCACCGCCATTAGAATACCGCTGACAATTGTCATCGCCTTTGGACTCCAAATTTTTGATAGGGGGCGCAGTAAAATGCCATTCACGATGATAATCGGGACTGAGACCCACGCCACATATTCAGAGAGCACGCGCACGTTAAAGCTGTACATGTCGACAAGATACATTGGATAGACACGAAAGTAGCCAAAAATCGATAGGTAGAGGAAGAAATTAACCAGGTAGTAGGGGCGCAGCTTCACGTCGAGAAAAATGTGACGGATGTTTGTGAGCGCTTGAAAGTAGGAAATTGGAAGGCGCTTTTCTTCAGGATGCGTCTCTTCAAAGCATTTGGCAATCCAGAGAATTAATGGGATAAAAAGTAGAAAGACGAGCCAAAAGGGCGTGGCATAGGTGAACCAGGAGACAAGCTCATTGTCAGCGAGAAAGCCGCCCATTAGTGGGCCGGCGACAAAGGCAAGGCTTGCGCTTAAGTAAATATAGCCAAAGCGGTGGTTTTTATTCTCTGGAGAGGTGATGTCAGCAATGGCGCTTTGCGCAATGGTGACATTGCCCTCGAAAAAGCCCGCAATGAAAAGGGCGATATAGACTAATGTGAGCGAGAAGATTTGTAGGAAGAGAGCAATAAAGAAGTAGGCCACCATCGTGATACAAAGCGAGATGAGCAAAATTTTCTTGCGCCCAAAGCGATCAGAGATTGCGCCAAGGACAGGAGAGCCAAAGAATTGCCCAAGGGGATACATAGCTAAAATCGCGCCGAGCAAGATACTGCGCTGGCCCTTGGTATAATAGTCTGGAAACCAACTTTCAGTCGGGTGTAAAAACATCGAGGTAAAGAGAGGGACTGTCATCGCAAATCCCAAAAAACCGATAAAAATAACAATGTAGAGTGGAAATATTCGTTTCATAAAAGTGAATATAAAACATTTTACTTACCATGGCAAACAAAAAGAGTACATTGAAAATATTCGCAAGTTCTTTATACTTTCTTGAACAATTCGGAGGTAAAGAATGGATGTACAACTCATATTGCAAAATCACCCTGAGTTAGCGCAGTTGCAAATTAGCCGTGTCGAGCGCCATGAGGGAAAAGTTGCTAAATTTCACTACGTCACTAATAAGAAAAAATTTGGCATTGAAGTGATTAAGGGGATCGCCCTTGTTTGTCTCTCTATCGTAGCACTATTCATCCCATTGATGGTACGCGCATCACGCATGAAGATCTTTGATCGTTTCTGCCGCACTTGCACACATAGTCTTTCAATTGATCCCTCTGAAGCACAAAAAGCCTGCGAAAAAGTTGAGACTGCAATTAAAAATCTCACCAATTTGAAGAACCAATTTAGATCAAAGCTCAAAGCTCGCAAAGTTCAGCAAGCCAGAATAGAGAGTGCTGTAAAAATTCAGTCAGCCCTACGAGGTTTTTTGGCGCGAAAAGTTGTAGGCGCTATGAAAATTGAAAAGAAAAGCGCAGTAAGAATTCAAAAATTTTATCAAGCGTTCCACAAACGTCGAAATAACAAAGCTAAATTACAAAAACGTTCAAAGATTTTGAATAGGCTTCCACTCCTAGCTGAGGTCCATAAAATTTTAAACTCTCCTACAGAATTGAATTTTGAACAGGAAAGTCAACTTATTTGGGCTCTGGCAATATTGGATTTAAACAAAGACAAGATACAAGAGTTACCGGATTTTATGACGCATGCTCAACAACTTTTTCGAGATTGTAGTCTCAAAGACTTTGGGACTGTTTATAAAAAACAGGTTAATCGCATAAAAAATGCAGCACAATTATCGATTCCTTTTGAGGCGCTTAAGCCTTTAGAGATACTAGCTGGTAAGGTGAAGGGATCTAGTAATGAGGTAATTGTAGAGGCGCTAGAAGCAGAGTACCAACCTGAACTTGATACTGTTTGCAAAAGAATTGATGCAATGACCTCCATTAATGAATCTACAGAGATTATACGTAACCACTTGTCTTCAGTTTTTGCAGTGGGTTCTTACTCACCGATCGTCGTATCAAGCGTGAATAAAATGCTAAACGCAATACTTCATCTTAATCCTGAAGGTTTCGATTTAAAACATGTCAAAGTGCTTCTAAAAGTGGCAATGTCAATGGTAGTTGATCAGTGGTGTTCTCAAGGAAAACCAGTTGATATCACTCCAGAACCTGGTACTCCGTATAGAGATAGCGATAAGTTAGTGACTTGTTTCTATGGGGGCGGTCAAGCATATATTGAGGCCTTCTTAAGCAAAGAGCATAGTGGCTACGACTCAAAAGGAAAAAGCTTACAAGTGTTTCCTGTTGCCTCTACAGGGGAATGTTCTTTGTCTGCAATTGAAAGCGCAATAAGGACGAGTTTTGCACCAGAGGCGGATGTTTTTTGTGACACGCGGGCTCTATTGGCTTTCAAAATACCTGAAAGGTATCTTGACCGGGTTTCAATTGATGTCAAGGCGGGATTGAACGCCATCAATTGTGAACATGTAAAGAGCGCTCAGGTAAGAGTTTTTGCTGATCTCAAGAGTTCACTAGAGCCTTTAACACCTACTTTTTTTGTATTTAAAGAGAAGCACCCAGAAGCAAGTGAAGCCTTAGATGCGCTTAAAATCGCCTATGATCAGTTAGTCAAAGATAAACCATCTGAACCAAGTTCTGATGAGCGTGCGAGAGAACAAGATTCTAAAGAGTGCATTGCATGGATGAAATCCAAGTTTCAGCCCTCTGCAGGAGCAGGCAGTAGGTAGATAAGCAGAGCATTAAGCAGTGTGAATGCAACGACAATCAGGAAGGGCACGTAAAAGGAGATGCCCGCCAGGGCGTTGAGGATGAGCGAGGCGAGTGCCTGGCCCAAAACCATGAGAGAGACGTAGTTTCCAATCGCGCGGCCCTGGTGCTCTCCCGCGCGCTCTGAGACCAAAGCTGTTGTTACAGGTCCGCTAAATGCTAGGAAAAACATGAGCGGGATGATCGTCACAAACATCGCATCAAATGAGTGAAAGTAGAGGAAGATGAGAATCGAAGGGGCAAGGAGAAGCGCGGCAATTGCTCCCACCATTTTAATTGAGTAGCGACGGATGAGGGGCTTTAGCAAAAAGAGCATCGTCAAGACCATCGGAATATTTGAGTAGGCCATCATGTCAGAGACTTCGCTGATGTCGAGGTTGAAATGGGCAACGAGGTAGGAGGGGTAGGTGCGAAGAAAGCCGAAAAAGACCATGGCGGCAAAAAAGCTGATGATATACGAGCGGCGCAGCTTGCGATCGGAAAAGACATGACGAATGTTTGTCAGCGCTTGGAGAAAGTGCACCTGTTTGCGATTTTCTGGAGGGTGGGTCTCCTCAAATCCAAAAAAGAGATAAATCAGTAGAAGAAAGAGCAAAAGTCCAACGATGTAAAAGGGCGCTGGAATTGAAATAAGCTCTGCTACCCGCCCTCCATAGAAGGGGCCGACAATAAATGAGATTGAGGCGACAGAGAAGGTGTAGCCAAAGCGTGCGGGTTTTAGCTCTGCTGGTGAGATATCTGAAATACTGCTCTGTGCAATGGCTATATTCCCCTCAAAAAATCCAGCAATAAAGAGTATCAAGAAGAGAAGGCGTGGATTGGTGAGCTCAATGCATAGGCCGATGACAAAATAGCAGAGCATAGTGATCGTAAGTGAGTAGAGCAGGATTGGCTTTCTGCCATAGCGATCGCTCAGCGCTCCCAAGATGGGGGAGCCAAAAAATTGACCGAGGGGATAGGTCATCATTAGGAGCCCAAAGAGAAAGGTGCGCTGGCCAAGATCGAGGTGCTTGGGAAAAAGAGCCGAGTTGCCGTCGATAATCAGGGTAGAAAATATCGGGATGATCATGGCAAAGCCGCAAAAAGCGATAAATGTGATGAGGTAGAGTGGAAAAATTCTCTTCATATTTCGCAACTTAAGCGAAACGGGAATTATTTGCTATCGACGAGCGCCTCGACAAGTAGGGGGCGCTTCCACTTCGAGAGGATTTCAAGAAGCGTAAAGAGGTCTTGTTTGGTGTGGCGCGCTGTCAGGATAAACTTCACTTTAGCCGTATTCGCCGGCGTTGCAGGTGGACGCAGTAGAGTCACCTGAATCTTATGTTTCGAGAGTGTGTTGTAAAGATCGAGCGCCTCCTCTTGTGCCTTGAAGTGCAAGAGGGCAATGTGCGAGGCGCTGCGCCCAATGTCAAACCCCTGGTCAAAAAGGCTGCGGCGAAAATATTGGCTGAGTTGCTTGAGGTGTGCGCGCTCTGCATGCATATCGGGAATGAGGTCGAGCATTGCATCAATGGCCCCCAAAATCGCAGGGGGGATTGGGATTGAGCCTGAGAGCTCGGGGCTGAAGTTGAGCAGATACTCCTTCATTAACTTTGAGGAGAGAACATATGAGCCGAAGGTGCTCAGCATTTTCCCAAAGCTGCCGACAACAATATCAATGCCGTGTTTGTGAGAGGTGAGGCCCATCCCATTTTCACCCATGACACCGAAGCCGTAGGTGTCGTCCATGTAAAGAAGTGCCTGATGTTTTTTTGCCAAATCTGAGAGGGGCTTAACATAGGAAAGATCGCCCTCATTGAAAAAGACGCTCTCGGAGATGATGAGCTTTGTCGACACCTTGCATTCAGCGTGCTCTTTTAAAAGCTCGCCCAAGTGGGTGAAATCGTTGTGATCGTAGCGAATGACAGTCGCCTTTGAGGCGTAGGCGCCTTTGGAAAGGGCTGGATGGCAGCCGCGGTCGAGAAAAATCAGGCTCTTTTGGTCAACGAGAAGGGGAATCAATAGCGCATGGACCTGCGCGCCCGAGTTAAAAAGAAGACAACTCTGATATCCCGAGAGCTTGGCAAACTTTGCCTCCACCTCGTGGTGACAATTAATATGCTCAGTGATGACCCGCGCGCCACTAGAGCCGCTGCCCCACTTCAGAACATACTTGATCGTGCTCTTTTTCACATGAGGGTGGCCTGCAAGGCTCAAGGGATCGCTTGTGATAAAGTTTAAGAGGCCATCGGAATTGCTAGGGTCGACAAAGCGCAGCTGGCGAAAGCGATCTTGTTCCAACTTGCGATCGAGTGCTTGCTTGTAGAAATTGAGCTTATTCATTGCGTATCTTTAAAATATCGCAGCATTTTCTTCGTTAAGCCTTTTTTTTACAAGCATTTTTCTCTTAACAATTTCTTAAATGTCTGTAAAGCCGCTTTACAAGCTAACTTTCTCTCTCTGTAAAGCCAGGAACATTAGGGCTCCTTCACGAGATCATAGATGTCTTGTAAAATTGATTCGAGAAGTTCGCGAGCGGTAATATCGCGACACGCCTCAACCTTTTCCCCCGCCCACATGGAAAGGAATTCGCTTCTATATTGCTTTCCAGCTGCTTTGCGAATGGTTTGTGTGAGGGCATTTTGAATAGGATAGTCGATAATCTCAAAGGGGTGCTCTTCACCCCAACGGGTGAAGGCGTTGACAAGGGCGCGGCCTAGGCGACCCGAAAAGGCGCGAGTAAGTGTGGTTTGCTTTTCGGTTAGAAGGTTGCGCTTGTATTTGGCTCCTGATTCGGTTGTTGTGAGAAAAGCTGTTCCCATTTGCGCCGCGCAGGCGCCTTGTCGCAGGTAGTAAAGTACATCGGTGCCATTCATGATGCCACCGGCTGCGATAAGTGGCTGCTCAACATTGCCAAGTGTCGATGCAAGTAGCTCCTCCAAAGGGAGCAGGCCATCCTCAGGTCTGTTGAGAAAGGTGGCGCGATGGCCGCCTGCTTCTTTACCCTGCAGGCAGATCATATCGACACCAAGTTCTGAAAGGCACTTTGCCTCTTTGACTGTGGTGGCAGTGCCGGTGATCACAGTACCAGCCTCGTGTAGCAGGTGCACCCACTCGGGATGTAGGGCGCCAAAGGTGAAGCTAAAAAAAGGCACCTTCTCTTTTAGCACAACCTCCATTTGCTCTTCGAAATTTGGGGCAAACTCTGTTGGCAGATCGCCCTCAGAGAGGCCAAGCTCTTCGCGAAAGGGGTGCAAGATGTGGTGGACGTGTTGCATACGTTCGAGTGAGACTTGCGGATACTCTGGAATAAAGAGATTGACCTGAAAGGGTTTTTTTCGAGCGCGGCGGCGCGATTTGCGAATGACCTTTTTTAACTGTCGCGGGGGGAGGTATCCGCCGCCAATTGAGCCGAGTGCGCCGAGCTTGGAAACGGTCCCAACGAGTTTTGGGGTTGTGATTCCACCTGCCATTGGGGCTTGAATAATGGGGATGGGCACGTCGTAGCGCTGCGTGAATGGGGTGTGAAACTGCATTTTAGTTATGCTAGCAGTCCGCTACAAAACGATCAAGGGATGAAACGCCTGCTTGAGGTGGTCGCCAAAGACATATCCTGAGTTTTTCAGCTCGTGGGTGTTGGGGTCATTTTCGTTGTGTTTGTATTGCGCATTTTCAAAGCTATAGAGAATCAATAATCGGGAGCGTTCGTCGGGTTGAATCGGTGCATCGGGAGCGTAGAGAACAACCTCTCCCAAATCGGGTGTGCAAAGGCTGATTGTGAGAGCAAAAGCGATGCCGTGAAAGCAAAATGAGTAGTCGACTGAACCGGGTGAGCTGTAGTTTTCGGGAAGTTTTTGGTCCATTGCAAGGCGTACTTGCCCTCTTGAAACAATGCCCTTGGCAATTGCCGAAAATAGGCGGCCAGTTTCGAACTTTTTGAGCGCCTCGCTCTGGCGGTAGAGGTCGCGTCCCTTGGAGCTGCGAATGCTTGTAATGAGCTCAATTTGCTCAGATGTAAAGAGCGGTCCTAGGCTCACAAATCCCTCGCGTCGCATTTCCGCCACTTCCTTCTGTGAAAGGACAAATTGTCTACCCATTTAATCTCCTTATCGCCTCTTTGCAATTGTCATGGCTGGCAAATCCACTCAAGCGGACAAAGCCCTTTGCTCCAAAAACCTCTCCGGAAATGGCGAGAATGCCAAGCTGCGCGAGCCTGTCAAAATCGTCATTTTCCCACCAAATGTAGGGGCAATGCTCGCCCCCTTGGACCTTTTGGCCAAGCTCAAGCAGGCCCTCTTTCAAGATGCGCGCCCCCTCGCGATACCCCTCAATTCGGGGGCCAATCTCAAGTGCCTTGAGCGCTGCTCTCTGCTGAGGATAGGCAACGCCGTTGGTGTTTGTCTCGAGGTAGTGCTTCCAAATTGGATGCACAGCCAAATTTTTCGGTACAATTGTATACCCACAGCGCAATCCTGTAAAGCCAGACGATTTAGAAAAGCTAGAGAATTGGATGGCGCATTCGCGCGCCCCCTCAATTTCAAATATTGAATGGGGGATTTCATCAGATGAAATGAAGGCTTCATAGGCGGCATCAAAGAGGATCAACGCCTTCCATGAGCGCGCTTTATCGACGAGCTCACCGAGTTCATCGCGGCTCATCGCCTCTCCTGTTGGGTTGTTGGGGGAGTTGAGGATCATCACATCACATGGATCGCCGATTTCAACGAGTTGGGTCATTCCACGCATCGTGAGCGCAGAGCGATATTGAGGATAGGCGGGGCTCGGAATGGCGACGCGGCATGTCGGTTTGAGTAGATTCAAAAAAAGACTGAGAGAGGGGCAGATGCCATCTGTGATAAAGACCTCATCTGGTGAGACCCTTTCCTTTTCGGCAATCGCTTGGCGCAAAAAGAGGTGCCCTACCTCGGGACCATAGCCAATTGAGCGCATAGACATCTCTTGAATTGCCTCTTTGAATGCTTCCTGAATGTCTGGGTGGAGCGGCTCGGAAATGTCCCCAATGCCTAAATCAATAGCAAACATGTTAGAACTATTTTTAATTTTTGCAAATACATAAGGCTCAGATGTTTGCGCAAATGAAGAGGCGATTAATTCCACGTTGGCTCCTTTATTTGAAATGACAAAAAAGTCTACTTGAGACATAATAAATCTTCAACAACCACCTGTGGAATCATGTTAAAATCAATTTCAGATTTGGTTGAGCGGCTAGATGCATTAGAGGCCGTATTAGATTACAAGTTTGAAGATCGCAACCTCCTTTTAGAGGCGTGTTCTCACTGCTCGTTTTCTAATGAAAATCGCTCAGATCTAGAGAACAACAATGAGAGACTTGAGTTTCTCGGCGATGCTGTTCTTGGGATGATTGTTAGCCATTTTCTCCACCAAAATATGACAGACCGTGAGGGGCGGCTCTCTTCTCTGAAATCCTCCTTAGTCGATGCAAAAGCGTGCCGAGAGTACGTCTTGCACCTTGGTATCGATGACTATTTGCTTCTTGGAAAAGGGGAGAGGCAAAACGAGGGGCGCGGCCGTGAAACACTTCTTGCCGATTTTTTTGAGGCAATCATTGGGGCAATTTTTCTTGATGGGGGATTTGTCTCAGCAGAAAAATTCTTTCTGCAGCACTTTATCGATACCGTCTTAGATCGAATCAAAGAGCCACCAAGAAATTGGAAAGCGGAGCTTCAAGATTTGACACAAAAGCACTATCGATGTCAGCCTAGTTATGAATTGATAAAAGAAACGGGACCCGACCACTCGAAGCTATTCGTTATTGGAGCCTATATCCAAGAGAAGCTCGTTGGAACTGGAACTGGAAATTCGAAAAAACAGGCTGAACAAGAAGCGGCAAAATGTGCTGTAATCCTATATGAGTAAACAGAAAGTAGAGTGGGTCTGCAAAGAGTGTGGTACCCGCCAGAAGAAATGGACCGGTAGTTGCGCGGCGTGCAATAACTGGGATACATTCGTTGAAGAGCTCAAGCTCGACCCCAATGTTGGACGCTTTGAAGCAAAGCGCAGTGTTGAAGCGGCAAGACCTGTCCGACTCAATGAAGTAAAAACCGAAGAGTATGCGCGAGTTGAGACGGGATTTAACGAGTTTGATCGTATCTTAGGGGGTGGCGTGGCCGCGGGGTCTCTCTCTCTTGTCGGAGGAGATCCTGGGATTGGAAAATCGACTTTGATGCTGCAGCTCGCACGCTCTTTCACAGACAAGGGCAAGCGCGTCTTGTATGTCTGCGGCGAAGAGTCGGCAGCTCAAACTTCGATGCGAGCGCAACGCTTAGGAGTTACCTCTCCCGATATTTTTTTGCTCAACGAGACAATTTTTTCCAATATTCGGCAGCAAATCGAGCAGATTGAACCCGATATTTTGATCCTCGATTCTATTCAAATCGTCTATAAAAATGAGCTCGCCTCTCTGCCTGGGTCTGTCACTCAGGTAAAAGAGATTGCGATGGAGTGTATGCACATTGCCAAGGGGATGGGAATCACCACTTTTATCATTGGCCACGTGACCAAGTCGGGCGAACTTGCCGGGCCACGCGTGCTTGAGCACATCGTTGATACGGTTTTGGAATTTGATGGCAATCAGCAGCACGGCTACAGGATGCTGCGTGCGAAGAAAAATCGCTTTGGTCCCACCGATGAAGTGACCCTATTTCAGATGGGTGAAATGGGTCTCTCCGAGGTACAAAACCCCTCAGAAATTTTTCTCGAAGAGCGTTCGAAGAATCTTCCAGGCTCTGTAATTATCCCAACCATTGAAGGCTCGCGCGCAATTATGGTTGAGGTGCAAGCGCTTGTCGCGCAATGCGCCTTTTCTAGCGCCTCGCGCCGTTCAACAGGGCTTGACTCGAACCGCCTCGCACTACTTCTTGCGGTTTTAGAAAAAAAGATGGACTACCACTTTCACTCACTAGATGTTTTTGTCTCAGTTGCCGGTGGCATCAAAATTGTCGAGCCAGCAATTGATTTGGGCATCACAATGGCGATCGCCTCCTCCTTTTGCAACCATGCGCTGCCTCCAGAGCTCGCTTTGGTAGGCGAGGTCGGCCTTGGTGGTGAAGTGCGCCGCGTCTCTCGCATTGAAGCGCGCATCAAAGAGGCAATCCACATGGGCTTTACGAAAATGATTATTCCGAAACGCAACCTCAAAGGACTCTCAAAATCCCTGACAAATTCCATCGAAATTCTCGGGGTTGAGCTTGTAGAAGAGGCAATTAAAAGTGTTATGCGATGAAAATAAAAGTCGGAGCGAGAAGCTCGCACCTATCGTTGATTCAAGTGGAAGAGGTCCACGCTGAAATTCTGAAATTCTATCCTGATATCGAGTTTGATACGCTCTCTGTGCTGACGCATGGAGATCTAGATTTAAAAACCTCTCTACGCTCCTTGGGGAAGACCGATTTTTTCACGCGCGATCTCGATGAAATGGTATTGCAAGGGCGCATTGATGTAGCAATTCACTCGGCAAAAGACCTCCCAGAAAATTACGAACTCGATATCTTAGCAATCACCAAAGGTGTTGATCGTAGCGACTCGCTTGTTATGGCGCCAGGGGAGACAATCGACTCTCTTCCGAAGGGTGCGCGCGTTGCAACTTCATCTGTATTGCGAGAGGAAAATGTGAAGCGTTTGAGAGATGACTTCACTTTCGTTGATGTCAGAGGAACTGTGCTCTCACGTCTTGAACAGCTAAAACAGAAAAAATTTGATGCCCTAGTGATGGCAGAGGCTGCCATCGTTCGGCTAGGGCTAGTGCAACTCAATCGCATCACGCTTCCTGGGGAAGTCACTCCACTCCAGGGACAACTCGCCGTTGTAGGAAATAAAAAAATGGCTGAAATCTTCGCAAAAATCGACACACGAGGAGAACATGAAAGAGGCTCTTTATCTGGGACTCGATCCCACGAACTATCAAACCGATAGCCGTTTGACTCATCTGCCTATTATCGAAATCGTTCCGAGATGCTCGAGCGAAATACGCGCAACTTTTTCCCATCTCAGCGATTTCACACACATCATTTTTACAAGCAAAACTGCAGTGAATCTCTTCTGCAAACATTTTGAGGAGCTGCGGCCAAGCTCGCTCGATGGAAAAAAGCTGCTCGCTATTGGAGCTGGCACAGCAAAATGTATGCAAGAGCAGGGGCTCAAGGTCGACAAAATCGCCGAGTATGAATCGCAAGAGGGGATGATTGAGTTGCTCGAAAGCGTTGATCTTACAGGCGCTAATATTTTGCTTCCTCGATCGGCAATTGCCCGTCCACTCCTCACCCACTTTTTGGTTGAGCGGGGAGTGCGCCACCAGGTGTGCATCCTCTACGATACTGTTACACGCAGACCCAAAGAGATTCCCGATTTGCGCAATTTCGATGAGGTCATTTTCACAAGTCCCTCGACAGTCGATGCCTTTTTGCGCCTTTGGCGCCATCTGCCAAAAAAAGTGCGTCCAATTTCAATTGGACCCGTGACACAAAATGCGCTTCATGACAAACTCTTAAGCAAAAACTCGAGGTAATCTCATGTATCAACAACACGATCTTCCTTCACTTCCTTACGATTTTGGCGCTCTAGAGCCGGCAATTTCTGGAAAAATTATGGAGCTACACCACCAAAAACACCACGCAGCATATGTGAAAAATCTTAACGATGCGTTGGAGAAGCACGCTGATGCTGAGGCAAAAGGCGATGTTGCAAAAATGATTGCGCTGCAATCTGCGATTAAGTTCAATGGTGGTGGACATGTGAACCACAGCATTTTTTGGACAAATTTAGCTCCTCAATCTGAGGGTGGAGGCACCCCTCCAACAGGTCAAATTGGCGATGCTATCAACAAAAAATTTGGCTCTTTTGACGAGTTCAAAGAAAATTTTAACGCAAAAGCGGGTCCAATCCAAGGTTCGGGTTGGTGCTGGCTTGGCTACCACAAAGAGCGTGGTCAAATTTGTATTCGCACTTGCAGCAACCAAGATCCACTATCAACAACTGGTTTGATTCCTCTATTGGGGATAGACGTGTGGGAGCACGCATATTACCTTCAATATGAGAATCGCCGTCCAGAGTATTTAAAAAATATTTGGACAGTTATTAACTGGAATAATGTTGAAGAAAGATTTATAAATGCTCAAAAATAGCAAAGTCGTTACAATGGAAGTTGATCTTAAAGAAAGGTTTATTATATGGGCATAATGCGACTTTTTTCAAAGCAGAAGCCAAAGATCAAAGTTCAGTCTAGTAAACGCGACGGATTTAGCGGTTGGATCAAGTGCAGCGACTGTCAAGAGATGGTTCATGCAACTGAGCTCAAAGAGAATCTCAACCGCTGTCCTAAGTGCGACTTCCATTACCGCATCAACGTGAATCAGCGGATCGACTTGCTTTGTGATAAAGAGAGCTTCAATGAGATGTGGACAGAGCTCTCACCAACCGATCCTCTTAGTTTTGTTGACAAAGAGCCCTACACAAAGCGCATCCAAGCGGCACAAGAAAAGGTGAAACGCAAAGATGCTGTTGTGACAGGGGAGGCTCTAGTCGATGGACAGAAGGTCGCCATTGGAATCCTAGATTTTAGCTTTATGGCAGGATCGATGGGTTCAGTTGTTGGAGAAAAGCTCACACGCCTCATTGAATACGCTATTCAAAAGAGACTACCTGTTGTCATCGTCTCCTCTTCGGGGGGAGCCCGGATGCAAGAGTCAACACTCTCTTTAATGCAGATGGCCAAAGTCTCCGCCGCCCTTGCAAAACTCTCTGATCATAAGCTTCCCTACATTTCAATTTTAACAAACCCAACGACAGGTGGTGTCACCGCCTCGTTTGCCTCACTTGGGGATATCAATATCGCCGAGCCTAAGGCACTGATTGCCTTTGCAGGTCCTCGAGTTGTCGAGCAGACAATCGGTGAGAAGCTACCTTCAGGTGCACAGCGATCGGAGTTTTTAATTGAAAGGGGCATGATCGATTGTATCGCCACGCGTAGCGAACTTAAGAGCAAACTCTCTTTTTTCCTACGCATGCTAACCAAAGAGACAAACCTTGTCTCACCAGTCACAAAACAAAAATTGGAAACACTCATAGAAGCTGCAGCTACAGTACATTGACGAGGAACCATGGAAGAGATTGAAATCCCAGTATTAATTGACGACGAATCCCTATTGCCAACCTACGGCTCAGAAGAGGCCGCAGGGGCAGATGTTCGTGCAAATATCGAAGAGTCCATCGAAATTGAACCAGGTGAGGTCAAGCTGATTCCCACCTCCGTTCGTATGGCGCTTCCAGAAGGCTACGAAGTACAAGTGCGCCCCCGTTCAGGTCTTGCACTCAAGCACGGCATCACCGTATTGAACACCCCCGGAACAATCGATTCCGACTACCGAGGAGAGCTCTGCGTGATTCTGATTAATCATGGAGATGAGCCCTTCGAAGTCACGCCAAAAATGCGCATCGCACAAATCGTTGTTGCGCCCGTACTGCGCGCCCGATTTGAAATACACGAAAATCTAACGGCGACGACAAGAGGAGAAAACGGTTTTGGTCACAGCGGAACTCACTAGTATTGACAAGCTCATCGACGTTGAGCGCATCACCTTTATTAAGTCCAAGACGCGCGATGAGGTGCTCAAAGAGATGGTTAACTCGAACGAGGAGTTTTTAAAGGCGCTCCTCACACGAGAGGCGATCGTCTCAACCGGCATCGGCATGGGCGTTGCGATTCCCCACGCCAAGCTCGAGAGCTTTGACGACTTTTTTATTTCAATTGGCATCGTCAAAGAGACGCAGGGGATTGAGTGGGATTCGCTCGACGGCTTTCCTGTACGTCTGATCTTTATGATAGGTGGCCCACCCGATCGCCAAGAGGAGTATCTCAAAATCCTCTCCGCGCTCACCACCCTCATTCGCGACGACACCCTCAGAGGTAAACTCACAGGGGCCATGCGCGTTCACGATGTTGTTGAACTAATCAACCAACACTGATATAAGTGGTACTATGGATTTGAAAGTGCAAGATGTCGCCGAGCTTCTCGGTGTTTCCGAAGAGAAAATTAACGAGTGGATTGCTGAAGGCAAAATTCCCGCTTATAAGATTAAATCGCAGTACCGCTTCTCTCGTGAAGAGGTGGAAAGCTGGATGATGAGCGAGCGTGGCGAAAAGCAAATCTACCCGACTGAAGAGCAGAAGGGTTGGCAGCAGTTCAGTCTTATGCGCGCCCTCAACCAGGGCGATGTTCTCATCGATCTTGAAACCCCAACCAAAGAGCTTTGCATCACCGAATCGATGAAAGAGCTCTCCGTTTCCCACAGCATGGATGCCGACGTCGTTTCGGAAATGCTCCTCGACCGCGAAAAGCTCATGCCCACTGCCCTAAATCAAGGCATCGCCGTGCCCCACACTCGCGATTTCCTCATGGGTGGTACGCAAGATCTTGTTGCTGTTACTTTCCCCAAAAATCCAATCGAATGGGGCGCCCTCGATGGAAAGCCCGTCTTTGCCGCCTTTTTCCTCTTTGCTTGCAATGACCGTCACCACCTGAACCTCCTCGCAAAGCTCGCCCACCTCACTACTAGCGAAAAGGCCCTCACATTCCTCCAAAGCAAGCCCTCCAAAAGAGAGCTTCTCACATTTATCAAACACTGGGAATCCTCCCTTTAATAGGGGGGCTTCATCTAGCACCTCATCTTCTAATTAGCACAAATCTAAGGCACTATCTGGAAGCCCTCAACCTCCACCAATGTCACTTGTAAAGCCGCTTTACTAGTGCTTGGATTTTCTTAAAAACTGATCAGAGCAAGTCCATCTGTGGCGCGCTCTTCCTCGCCAATAGCGTGGGCTATTGGACTGCGTCAGATCACTTACATCTGGATCACTCTGACAATTTTAAAAAAATCACGCACTTGCAAAACGGCTTGCCGCTTTACAACTGAAATTTTTCTGGCTTTACATAGAGAAACCATAGCTTGTAAAGCGGCTTTACAAGCCATGTAGGTTATGTGCGATTTGGCGAGAATGGCCAATTCTGTTATGATTCTGCGATTATGAGATCAGATGTAAAGAATTCTTCGCTAAAGTGGGTGGTCTGGGGCCTCGCTGCCTTCTTCTACTTCTACGAATACCTCCTCAGAATTTCACCCAGCGTCATGGTGCCCGAGCTGATGGACGCCTTCGATGTGGGCGCGGGCCTCATCGGCCTTCTCGCGGCTTTCTATTTGTACGCCTACTCGCCGCTCCAGCTTCCGGTGGGGGTGATGATGGACCGCTTTGGTGTCAGAAGGCTCCTCTCTTTCGCTTCGCTAATTTGCGGGGTGGGTACGATCTTTTTTGGCCTTACGGGGGAGATTTGGGTCGCCTGCTTCGGCCGTATGCTGATTGGGGCGGGCTCTGCTTTTGCTTTTGTGGGGATGATCTACGTATGTAGCCACTGGTTTCCTAAGGGAAAGCAGGCGCTTGTCATTGGCCTGGCAAACTCAATTGGTATGCTGGGCGCTGTTTTTGGTGGCGGGCCGCTGAGTGTGGCAGTCCATTTGTACCAGTGGCGGCCGGTAATGATGGTTTTGGGTGTTGCAGGAATTCTTTTGGCGGGGCTCATTTGGGTGGGTGTGGGTCGCGAGCCTGCGCACTTTTTTAAGGAGAGCGAGGATCGTCACATTTTGAGCTCTCTCAAACAGGTCATGAAAAATCGCTACAGCTGGATCAATGCCTTTGTGGCGGTCTTTTTCTACTTGACCACGAGCGTGGTTGGGGGACTGTGG
The DNA here is from genome assembly GCA_022763045.1 of Simkaniaceae bacterium. GTDB lineage: Bacteria > Chlamydiota > Chlamydiia > Chlamydiales > JACRBE01 > JALEGI01. The sequence goes on along the minus strand of JALEGI010000007.1, from coordinate 23,895 downwards.
GGCGTGCCATTTTTGCAGGCGGCCTACGGCTGGGATCGGCAGGCGGCGGGCTTTGCCATTTCGATGCTTTTTATCGGCTGGATGGTTGGCGGCCCTCTGATTGGGCATATTTCCGACTACATGAAGCGGCGACAGGGCGTTCTTAGCGCAAGCATGCTTGTGACGACTGTGCTTTTGTGTGCGTTGATCTTCTTGAAGTGGCATCCGTTTGTTGTCTATTTACTTCTTTTTTTCATTGGGCTTTTTTCTGCCGCTGAGCTCCTCAACTTTTCTTATGCAATCGAGGTGAATGACAAGAAATCAAAGGCGACTGCTGTCGCCTTCACAAACTGCCTAATTGCTCTTGTGGGCTCGATCATGCAACCGGCAATTGGCGTGCTCTTAGATTGGCACTGGGCAGGCAAGATGGTCGATGGTGCTCCGAGCTATAGCTTAGAAAATTACCACATTGCCCTTAGCGCACTGCCAATTTTATTAATCGTTGGTTTTCTTCTCTCGTTTTTCTTGAGAGAGGGGGTCTTTCATTCAGACGATCATGCAGAGGGAACAAATTGATTTGTAGTTTTCTATGAGTGCCATCATATGTTCTGATTTATCGAAGGAAGCTACTGTTTCCTCTCAAAAAGTGGCTGAATATTTAGGCCTGAGTCTTGGCTCAGTAGTTGACGTTGCTCTGGTCATTTTTTATTGTGAGAGGTGTGGAAAGAAGAAAGCCAACTACAATAGAGACTATATTAAAGGTGTGACACACGTGGCTTGTGCGCAACATTGGCGCGTTGATACGGTGAGAGATCGTGCGCTTTACTTCTCCTCACAAAAGTCGTGTCGCGTTATTTTGGAAGGTGATATCAAGCTCGTTCAAACAGGGACAGCACACTGCCCCTGCTTGAAAAAGTGATTATTTTTGCGCCATCTCTTCTTTTTTTGCTGAGCTCTTCTTCGCCTTCTTGCCCTTTTCATTGAAAACAAGCTTGCCATCTTTGGCACTAACGATGAAGTCTGCAGTGAGATCGGGTTCTTTGAGAATCATCTCTGCAAGAGGGTCTTCAAGCTGCTCTGTCACTGTGCGACGCAGGGGGCGAGCGCCCATTTCGGGCTCGTGGCCTTGCGTAACAAGGAAGTCTTGCGCCGACTCATCGAGCTCGATTGTGATATCGCGCTTGGCCAGGCGGTTTTTCAGCTTATTTACCTCAAGCTCCATCACGTGGATGAGCTGCTCTTTATCGAGCGCTTTAAAGATCACAACGCCATCTAGGCGGTTGATGAACTCGGGCTTGAAGTGCTTTTTCACAGCTTTGTCGATCTTCTCCTGCATTTCATCATAGGAAATCATTCCTTCAGTGACGCCAAAACCGAGCTCAGTTGAGCGGCGAATGAGGTCAGAGCCAAGGTTTGAGGTCATGATGATAATGGTGTTGCGGAAGTCGATTTTGCGCCCAAATGAGTCGGTGAGTCGCCCCTCTTCAAGAATTTGAAGGAGGATGTTATTCACATCTTGGTGCGCCTTTTCGATCTCATCAAAGAGAACAACAGAGTAGGGGCGTTGACGCACCTGTTCGGTGAGCTGTCCACCCTCTTCGTAACCGACATATCCTGGAGGCGAGCCGGTCATTTTTGAGACGGCAAACTTCTCCATGTATTCTGTCATATCGACCTGGATCAGGGCATCCTCTCCTCCAAAGAGCTGCTCTGCGAGTGTGCGAGCGAGAAGGGTTTTACCGACACCTGTTGGCCCAAGGAAGATAAAGGCGCCAATTGGTCTATTGGGATCTTTAACGTCTGCTTGCGAGCGGCGGATAGAGCGGCACACTTGGGTGAGCGCCTGGTTTTGTCCGACAATGCGCTCTTGAAGAATCTCCTCCATACGCAGCGCCTTTTGCGCCTCAGTCTCAGTCAAGCGCGTTGCAGGGATGCCGGTGACGCGGGCGACTACCTTTGCAATCTCCTCTTCATCGACAATCACCTTGCGCTCGTCTTTGCTCTTTTCCCAATTCGTACGAATTTCCTGGAGCTCTTCACGCAGCGTCTTTTCATTATCGCGCAGCTTTGCCGCTTTTTCATACTCCTGTTTGCCAATCGCCTCCTCTTTTGCAAGGCGAAGCTCTTCAATTTTCTCTTCAAACTCGGTGATTTCATTCGGTTGATGAAGCATTGAGATGCGCGCTTTTGCGCCCGCCTCGTCAATAAGATCGATCGCCTTATCTGGAAGGAACCTACCAGAAATGTAGCGATCTGAGAGAATAACAGCTGCTTTAACTGCATCTTCTGTGTAGCTACACTTGTGGTGATCTTCATATTTACCCTTCAGGCCACCGAGAATCTCTTCAGACTCTTCAAGCGATGGGGGAGCGACCATGATTTTTTGAAAGCGCCTTTCAAGTGCGCCATCTTTTTCAACGGTTTTGCGGTACTCCTCTAACGTCGTTGCGCCAATACATTGGATCTCACCACGCGATAGAGCTGGCTTTAAAATGTTAGAGGCATCAATTGCACCCTCTGCGGCACCAGCGCCAACAATTGTGTGCATCTCGTCGATGAAGAGTAAAACGTTTCCGCTCTTTTTCACCTCATCCATCACAGCCTTGATGCGCTCTTCGAACTGGCCGCGGTATTTGGTTCCAGCAATCATCAGAGTGAGATCGAGAGAAATGAGCTTTTTCTTCGCAAGATTTTCAGGGACATCACCGGACACAATCGCGTGAGCAAGGCCCTCAACGATTGCTGTTTTACCGACACCCGCTTCACCGATGAGAACAGGGTTATTTTTCCGGCGGCGGCATAGGATCAGGATGAGCCTCTCCACCTCAGTTTTGCGGCCGATCACAGGATCGAGTTTTCCCTCTTTGCACATCTCAGTGAGGTCGTGGCCGTAGGCTTTGAGTGCAGGCATCTTATCGCCTGTTGCTCCACCTGCGGTTTTTTCACGTCCAGTTGCGCCTCCCTGCGAGACCATGCCCATTGGGGGAAGTTGCAAATTAAATGTTTCGAGCTCTTTTAAGATCTCTTTGCGCACCTCTTTGAGGTTGATATTGAGGTTCTCAAGGATTTGTGTCGCCACGCCATCAGATTGGCGAATTAGGGCGAGCAGCAAGTGCTCTGTCCCAACGTAGTTGTGATTGAGTGAGGAGGCCTCATCGTTGGCAAACTCGAAGACCTTTTTTACTTTGCCCGTCAAAGTGGGATCTCCATACACCTGAATTTCGGGGCCAAAACCGACGATGCGCTCTACCTCTGATAGCAGAGTGTCGTAGTCGATACCAAGATTTCGCAGCACATTCACCGCAATGCCCTGACCGAGTTTCATCAAGCCTAACAAGATGTGCTCAGTGCCAAGATAATTGTGGTTGAGTTTTTGCGCCTCTTTTTTGGCGAGTTTGATGACTTGTTTTGCACGGTTCGTGAATTTATCAAACATATGAGATTCCTTATTAGCTACGTATTTGGTATTCTAGCACAATGGCCCTAGATTCGTCATTCTATGAGTTGGGTTATTTTTTGGCAAAACGTTTTAAAACGTTAAAAACGAGAGAGTTATGGCTTGGCAATTAATTGACACCGGAGTAAACAGTGCAGAAAAAAACATGGAAATCGATGATGAGCTGCTCAATCGCCTCGATCCAAACGGCCCAGCCATCCTCCATTTTTACGATTGGCAAGTGAAATGCGGTACCTACGGCTACTTCATTAAACCCGAGAAATTTCTCGACTTAGACTGCGCACGCGAACTCGGCATTGAGCTCGCTCGGCGCCCCACTGGCGGAGGAATTGTCTTCCACATCTGGGACCTGGCTTTTTCCGTTCTCATTCCCGCAGGTCACGAAGGCTATCACAAACGCACCTTAGATAATTACGACTATGTCAATCACAAGGTAAAGCGGGCGCTGCACGCGCTCATTCCCGAGGGGACTCTGGGGCTACTGCCAGCAGAGCCAATTCCACTTGATGAGAGCTCGCGCAACTTTTGCATGGCAAAACCGACTAAATACGACGTCATGGTCGGAGATGTAAAGGTCGCAGGCGCTGCGCAACGCAGCAAGGCGCAGGGCTATTTGCATCAGGGGACGATCTCCCTTGCCCGCCCCGACAAAGATTTACTCGATGCCCTTTTACTACCTGGCTCTCGCGTCAACGAGGCAATGGGCCGCAACACCTTCTATTTATTAGAGGATCTCAAACATCTCGATGAGATGAGAAATCAAGTGAAAGAAAGTCTAAAACAAGCTATTATGTCCTAATATGAAAAAGAGAGCCATTACCCCCACACGAGAAGAAGATTTCCCCAACTGGTACCAAGAGGTCATCAAAGCGGCCCAGCTGGCCGAGCACTCACCCGTGCGCGGTTGCATGGTCATCAAGCCGTGGGGCTATAGCATCTGGGAGAATATGCAGGCCCTAATGAATAGCGAGTTTCGCAAGCGAGGAGTGGAAAACGCCTATTTCCCCCTCTTCATTCCACTCAGCTATTTTGAAAAAGAGGCCGAGCATGTCGAAGGCTTTGCTACCGAATGCGCCGTTGTTACCCACCACCGCCTGAAGAAAAACAGCGAGGGGGGACTCGACCCCGATGGAGAGCTCGAAGAGCCCCTAGTCGTTCGTCCTACATCTGAAATGATCATCGGCGAAACCTTTTCTAAGTGGATCGACTCCTATCGAGACCTGCCGCTCAAAATCAATCAGTGGGCCAATGTCGTCCGTTGGGAGATGCGCACACGCCTGTTTTTGCGCTCTGCAGAGTTTCTTTGGCAAGAGGGCCACACAGCTCATGCCACAGCAGAGGAGGCAATGGAGACTGCGCGCGAAATGCTCGATGTTTATGAGACATTTGCTCGCGAGGTGCTTGCCATTGCAACTATTCCTGGTGAAAAATCGGAGGCCGAGCGCTTCCCAGGAGCCGTAAACACATTTACCTTCGAAGCGCTCATGCAAGATTGCAAGGCGTTGCAGTGCGGAACTTCCCACTACTTCGGCCAGCGCTTTGCCAAAGCCTCGAATATCGAATTTCAAAGTGCCGAAGGGGGATCGCAATTTTGCTACACTACCTCTTGGGGCTCTACGACCCGCCTAATTGGTGCCATGGTCATGACCCACGGCGATGATGATGGGATGATTTTGCCCCCACGCGTTGCTGGCAAACAGGTTGTGATTATCCCGATTGTTCACAAAGAGGAGATGCGCGCCAAGGTGATGGACTATTGCGAAAGGCTCAAAGAAGAGCTCGATGCGACAGTTCACATTGACACCCGCGACATGCGAGGTGGGGAAAAGAGCTGGGATTGGATCAAAAAAGGTGTCCCGATTCGAATTGAGGTTGGCCCTCGAGAGGTCGATGAAGATAAGGTCTGTCTCTGTATGCGCACCAAAGAGCATAAAGATAAAGCCTTCCCTACGCGAAGCGAGCTAGTCGCCAATATCTCAAATTATCTCGATGAGATCCAACAGACCCTTTTAGATCGCTCTGAAAAGCATCTCAAAGAGAACACCCACCGCATTTTGGAACAAAAGGACTTTGACGCGCTATTTGCTGGAAAAGGGGGATTTGCCCTCTGCCCATGGGGAGGCGATCGCACGCTAGAGGAGAAGATTCAAAAAGAGCGTGGATTGACGATCCGTTGCCTGCCCTTTGCCCACCAGGGGGAAAAAGCGAAATGCTTTTTCACCGGTAGCGAAACAACAACCTGGGCCGTTTTTTCCAAGGCTTACTAGCTTGACGGTGGGACGACAACGTAGCTTGCCGCTTCTTTGACAAACCGACGGTGCAACGTGCTTGGTTGAACAAAGCGTGAATTGATGTTGAAGGTCGGCTTTGCTCTCAGGGGAGATTGCATCAAGTCATTTTGCACATACTCAACAACCTCTTCACGGGGAAGTGTGCGCAAGCGATTGAGCTCGCGAGGAGGTAGCGTATCCATGTAGCGAGCTACCTGCATTGAAAGAGTTACAAATGGTGAGCAGAACCTGCGATAGGCATAACCTTGCGTGTGGGTAACGCGCTGGTTGTGTAGGGCCGCATACACGCCCCAGCCAATTTGCTTTCTCGCTTCAGTGCCAAAACCATTTCTTCTAAATACAGAAGCAACACAGTCGGCATACGAGTAGATATTATTTTCCCGCTTTTTTTCAGCTGTGCGCACTCTGCGAACTTGTTTATGCGAGTCAATCTGGTTCACATTTTGAATCACATGCGACTCTAAAAAGCGCTTAGCTCTTTCCGCATTTTGGAAGCGGAAGACGTGAAGCTCTTGCGTTCCAGAAAACTCATCTTTGACTGGAAGTAGATACTCAAGTGCTGTGCGCGTAACGCCCATCGAATCGGCGCAAACTAGGTCATTTCCGCGACGTCCAAGAACAAACCCTGCATGGTTCACGCGACGGTTGACATACCCACGTGAGGCAAGTTCTTGGCCAAAGGTGATGATTTGTGCGATGAAAGATTTTGCTGCATAGTCAACGTGAAAAGCGACATCAACTTCTCCCGAATTAGGGTTGTACTCCTCGGGATAGAGCTGCTTTAAGTCACTATCTTTGCGAATCACATAGCACGTAAAATCACGCTCTTCATCGGAATTTCCATGGAGTGGAACCTGAAAATCGGAGGGGAAGAAGTGCGCCTCTTCTTTTGTTCTGACCTCAGTAACCAAAAACGGAGAGCCGCTCTCATCAATCTCTAAAGAGCGCTTCACCTTTTGCGAGTCATCGGGAACTGTCCGATCGTGAAGGGTAAAAAAGGTCTTATTATTCACAATCGTCATCGTGAGAGGAACAGAGCCCTTTTTGAAAAGCACATTGTTTTTGTAGATCCTGTGATTGCCGCCCATCTCAAGGTATTTCTGCCTCAGGCGAACGATTTTACGCACGGTGTTGTTTGAGAGGCCTAAATCGAGCTTTTTGATCTGCTTGCGCAGTTTAAGTTCCCCTTCAAAGGGCTTATAGATGCACGCCTCGTAGACCATCTGAACTGCTTTGATCAGAAGGTAGACCACCTGACCGACTACCGGAATGAAAAAGAGCCCAGCAATTCTCACATAGCTTCTCTTAACCTGAAGATCTTGTGTCTTCAAATGAGTTGGCTCATGCAAGTGAGAGGCAGTTGGGTGCACAATCGCGGCTGTTAACGATCTACTGCTTTCCATATTAAAATCTTATTATTATTGTTAGTATTATAAATGAATTTTGAATTAATTAATATATAATAATTAATTTAATTTAAGTGTCTAAAATGCAATTGTTTCGTATGCAGAGCTGAGAGCTAAACCATTTGATAAAATCGGCACATTGCAGTATGATCTGTCGAGTATTTTTTTTGATAGGATCCACCCATGCTGCAATTTCTTAGAAAACACCAAAAAGGCATCTATATTGTCGTCACCTTCGTAATCGTCATTACCTTCTCTTTCTTTGGCGTTCAGCGTGGCCAGGACGGGCCCTCTTCATCCGAGCGAGATCACGTCATTGGCACTGCAGTTGATGGCTCGACCATGAAGTACCAGAAAATGCAAAAGATGGCGCGCTTTTTGGCAAGCGATTGCGAAGATGTGACAGATAGCCACTTCAAAGAGCAGCCCAACATCTTCAATGATGGGGTTATTCGCAATGACCTACTGCGCACAGGTATCGCCTCGATGGTCGTGCAGGCCTACATCAAAGATCTTCAAGTCGAATTTGAGACAAAATGTGACAACTTCAAGCGCTTCAAACCCTATGCAAATCCTCAAGTTCCTTTTTTAAGCGCAGAAAATGTGTGGAATCAGTTTGCACCGAAGTTTGCCAAAGATTTCAAAGATTTTAAGGAAAACAGCGATGACAATCCCGTTAAGGTGTTTAACTCGCTTGTTCGCCTCTATCTCGACCAGAGTGATTTTCCGGCGCAATTTTTACGCCAAATTCTCTACTATCAACAAAGTCAAATGGGCTTTGCTCAACCCGATCCAATGGTTCAGTCGGGCGATTTGACTCTCTTTTATGCCCACTCTCCTGCAGATTGGTTTGGCCATCGCTTTGTTCAGCTGATGACGCAGTTTGTTCACAATGGCGCTCGCTATGCAAAATCTATTGGCTTCACCGTTTCAGACGATGAGGCGCGCGCTTCACTGCTCGCAAATGGAATGCAAACGCTCAAGCGCATGGGTCGCGAGGTGAGTGAAGATGAGGTCAAAGGCCACTTTGCGCGCACCCTTGCTGGAATGCGCATTAAAGAGAAAGAGGCTGTAGCCATTTGGAAAGAGGTTCTTTTGATGCGCAGACTCTGTGAGAATGCCAAGGGAAAGATTGCCGTTGATCCACTCATCTACCGTAATTTCAATGACTATGCTCAAGAGGAGATCTCATTTGATCTCTTTCAACTCCCCAGTGAGCTTGTCTTAAAAGATTTTGAAGATCTCATGCAGTTCCAAATGTATGTCGAGGCAATTGCCGAAAAGCCTGCGATGCGTGAGGCAGATCTACTTCAACTTCCTCGCAACAATTTCAAAGAGCCTGCCCATCTAGCAAAGCGCTTTCCTAACTTGGTTCAAAAGCGCTATCTCTTGGATGTCAAGGAGGTGAGCACCGATCAGCTCGCCCAGTCTGTTGGTGTCAAGGAGATGTGGGAGTTTCAAAGAAGCGACGCTTTTTGGGGCAAATTGTGCAAAAACTTCCCTGCGCTTAAGCCAAAAGAGAGCGACCGCATGGGCGCCATCGAGAGGCTTTTGCCTGAAGTACGTGCACAACTCGATGCATTTACACGCGAGCAGATCGTATTGGAGCATCCCGAGTGGGCAAGCGAGGCGCTAGACAACGCTGAGCTCACGCGCAAAGAGGTTGCAATCACAAGTGGTGGTCTTGTATTTGGCCTTGAGGGTTTTGACAATACGGGCATTTTAGAGAAGGCTCTTTCAAAATCGATGCCTGAGATGCTAAACACTTCTGGTAAGCAAATCTACCGCATCGAGGTTATCGATCGAGATGATGAGCTTTCAATTTTGACCTACAAAGAGGCAAAAGAGCGCAGCATTGCCAAGGCTCTTGTCGATGAGCGTTTGTCAATTTACTATCCAACTATCCGTGGCGCGCACGCTGCTAAGTTTCAAAATGGACAGGGAAGCTGGAAGCTTCTAGCCGATGTACGCGAAGATGTGGGAAGATTGCTCTTTGCTCCTCTACTTACAGAGATGGGCAAGATTGAGTGCAAAAAGGGCAATTGCGAAAATATGCGCTTTTACCCCCACCTTGTCACTCTTATGAAGCATCAGAGTAAAGAGAATACAATCAGCTCTTTTGTTAAGCGTGAAGAGCCTGTCAAAGCAGATGATGTGCTCTCTGCACGTGCAGATCTCGCCGATCAGTGGAAGCTGCAATACAGCCAGGAAAAGGCATTGCGCAAATCCCCAAATCAACTTGTTGACAGCGCAATTTTCCGCATGAAGTCAAAAGAGTGGACCGATGTGATCACCATTGGAAAGGAGAGTCTTGGCTTCTTGCAGATCACTTCAAAGGATGTTGATGCAACTAAATTAGTTGAAAAGGTAAAGCGCGGCCGCGAAATTCTTGGAATGGATATCGCACGTAGCGTGGCCAGCGATCTCATTCGAGAGGTTGTGAGCAAAGAGGCAATCCACTTAAACACTATTGAGGATAAGCTCGCAGGCGATGACGACACTCAATGAGCTGCCCCCACTGCCTCCGCTGAGCTTTTTCAAAGTGAGCGCCCAGATGAAAAGAGCCAAGCGTTTTGAGCTCTCTACACCGATGCGCTCAGAGTACTTTCTCGGTTCGGGCTCAGATCTCCTTGGTGAGGAGCGCTTTGCTGATGTGGGAGTTTTGGCTCACGAGGAGGGGCTCATTGTATTCATCAAGTTCGATAAGTCGTTTGAAGATGTCGCCTTTCCCAATGTGTCCGATGGCGATGGGGTGGAGCTTTTTATCGATACCCGCAATCTTAAGCAAAATACGCAGATCCACCAGTTTTGCCACCATTTTGTCGCTCTACCCAAGGATAAAGATGGTGTGCAATTTGCAGAAGTCACGCGGATGCGCGTTGAGGAGAGTCACCCACTAGCCAATGCTGAAGAGGTGAAAATTGAGACGAATTTTACATCGCGCTCTTTTGACATGAAGCTTCTTCTTCCCAGATCAATTCTTCATGGATACGATCTTGGGATCTGCTCAGCTCTAGGTTTTGCCTACCGACTGCATCGACCTCGCGGCTCTTCACAACACTTTCCTTTGACGGCTCCACTTTCACGACTTGAGCGCCATCCCGCTCAATGGGCAACGCTTCTTTTTTAGTTCCAAAGATCGATTCAAAAAATCCCCGCGCCGCATCCCATTTACCAACGAGTGCATTTTTGATTTTTTGACAGATCGAACTCTTACCATCGATCTTTTTGACCTCTTTGCGGGTAAAGAGGGATTCATTGAGAAACTGCAGAGCGGCGCCAAAAACAAGCGCTCCTAAGATCGCAATTGGATTTGAAATAAGGACATTATTTGAGAGGAATTTCTTTCCAGCCTCGCCACCGAAAAGAGAGATGAGGTTATCTGCCATGAGCCACATACTAAATAGAGTCAAAACGCGTAGACCGGGTAGAGCTGCAAGCATCTGCGAGCGCGCATCGACAAGTCCAATAGTTTTGGCGCCTGCTAGAATGCCAATTGGTCCGTAGAAACCCATGACTGCAGAAGCGAGAAGAAAGACGGCGCTCAAGTAGCGCTTCTCTTTGAAAGCAATGACACTTTGGTAAGCGGTGCATGTTGCCATAGCAAGGTATGAGGCGACAATCACTAGCTTATTGGTGAGAAATTTGACAAGGGCCGGATTAAGACTAAAGTGACCGGCTGCGCTTTTGATGAAAAGTGTTCCAGCGATTAGGTCTTTAAAGGCGACGCAAAAGACGCCAATTGCGATTAAGACAACTGAGGTGATCACAGCATTTTTCGCAAGGCGCAATCCCTCTTTCCAAAGAGGTTCTGACTTTTGGATGGTAAAGGATTGAACAATGCGCCCCCTAAGGCGATTGAAGGTCTCGCGTATCCAGGTGGGGTGCTTTGCAGTCTTTACGACCATAGAGACCCCAAATAGGGTCGCTGAGGCGGCAAATAGCCCAGGTAGAAGGTAGAAGGAGGCGGCGCCAATAGCACCAATTGCAAGCGCGCTGAAAACGACTTTGGCTACCTTGCGCGGGTCAATTGAGAGGGGCTTTTTAAGCTGCTCTAAGAGACTAGCAGCGCCTGCCTTGATCTCCTTGCGATGGGTGATTGCCTGGTAGAGAAAATGCATCGATTCAAGGACAATCGGGATCACAAAGGCGACCTTAGTGATGAGATGTCTATGGTGATAGAAAAAGCTAGCTCCGTGGTGTGAGGAGCTCTGTGCCATTGACCCGGCATTTTCCATAATTAAGTATTATACAATTAATTATTAATTAAATCTATAATAATTAATAGTTTAGATAATAATAATTATTTTAATAATCTTTTTTCCAGTAGACGCCTTTACATCTAGCTCCTTGTCGATACATCGGCGCTGTAATTCCATGGCTTTCTCTATATTCATCAATTGCTTGATTGCACCCGGGGAACATGTTGTAGTCATCGACAATGATATAGCCTCCAACGGCAAGTTTGGGATAGAGCGCTTCAATTGACTCTTTAGTGGAGCTATAGAGATCGCCGTCCAATCGTAAAATAGCGAGCTTTTCAATGGGGGCCTTTGCTAGGGTATCTTTGAACCACCCTTTGAGAAAGTGGACTTTTTCATCCAATAGATTGCAGCGAGCAAAATTCCTTTGGACCGCCTTATCTGAGACCATAATCCATTTTTTTACTGCGTTATTACAGCGAATGGTATCCGGATCATCTTCAATCTTTGGCCAGCCCTCAAAAGAATCAGCCACCCAAACATGACGCTTTGTATTTTCATAGGCGTGAATAAAAGCCTTCATGAAAATCGAGACGCCACCACGCCAAACCCCTGCCTCTAAAAAATCGCCCTCAATAGCTCTCTCTTCAACATCTTTCATTAATTGCCAAAGGGTATTTATGGCTTGTCCTGAGACCATTGTATAGCGAAGCTCTTTGTGAATTCCTCGGTAATTGGGGACATCTTTTCTTGGATGCTCTCCAAGCTCAAAGACTCCTCTAACAATGCGTTTAACGATTGAGAGATACTCTTGCCGAATTTTCTTTTCGTTTAGCTTGTAGCCTCCTTGATAGGGATTTTTTTTTCTGATCCATTCGATCTCACTCTTATTTTGTTCCCGCTCCTCTTGGTCAATGTAAATTGAACCATCGCTGTATCTATCGATAAGAGAGAGACAATCTTGTGGTAAATTTGCCGCGTGGATTGAGGATAGGAAAAAAAGAATTAGTAAGAGACGCATTTCAATACCTCGTTGATAAAATGGTATTTATATTGAAGATTTTTACACCAGTTTGCATGGAAAATCAATGCCTGATCATTGAGTCTCACAAGCGCTCCAGGTGCGTAGAGATGCCGTTTTTGCATTGCATAGGCCCCATTGGGAAAGTTTGCAATTGGAAGAAACTTCCATGTAAGATCTTTTGCATGTGTAAGTGTGTGTCGAATTGCGGGTTGGTCATTAATTTTCTGCTCTTTGGCATGTCTCAAGGCCCGTTGAATAAATTGCTCTGTGGTTTTATTGCAGCGCAGAGCAAAAAATCCTGAACAAGCGCTTTTTGCAGGCCATCCCTGCTGAACAACAAAGTCATGTTCTGCAAGGTGTCTAAGTGTCTCTCTGACAAAAGGCTTGAGAAAAACAATATCGATGTCCGAGTAGAAGATAATTTCCCCATCTTGCGCATCTAAAATGGCTTTTTCAAGCATTTCGAGTTTATTCCAAACTGTTTCTCGAAAGCCAGGTGATCCATTCATCCCAGAGGTAGAAATTTGCCCAATTTCATGCAGATGAAGTTCAATCAGGGGTTCCTTTTCCAAGGAGGGGAGAAAAAAATCTCTATAAATTGGTTCATAAATGGGTGTCAAAAAACTGTAGAGTTTGTAGCTTTCACTAAAGCAGATGGAAGTCCACAAGCTCAAGAGCATTATGCCTTTTTTCATTGACTGATCTTCTCTATTAAACGTTAAAAAGTCTAGGCATAAAATCCGTGAGTTGGGATGATGGTTCAAACTTGGAGCGGCTATGAAATTTACAGACTCACATGAATGGATTAAAATGGAGGGTGATGTTGGCATCGTTGGCATTACTGCTCACGCTCAAGAAGAGCTTGGCGAAATTGTCTTCGTTGAGCTACCCAAAATTGGTGACCATCTTGAAGGCCGCGAAGAGGTGTGCGTTTTAGAATCGACTAAGGCAGCCGCTGATATCTATTGCCCCGCAGGAGGCAAGATAGTTGCTGTCAATGAGTCTCTAAAAAATGACATTTCAGCTCTAAATAAAGATCCAGAAGGCCTTGGCTGGCTATTTGAAATCGAGGTTTCAAATCCCAATCAGGTGGAGAAGCTGCTCACAAAAGAGGAATATCAGAAATTACTCTCTTAAGGCTATGTTTCCTTTTTCTCCCTCTTGTTGCCTTTACAAAAGAGCTACGAACGAAGCCCTGGCTCACTGAATCTTCGATTACCTATATTGATGCGTATTTGAGCAAACTAGAAAATCCTAAAATCTTAGAATTTGGAGCAGGCGCTTCAACGGTTTGGCTTGCAAAGCGGACAAATCAACTTATCTCCATTGAGCATAACCCCAAATTTTATCGCCTCACTAAGCAGCTGCTTCAAAGGCATGGGCTGGTTCAAAATGTCGATTTTCGACTTCTGGCAAGATCCTATGCAAAAGTTTGCGCTGAGTTCAACGAGGCGTCAATGGATATGATCCTAATTGATGGGCGTGATCGCGCACAATGTTTAGAGGCTTCTATCTCGATATTAAAATCTGGTGGTCTTTTGGTTCTTGATAATGCAGAGCGGCAGAGGTATCAGGAGGCAATGGCCCTTGTTGCTGATTGGAATCATACGATTTCTCAGCAAAATCAACCAGATGATCACGGTTTCAAGTACCCCAATTGGCAGACTCACTGGTGGATCAAACCGTAAAATCTACTCAGGAGAGTGTGGGGGATCTTGCACAATTTCTGGATAGGTATCTTCAGGCGTAATCTGATCGAGGGCAATTCCTGTAAAACCCATGAAAGCAAGCGCCATTAGACCTGTGACAACAAAAGTCATTCCCATCCCGCGTAGCCCGGGCACAACATTTGAGTAGGTGATTTTTTCGCGGATGGAGGCAATGAGTGCAATTGCCAGCCACCAGCCAAGGCCCGTTGAGGCGACATAAACCGTGTTTGGAATGAGGGGGTATTCCCGAATCGTTGCAAAGAGCGATGCTCCGAGAATAGCGCAGTTCACTGTGATGAGCGGTAGATACATCCCAAGCGCTCTGTAGAGAGCGGGGGAGTACTTTTCAATAATCATCTCCAAAATCTGCACAAGGGCTGCGATGATTGAGATGTAGATGAGAAATTCAAGGAAGTTGAGGTCGATGTTTTGCGAGGTGATCCATGAGAGGGCGCCCTCACCTGTGATGAAGGTGTGCACAAACCAGTTGAGAATTCCAGAGAGAGTCATCACGACAAAGACGGCAAGTCCCAGGCCATTGGCTGTTTTGAGTTTGTTTGAGCAGGCGAGGTAGGAGCACATGCCTAGGAAGTTAAAGAGTAGGATGTTTTGGATGAAGATCGCCTGGATCGCAATACCGAGGAGATTGAGAATGTGATAGGGGCCCATCCACATAGCGCTAAGACTCCGTCTGTTTGTTGATGATGTTGTAGATCCAGATCATGCCACCAAGGATAAAAAAGGCAGAGGGGGGCAGGGCCATGATATTGGAGTTGAGGTAGCCGTCGGGGTGAGCGGCGCTGGCATACCACGAGTCGGGGATAATGCGAATGTCAAAGAGGGTGCCAAAGCCAAAAAACTCGCGAATCGCTCCCACAATAAAGAGAACAACGGCGTAGCCAAGAGCAGCTCCAACGCCATCTAGGAAGGCCGGTATCGGGGTAACATTTTTGGCCATGCTCTCAGCGCGGCCCATGACTAGGCAGTTAGTGATAATGAGGCCAACAAAGACCGAGAGGGTTTTTGACATTTCAAAGGAGTAGGCCTTCAGGAGCTGATCGACGATAATGACAAATGTGGAGATGATTGCAAGCTGTGCAATCATGCGCACACTCGGAGGGGTGTAGTTGCGAATCATGGAGACAAGCATCGAGGAAAAGCCTGTGACAAAAATGACAGCAGCGCCCATAACCAGGGCAACGCTGATTTTAATTGTGACTGCAAGTGCTGAGCAGATACCGAGAACCGCAACGAGAATCTGGTTGTTTTCCCAGAGCTGCTCTGTGATGTACTTTAGCTTTTTGCCCGCCATCTCTCATTTGCCTTGATTAAGAAGTTTCTATAGGGTTTTAGGCTCTGTTTGTAGGCCTGCGTCACGCCAACTGAGGTGACAGTGGCTCCAGTGATTCCATCGACAGCGCTTTTGCCCTCAGGACTTTCGCCAAATTCTTCATTGACTGTTGTGCGCACAACTGTAATACCTAGAGGCGCTTTTTCTAGGCTTCCCATTCCAGGTTTGAAGATCTGTTTTCCATCAAATTGCTCTTGCCAGCTGGCAAGCTCAATGTTGCCTCCCAAACCTGGCGTTTCAATCTGATCATACCATGTCGTCCAGGTGACCGTATCGGCATCACCTTCGAGTCCAAGGTAGCCGTAAATCGGCCCCCACAGTCCAAATCCATTGATCGGAATGACATAGCCATTCACCTGACCATTATCCCCCAAAATCTCATAGAGAAGCTTTTGAGGCAAGCGAGCGAAGCCGCGCTTCCAGTGCTCCTCGATGTAGTTTTGCACCGTTGTGCCCGCCTCTTGAAAGGTGATTACATCACCCTGCGAATTGGTGAGGATGGGGCGCACGCGCTTTTCATAGATCTCTAAAATCACCCGATCGCTTGCGCGTGTTGGTAGGTCGCTAGGAACAAGTCCCTTTTGCCACTTCGCATTTGAACCATCTGGCATTTGCAGATTGCCCTCTGGGCTAATAATGGCCGCAGAGATCAAGAGCTGCTTGCTGCGATAGAGCTCTCTTGCGCGCTCTTGAGGATCTTTTAAAAGACTTGCGAGTGTGGATAAAATGAGTGCAACAGCAAAGCACAAAATCGCAATAAAGGTAACCGTTTGGCGGGTGCTATACATGCCGGAACCTCCTAAACTGCTTGAGAGCTATTTTATCGAGAAGGGGAGCGAAGACATTCCCAAATAAAATCGCGAGCATCACACCCTCTGGAAATGCAGGGTTAACGATGCGAATCACAAGAGTTAAAATGCCAATGATCACACCGTAGGCCCACTTGGCGCTATTCATAGTCGGTGAGGAGACGGGGTCAGTTGCCATGAAGACAAGTCCAAAAGCGAGCGATCCAATGAGAAAGTGTTTGTAGGCGGGGAAGGCGTACTTAGCAGGGGCCATATCTCCAATCCAGATTGCGCCATACTCAAAAAGCAGTGCTGTCGCATACGCGCCAATGACAACACCTGCCATCGTGCGCCAGGAGGCGACCCGTGTCACAAGTAAAATCACAGCACCAATTAAACAGGCAAGTACAGAGGTCTCACCAAAAGAGCCGAGCATATTGCCAAAGAAGAAGTTGCCATTAGTCATGATCCCTTCGCCAAACTGTAGCCTTGCGAGTTGATAGGCCTCTCCAAAGTACTCCTGAGGCAGCTTAAGCGCCTCTGTGACATACAATTCGATCTGCTCAAGGGTTTGCCCACTGCCTTTTAAAAACTTGCCAATTGCCTCAACATGGACCCGTTTGATCTCGCTACTTGCATTTAGAATATTGAGCATCGTCGCTTGGGTAACGCCCTCAATTTTTAATAAGCTCTCGCGAATTGTAGTTGGATTGGTTCCAACCCAAATGTCGCCTGTCATCTTATTGGGATAGGCAAAGTATAAAAAGGCGCGACAGGTGAGTGCGGGATTTAAAATATTCATCCCCGTGCCGCCAAAGAGCTCTTTTCCGACGACGATACCAAATGAGACGCCAACAACAATCAGCCAATAGGGAATCGTTGGAGGCATGATTAGAGCAAATAAAATACCCGTAACCAAAAAGCCCTCGGAAATCTCGTGCCCGCGGATGCAGGCAAAGAGAGCCTCCCAAAAGCCACCCACGATATATGTGATAATTAAGACGGGCAAAAAGGCGCGCATTCCCTCGTATATAATGCTGCCCAGATGGGCCCAGAGAAAGGAAAAGTACCCCCCAAGAGAGCCAGATGCCTGCATGTAGGCTTGCATCAATTCGCCGCTGCCGCTGCCATACACAAAGCCAGTCGTCCCACTGTTGATCACAGCCATAATTGTGCAGGGAAGAAGCGCATAAAAGACGAGCATCATGACACGCTTGATATCGACGCTATCTCGAATCGCAGGACCCGAGCTTGTTTCGATGGGCACCTCGTAGACGAAGGCGTCGAGGGCGGAAAAAAGGGGACGCAAACGCGCAAGCGGTTTGCCCTCTTCACTAATCTTTAATTGCCAGTTGAGTAACTTCCGTATCATCTCTAAAGAGAGTAGCTAGAAGTCAAAAAAAGATCAAATCATCTCTCGCATATCGGGAATCATGTCAGATAAAAAGTAGGAAATTGCATCGGCTTTTCCAGTTTCGCGATCCCCTGTCTGTTGAACCAAACCAATCCCATCTAGATAGGTCGATCGACCCCGTTGCTCGCGAAAGTCAACGCTCTCTTGCCGATTGCCTGCGAAAATTGCAACCTGAATTTTGCCATCATGACTATTGAAAACGTAAAAGGGCAAGCCGTTGTATACGCCACTTCCGACACGATTGCCTCTTAAGTCAAAATTCGGAACATTCATCTCCTCAACCTCACCCAAATCGGTGATCGGTCCTTTATCTTTAATGACTTCAAAGGCCGAGTCAATACGCTCCATGATCAGACACTTTGTAGTCTGAAGCAGAATATCTTTGCGGATTTTGTGGCTATCATGTTCATTATCAATTGCTTGAACAAGAAAAAGAGTTGCAAGACCGCCGGTGAGTAGGATAGATAAGGCAATAGCAATGGTTCTCAAGGCAATGTGGTTCCCAGAGAGGATATTTCTCACCTGGTGGTGGTAGACGCGCACCGGAAGGGGTTCATCGCGCATCACATCTTTAATAATGGGCAGGTAGTGTTGAGAGGTCTTTTCTAGAGCCGAAAAAGGCCTATTACATCCTGCTTGGAGCTGAACGCTTTCCATAAACCGCTGAAGCTTAACGGCTCCCTCGCAGCTTTTTGCTCTTAACTCACCATAACCAGTGAAGTATTGGCGATAATCGCCCTCTTTATAACAGTTAATTTCATTCATAATAAAAATTATATCAAATTTTTAAATATAAATCTTTATTAATAAATTTTTTAAAAAACTATTTATTGGGATGCCATGATGCGGCCAAAAGGGTGTGTTGCAAATATGCAGTATTCGATCTATAATGACTGCCTATGAGAAGATATCTGCTCAACTGGAAACTCGCCCTTGCACTTCTTGGCGTCACGCTCTTTACTACACTGATCCTCTTTCGCCACAGCTTCATTGGATCTGCGCTCGAGCTCGCCCTCAAAAGCTACATGCCCGGTAAGCAGGGGCTCAAGTGCTCTTATGAAAAATTCGCTTTTGATGACCGCCACATACGCTTCAAGGGACTCAAGTTGAGCACTCAGGAGATGGATCTCGAAATTGAGCAGATTCGTATCGGGTTTCTCTTCAAGCTTGCAAGCTTTGAGTTTTGTCCAGTCATCGATGTCGAGCATCCGGTGATTCGGGTGAACCAGGTAAGCTCGGGGGGAGAGGGGCTCTTTGGTAAGATGGCCCGCCGCCTCTCTTTAGAGGTGCGCCGTGGCGAGCTTCACTTGGGCGATCAGGCTAAGGCCTTTTTCAATTTTAAGGGGAGCGAGGATCCCAGCTGTTTGGGAACCTTTGCTATTGCAGAGAGAGAGGAGGGCCTCGGGCGGCCCAATTTAACGGTGACCGTTTCACCCTTCTACCAGGAAATTTTGACGCATGTTGATTTCATCGATATCGATTTGGCTTGGCTCGGGAAGTGGGGAGCTCTTTTTGGCCAGCTACCTATGGAAATTACAGGTGGAAAAATGGAGGGGCGAGCTCTAGTGAGCACGCTACCGAAAGGGGGGCTCAACCGCTTTGATCTGCAGGTGAATGTTGATCAGGGAAGGGGTGTGAATGAGGGGGGCGAGTTTTTCGCGCGCAGGCTTAATCTCTCAAGCTCCTATCCTGTTGCCATTGACAAGAAGTTTTTGTCAAAAGAGAAGTGGTGGAACTACCTCTTTATCGAGGCGCAGGTCCACGAGGGGAGTTACTGCGCTGAGGACTTGAAGATCGAGGCCATTGAAGGCACGGCACTCATTGATGCAACAAAGCGCTCATCGATTGACTTCAAAGGCAGGCTTGAGAGTGGCGGTCAGGTTTCAGATGTTGTCTGTCGGGGCAGGCCGTGGGTCAATGCGCAAAAACTTTTGGAGCTTGACTTTGACTTCATTCCCGTCGATCAACCACGTTCACCTGCCCATGCAACAATGGTTCTCAAGGATCTCGATGCGCTCATGGAGCTAAGTGTTGGCTTTTCGAACATCGACCGCGAGCACATTAAGCTGCTGCAGAAGGTGATTGGCCGAGAGGAGATTGCCTGCCACGATGGGAAGATGCAGGGAGAGGTTCACCTGCAGTTTCGCGAGGGGCGCTTGAGCCATATTTTGTTAGATGATCTCTCGATCGAACATTTGCAGCTCTACTCCTCTATTTCAAATGCAACTGCGTTTTGCTCGCAGATTGTAACAAGTGCAGAGCTTGAGATGGAGGGCGAGTCGCTCAAAGAGATTCGCAACCTAAAGATGAATTTGCGCAATGGCGATTTGGTCTTCTCTTCACAAGGGGGACGCCGCTACAGCATGAGCGACATGCGCGCGTGCATTGAGATGGAAAACGGAATTTTCCGCGAGTCAATTTTACAGGGGCGCTTTTTGAGCGCTAATGTAAAGGTGGAAATTACGGGCGACCGGGGTTGTCCCGAATTTCACTTCTATACCCTCACAGAAAAGGATGTCTTGAAGAGCTTGGTAGCCGAGCAGCTTGGGCGTGAAGATCTGCGCATCGATTTTTGCGATGAGCTCTATCTTGAGGCGCATTTTGCCGAGGATAGCAAGGGGTGGTCGCTCATTGGAAAGATTCTTCTCGACAATGAGGTCTCTGAGAGTCAAAAAATCGAGTATGGCTGCCGTTTAGGGCAGATCGAGCGGGGAGAGAGCACAGCTGAGCTCATTGAAAATGTGCGCAAGGCGATTCACGGGGGGTGGTTTCGCGGCAAGCAGCTCAGCTCGCAGGTCTATCAGCCGATTATCTCGCTGATGGAGATGCAATTTCAGCTGATTGGGAATGTCGATCTGCTTGGGACCTTTGATGGTAAGACATGTAGTTTTGACTTTTGGTCCAATCACCTTGCCTTTCGCTCTGAAGAGATCGACATTGACATGGGCATTTGGCAGGCGCGTAGTGAAAAGCCCTACTTTATTCAAGGGGGCATTTGCTACGAATTTGATCGCGATTGGTTCACTGTGAAAATGCCTGTGATTGATGCAACTTGTTTGCAAAAAGAGCTGGGACTTCTTTTTGAGCACCTCAATGGCTCACTTGAGATTAATGGCCCACACATGGTGGTTAGCGGACTGAGTGGGGTCTCTGATGGAATCCAAATGGAGGGGATGGTTGAGCTCACCTTTGATGGGATTGATGTCGAAACATTCAAGGCGCGAGTGCCCAATTTTCACGGCAGCGCAGAGCAGGCGCTTACCTTTGCAAGGCGCTTTCCAGAAGCAAAAGATTGTCACCTTCCTTTGGATGGGCTTGTAGAAAGTATTGATGAGGGGCTTTGGCTTGATCTCAATTTGATTGAGAAAAAAGAGGTGCCTGATTGGGGCATTTCTCTTGCTTTGCATGAGGGGAGTTTAGCTCCCTATCTCAATGAGGTGACAACGCAGCTGCGTTGGAATTCTGTTGAGGAGTCAATCCACTTTTCTGAATTTAGAGGGGCACTTGAGACTCATACTGGAGAGAGAATTTTTCTTAGCTCTCCACAGATTGAGGGCTATTTGGGGCAGTACCCCTATTTGAATTTTGATGTTCGTGTTGAAAATGAGCGCTACGATTTAATTCGCCTTTGCGGAGAGAGCAAATGTGAGGGCGATAGCTACTTTTTGCAAATTGATGAGTCGCTCAGTCAAATTTATGGGGAAAAACTCAAGCAATGCAGCGCGCTATTTTCCAAAGAATTCGAGCTCTCTCACTTGACTATTAACTCCTCTCTGCCACTTGAAGATGCCAAGGCCTTTGGTGGCATCTTAGCTAGCCTCTTTGAAAAAGATTTGCCACTGCTGCCTGATATCAGCGGAAAGGTTGACTTGCATGCAACTTACGATCGCTCAATGGATCACCTTTCCATTGAAGCAAATGGGCCCTGCCTAAACCTCGATGGAAAAGAGCTTGGTGCAATAGACTTTTCGCTAATGAAAGAGGCGATGAGTTGGAATTTGCGCTCTTTGCAGATCGGTGAGCTTGTTGTGCAAATTGATTTTGAGCAAGAGGGGAGCGATTTTGTCATTAGCGATGGATTGATTGGCTATGAGGGAAGCTATCTCTCTCTTGGAAAAGGGGGCTTTGATTGGCAAAGTGGTGATCTCGAGGTGACCATCGATTCGATGCAACTCAAGCCTGCCGAATTGTCCAGCGCTTTCACCAAGCTTCCCGTCGATCAAAATGCCTCATTCCGCGGCTTGGGCTCGCTCACGGTTCACACAACAGGACCACTTTTTGCAGAGGCGATGCTTGAGGTGCAGAGCGACCTTTTTGCAAGCGATGGTTTTCACCTCTGCAGCGGCAAACCACTTGAGCTTCTCTTTTTCCCAGGAGAGAAAGTTGTTTTACAAAATGCCAACTTTAACTTAAGCAAAGAGCCCGTTGAGGAGCTCTCTCTTACCGTTAACGTCAAAGCATTAGAGCTAGATCTACAATCAGAGGCGATCACTGGAAGAGCAATCGGCTTTGAGCTGCCACCTGAGATGGTGCATGCGTTTAAAAACCACCCCCTCTGTAGTAGCTATCTTGCCAAAATTGAAGACTTTGATCCCGCACTTCTTGACTCATGGGAAAATCTCATTCAAGGGGATTTTGATCTCGCCCTCAACACGCGAAATGATTTTCTCACTTTTAGACTAAAAGATGGCCACTATTTTCTCTTTGATCACGCCTGGCCACTGTCGAATGCGCGATTTACCTACAGCGAAAATGAGCTCGATATCTCGCTAACAACCCAGATTGAAAAGCAGACGATTGACCTCTCAACGCAGGTCCAGCTGGGATCGACAATTCGTTTACAAAGCACTCTCAAGCCTCGCGAGCGGGAAGAAAAGCTTACCCTTGAATGTAGTCTCACTAAGGATGCCGGTCTTACGCTGCATAATATTGAAGGGGAGCTCTTTGGAATCTCTGCCGCCTTCTTCCCAAAATATCAGCTCCGCGATGAAAAACTCGCTATCTTAACGGGCCACCTCAAAATTGATCCGCAACAGAGCCGCGTTCTCTTGCCAGAAAAGCTGCAGAAAAAATGCGAAATGCTTAAAAGCCCATTCATCATTCACGGCGAGCT
Source organism: Simkaniaceae bacterium (assembly GCA_022763045.1). Lineage (GTDB taxonomy): Bacteria > Chlamydiota > Chlamydiia > Chlamydiales > JACRBE01 > JALEGI01. The sequence goes on along the minus strand of JALEGI010000007.1, from coordinate 1,161 downwards.
TGTAATCGATAAACACGCCCCGAGTGAATCTTACTTTGATGGCGAAATACGCGGGAAAAATCTCCACGTTGCTGATGTCATCTGGGAGGGAATTCTTGGCCACCTATTCATCAAGAAAAATCAACTTGACATCCGCAATTTTCGCGCAAGCGATCCAGCAGGGCTATTTATCTTAGATGAGCTTAAAGTCTACAGGGAAAAAAATCAGTGGCTGATCAACATCCCAAAACTTGAAATTAACGACTTCAAGCCGAGCAATCTTACCATTGAAAATAGCCGCAAAAAACGCAATAAACCCTTCAAAATTAACTCCCTAATCCTCAACGACCTTAAAGGTGAGCTAACTGATCCCACTACGCTAACTGGTAAGGGCTCGATGCAGTTTCTCAACACAGACAAGCGCGAATTTACCCTCCTCGACATTCCCCTTGAGCTCATCTCCCGTCTCGGGCTCGACATGAAGCTGCTTGTTCCAATCGCGGGTGAGATTGACTTCGAGGTCAAAGAAAACAAAATCTTCCTCTCTGAGCTAAAAAACTCCCACAGTGAGGGGAAGCGCTCCTACTTTTTCTTTGCAAAAAAGCGTCCCTCCTACATCACCCTCGATGGGAAACTCAACATTGATGTGAATATGAAGCAGTATGTTCTACTCAAAATCACGCAACCTTTCACCCTAAGCATAAGAGGAAGTGTTGTAGCCCCAGAATACGGCCTCAAATAGGGAGGGTGCATCAGGGCACCCCATCTTTCCGACTAACTTGAAGAGGGGTGTACAGTTTCACTTAGGGTACAACCCCTCTTCAAGTTAGCGCAAATCTGGGGCCCCCTGAGCACCCTTTTCGAAACAATTGTAGCTTGTAAAGCGACTTGGCTGTGTTGCATAATTCAAAATACGACAAACTAAACATAGTTAATTTTAATATTAATTTGTAAGATAATTTCACATTATAGTAAAATAACCTGAATTAAACTTGATTTAGCAAACAAAATTTACTGGCTGATGTAAAGCGGCTTGCGGCTTTACTACGTATGAGAACCTGATTTAATCAGGTTGAAGAGCGCCATCAGGGCGCTCAGGGGGCCCCAGATTTGCGCTATCGCGACGAACCAAGCGTATAGATAATACGTGTGAGGAGCGATAGAGTGAAGATGGGGTGCCAT
>JALEGI010000006.1 GCA_022763045.1 Simkaniaceae bacterium | reverse complement strand
TAACCTCGCGCTTTGGAAATCCCCGTGATTTTCAATTTATGGTCAATCATCTCCATGAGAGGGGAATCGGTGTGATTATAGATTGGGTCGGCGCGCACTTTCCCATCGACACCTACGCCTTGGCACAGTTTGATGGAAGCTATCTCTTTGAGCATGAAGAGATGGGCAGACACCCCCATTGGGATACGCTTCACTTTAACTATGGCTGCAAACAGGTGGCAAACTTTCTCATTTGTAGCGCCCTTTTCTGGTGCGATGTGATGCATGTCGATGGATTGCGATTAGATGCTGTAGCATCGATGATCTATCTCGATTTTGGACGCGATGAGGGGCAGTGGCAGCCTAACTGTGAGGGGGGCAACACCAATTTAGAGGCAATTTCGCTTTTAAAAAAGCTCAACTCATGGATCCATACCCGTTTTCCTGGAGTTATGACGATCGCAGAGGAGTCACACGCCTTTCCAGGGGTCACCCATCCTGTAGAAAAAAATGGTCTTGGGTTTGATTTTACGTGGGCAATGGGGTGGATGAATGACACTCTGCGCTACTTTGAAACTGAAGGAGAGTATCGCAGTGCGGCGCACAACCTCATCACATTTTATATGCAGTATGCAAGTACCGAGCGTTTTTTGTTTCCGCTCTCGCACGATGAGGTGGTGCATGAGAAAAAAAGTCTCCTAGAGAAAATGCCGGGTGAGGAAAAATTTGCTCAGCTCAAGATGCTTTTACTTTTGATGTATACTCTTCCTGGAAAACAGCTGCTTTTTATGGGGGGAGAGTTTGGTCAAAGGAGTGAGTGGTTTGAATCGGAAGGGTTGCATTGGAATTTACTTGAGGTGCCTGAGCATGCAGAGCTTAAAAAGTTTTCTGAGCGCTTAGGACAATTTTATCTTGAACATGAGCCGCTTTGGTGGCGCGATTACGATCCATCGGGTTTTGAGTGGCTCGAATGTGACGAGGGGCTTGCTTACTACAGATCAGGAGATCATGGAAGAATTTTAGTAGTTTTCAATATTTTTCCAAATTGCAAGTGTCCTGTTCCAAAGAGCAAGACGCTATTTTCCACTCTAGAAAATAATGAAGACAACTTGCTAGAATTGCCTCTTTACTCAGCTGCGATTTTTGAGGCATGAACAAGAGCGACTACAAAAGACTCCTTGAAGAGATTCGAGAGCACGATTTTCACTACTACATCGAAGCCAAGCCAATCATTTCAGATTTTGAATATGATCAGCTCTATAAAAAGCTCGAACAGATAGAAGCTGAGCATCCCGATTGGGTTGTCTCCTCTTCGCCTACGCAATCGATCCGAGACTCAATCCACAGGGGGTTTAAGCAGGTCGAGCACAACTCACCTATGCTCTCACTTGCCAACACCTATTCACGTGAAGAGGTGGAAGAGTTTGTGGCGCGCGTTCATCGCCTGCTCGACTACGATACATGTAGCTTTTGCTGCGAGCTTAAGATGGATGGTCTAGCAATTTCACTTACGTATGAAGATGGGCATTTGCTTCGCGCAGTTACCCGCGGAAATGGGCGCAAGGGTGATGATGTCACGGCAAATATTCGCACGATCAAATCACTGCCGCTCAATTTAAAGGGGGATGTTCCACATAGACTCGATGTGCGCGCAGAGGTCTACATGCCTTTAGAAGTCTTTCAAATGTTAAATCAAGAGAAGGAAGAGGCGGGTGAGGAGGTCTATGCCAACCCGCGGAATGCAGCTGCAGGTTCACTAAAACTGCTCGATGCACGTGAGGTGTTTGCTCGCAGACTCGATCTTTTTGTCTTTTCGATTGAAACCCCAGGTGTGGTAAAGAGTCAAATGCAGGCGCATGAACGTTTAAAAGAGATGGGATTTCCCACCTTTAGCGAGAGTCACTTTGCTCAGGTTAAGAGTGCCGATGAGATCATGAAGTTTGCGGGGAAAGTTGAAGATCAAAGGCACAAACTGCCTTTTGAGATTGATGGGATTGTCGTTAAACTCGATGAGGTTGATGAGAGAGGCGCCCTAGGTTCAACGGCAAAGAGCCCAAGGTGGGCAATGGCCTACAAGTTTGCTCCTGAACAGGGGCAAACTATTGTGAAGGAGATTACCGTTCAAGTGGGACGTACTGGGGTATTAACCCCCGTTGCTGAATTGGAGCCAACGTATGTTTCGGGAAGTAAAATCTCTCGGGCAACGCTGCATAATGCTGAAGAGGTGAGGCGGCTCGATGTGCGCATCGGCGATACAGTGACGATTGAGAAGGGGGGTGATGTCATCCCAAAAGTCGTTGAGGTGATTTTAGACAAGCGCCCCTCAAACGCGCAAGAGTGGCAGATGCCAACGAGCTGTCCAAGCTGCGGATCTGCAGTTATTCATGTTCCAGGGGAAGTGGCGATTCGCTGCTCAAATGTCGAGGGGTGTGGAAACATTACCGTTCAACGGATCATCTTTTTTGCATCGAAAAAGGCGATGAATATCGAAAATTTAGGCGATAAAATCGTCGAGCGCTTCTATCACGAGGGCCTTGTTAAAAGTCTTTCAGACATCTACAGGCTCAAGCCTGAAGATATTGAGGGGATGGAGGGCTTTAAGCAAAAATCGATCGATAATTTGATGCAGAGCATTGAAAAGTCAAAAGAGATTTCGCTACATCGCTTTATTTTTGCTCTTGGCATTAAGTATGTCGGAGAGGGAACAGCAGAAATTTTAGCAGCGGAGTTTGGGTCGCTTGAGCGCATTGGTGAGCAGACAGAGGAGAGTCTGGAAGCGATAGAGGGAATTGGTCCAAAAGTTGCCAGCTCAATCGTCGCATTTTTCAATGAGGAAAAAAACCTCAGCGAAATTGAGCAGCTTTTAGGGCTTGGTGTTCAACCTAAATTACCGAAGAAAAAACAGCTCGATCACGACTTTTTAGGCAAAACTTTTGTTCTTACCGGCTCTTTGGAGAGCTTTACTCGCAGTGAGGCTGCTGACAAAATTAAAGAGCGTGGTGGGAAGGTTTCGGGATCTGTTAGCAAGAAGACTGACTACGTTTTGGTCGGAGAAGACCCTGGTTCAAAATTTGATAAAGCAAAAAAATTAGGGATTGAGATACTCTCAGAAAAAGACTTTGAAAACCTACTTTGAGAGGATCTAAATGAAGAGAGTATTTTTTGGTGGGATCTTAGGGGCGATTGTCGCCTTTATTTGGCTCACAATCTCATGGAGTTTTTTGCCTTGGCATCAGTGCTCCTTTCAACAATTCAAATCGCCTGAATCAGTTCGTGCGACTTTGATGGCAAATGTCGAAAAGGCAGGCCTCTATACTGTACCTGGGATGCCTGATAGCGATGATACCATCTACGCCGAGGCTGAGAAGGGCCCTGTAATGTTTGCAACAATCAAACCACAAGGAGTCAAGCTCGATTTTGGAGCAATGGCAATTTACGGGTTTATTATTGTTCTCATCACGGCTTGGTTTGTCGCCTATATGACGACACTATTTAAAGCCGATTGTTATATGGGAAAGGTTTGGTATATCACCGTATTAGGCTTCCTTATGGCATTTATGTCCAATGCCTGTCTTTGGAACTGGTGGTTTTTCCCAGCAAGCTATGCGGTTGTGATGATTGTCGATAGCGTGATCACCTGGTTTTTAGCCGGGCTTGTTATTGCGCCATTTATCCGCAAAAAGGGGTGTTGTCATGGACATGGTGGTCCCTCTGAGCATGATCATCCCCCTCATCCAAACTCTTGATTATTTAGCGAGATAGCTATAAACTATCTCGCTATGAGTTTCTTAGTTAGTTCTGTATATGCAACTTTTACAACAACTGCTTCCATGGAGTTTTTGCTCCGTTGTATAGGTAATGAAACTTGCTTGCCTTTAGAAAGAGATCATAAAATCACATCTATTGCTCTTTTCTGCATAAATTTAGGAAATTTTTCGATGGTATCGGGCCTTTCGTTTACAGAGATCTTCAAAAGATCACACAGATATTTTTGTGAAAGGTTTTATAGTAGAGGGATCATCCCATCTATGTATGCATCAGGCGTTGCTACCTATTTTCTGTTAGATCTCGCCTCAGAAAGAGGAATCATTTCCCGTGGAATTGACCATTCTGTTGTTTGGCTATTTGATGCGGGTTATTTGCAGACAATCAATGCTATTGTTTTATTAACCCTTACTACTTTTATTGCAAATATGTTTATTTGTTTTTAGATAGGTTGAGGTGATACTATGAGTTGTTATATTCCTTCAATAGTGAGTTCAATTGCAACTCAAATCACATATGAATTTGCGGCAAGATGTCGTAGCGGCGAGCTGTGTGAAGTTGATGAGGGGGGTCGTGAAATTGCCTCAACAGTTCTCTTGATGTTCAATGGTGGACACTTCCTAGTTACTGCTGGCGTTGCCTTCTCTAGAAGTTTTCATGGGATTTTCCACTTTTTACAGAGGAACATCTATGAGCATGGAGCGGGTCCCATAGTCTTTTCAATTGGAGCTTCCACATTTTTGTTAGGTGCTACATGGCCATCAGGAAGTTTTCTCTCATCTTTTACGATGCCAAAGATTGAGTGGCTTTATGACATCGGTTTGATGAACGATTTGCCCTCGCAAGTGATTGTTACCGGGCTGTCAATAGTTGCGACGGTTCGTGAATACTTCCCACGAGCGTTTGGTGATTGAAGCTGTGCAGCTTCACATTTTGCATCGTCCCAATCATCGATTCATCGCCATCGAAAATCACATTTTTCCAGCAGCGCGTGCGGCCTTTTAGTTGGCCTTGTTTATTGAGACGCTCAACTAGCACCTCAACTTCGCTACCAAGCATCTCTTGGCGATCTTGCGAGCAGATTTCATCGTAGACAGCCATCAAGCGGTGAAGCCTTTCATTTTTCACCTCTTCTGGAACATCATCTTTCCAGCGGTTAGCAGGCGTTCCCTTTCGAGCGCTGTAGGCAAATAGAAAGGCAAGTGAGTAGCGAATCTCTTTGAAGACATCGATTGTCTCCTGGAATTCCTCTTCGGTTTCAGTTGGAAAGCCGACGATAATATCAGTACCCAAAGCAACGTTTGGAACAATTTCTTTGAGCATCGCAACCTTCTCGAGGTAGAGCTCTTTCGTGTAGATGCGGTGCATCTTTTTAAGAACGCGTGATGAGCCGGCCTGAATAGGGAAGTGAACCATCTCGCAGGCAGACGGCAGCTCGGCAATTGCCACCATCAGTTCGCGGGTAATGTCAATGGGGTGGGAGGTCATGAAGCGCACCCGATCGATGCCTTCGATTTTATCGAGCCTGTAGAGAAGATCGTGGAAGAGACAGTTCCATTGTGGCTGGTCTTTTCCATAGCTATTGACGTTTTGACCCAAAAGGGTAATTTCACGGTACCCCTCAGCGGCAAGCCTTCGAACCTCCTCTTCAATGTCCTCAGGTGGGCGAGAGACCTCTTGTCCTCGAGTGTAGGGGACAACGCAGTAGGTGCAGAACTTATCGCAGCCGCGGATGATTGAGACATAGGCCTTCACCTTGTCGTCGCGCTTGGCAACAAGGTAGTCTAAGTTCTCCTCAAACTGTGAATCGGTACGGATCACCTGATTACCCGACTCAATCACCTCATCGAGAACCGTGTTTAAATCGGTGATGTTATTTGTTCCGAGAACAAAGTCGATGTGGGGGAGTTTTTTGAAGAGCGAGTCTTTTTTTGCCATCGCCATGCAGCCGGTGACGCCGATAAGTGAGCGGCGCTTGCGGTGGACGCCAATTTTTCCGATCTTGCCCATCACTTTGCGTTCGGCAAGATCGCGAATCGAGCAGGTGTTGAACATCAAAAGATCTGCAGTATCCTCGTCGTAGACGCGCTTCAGTCCGCGCTTTTCAAGTTGGCCAACCATGATTTCGGTGTCAAGTTCGTTCATTTGGCACCCGTAGGTGCGCACAAAAAAGGTCTCAGGTGAATTTTTCATGCGGTTACTATAGCAACCCTCACAAATTTCTTCAAATTAAATGGGCGCTCCACCCTGAACACCATTAAAACAAAAATGAAAGTAAAAATTTGAATTTAGGGTGAGGGGGTGCTCAGAGTGTCGTAGATTTGTGCTAATAGGGGGGAGGGGTTGTACTCGGGCGATTAGCGTACACCCCTCCCCCTATTAGTGCAAAGATAAGGCGCTCTGATGTGCCCCCACGCCTAAAAAAAAGGTTGGAAATTTATTGTTGAGGTTGTATGATGTTAGGGTCAAAACAAGGATTGTAATTCAATGGCAAGACAGAAAACAACTCTCGTCACCAAAGAGCAGGCTCAAAAAAATCGTAAGTGGTTTGTATTTGACGCTGAAGGCAAGACCCTAGGTCGCCTATCGACTGAAGTCGCCCAAGTTCTCCGTGGCAAACACAAATGTGATTACACCCCTCATGTTGATACAGGCGATGGCGTGATCATTCTCAATGCTGAAAAGATCGTCGTAACTGGATCTAAAGAGGCTCAAAAAGTTTATTACCGCTACACAGGCCACATCGGTGGTTTGAAGCAAACTCCCTACCGCACAATGAAAGAGCGCAAACCAGAGTACATTCTAGAGCACGCGATTAAAGGCATGATGCCTCGTAATCGCCTTACTAGACAGCAACTCAAGCGCCTTCGCATTTTCGTCGGTAACGAGCACAACATGACAGCACAAAAACCTATTAACGTTGCGGTATAAAGATGGTAGAGAAAAAGAAAGAAAAAGATTTAATTGGTGTTGGCCGCAGAAAGCGCTCTGTTGCTTCAGTTTTCCTTAGAAAAGGAAAAGGAGAGGTCAAAGTCAATGGTAAGAAATTCGAAGAGTATTTCCCTGTTGAAATGCAGCGCGCCACTGTTTGCGCACCTCTCAAGAAGCTAGAAGCTGATGAGAGCTACGATGTGATGATCAACGTCAAAGGTGGCGGAATCGAAGGTCAAGCAGTTGCTTGCCGTCACGGTCTCGCTCGCGCTCTTGTTAAAGAGGACGAGGAGCGTCGCTCTGTTCTCAAAGAGGCTGGCTTCCTCACTCGTGATCCCAGGAAGAAAGAACGTAAGAAATACGGTCTTGCTGGTGCGAGAAAACGCTTCCAGTTCTCAAAACGTTAAGTTTACTTGGGTCGTCTTTATGGCAGCACCCATTCATGCGCCTCAGCTTCACCAGATGTTCGCTTGTTATGTCGATCATCGGGAGGCTGAGGTCAATAAAAGAATTTCCCCTCCTACTAAACCCGGG
>JALEGI010000005.1 GCA_022763045.1 Simkaniaceae bacterium | reverse complement strand
GCCTTGTCATCGGCTTTGGCTTCATGGGCATTGGTGTGACCATGCGATCGATCACTGCCTTGATGTTTGGCCGTGCGTTCACAGGTTTGATGGCGGGAGGGCAACCGATTGCGATGGCTGCAACTGCTGACTTGAGCACTCCTGAGACTAAAGCTCACAACATGAGCCTGATTAGTTTTGTCATCTCTTTAGGCGTTGTGATAGGTCCCCTCGTTGGGGGAGTCTTTTCTGATCGCAATATTTCTGCTGATTTTTCTCTTTCGACCCCTTTTTATGTCGCAGCTCTTTTAGCAGTCGTTGCCTATTTTTGGGTTTTGTTTGGTCTTCGTGAGCCGCATCACGAAAAAAAACCGCGCAAGTTGAGTTTTTTTCGGCCGATTGTTCTATTTATTGAAGCATTTGAGAGCAAGCGCATTCGTTTGCTTGCCTTTGTTTTTTTGCTGGTGCAAATTGCATGGGCGCTCTACTTTCAGCTGAGTAACTTCATCTTGAGTGTCGATTTTCACTACAACAGCGCTGCGTTAGGAATTTTCACGACTTCAATTGGGGTGTGGTTTGCTGTTGCCCTCTTTTTGATATTTCCTATTTTCAATAAGCGATGCAATATTGAGACAATTGCGATCTACTCTTTTGTTGTCTTAGCAATCGGGCTTTTGTTAACTGCTTTTATTCCATCGGACATTGCTGTCTGGATTTTAGCCTTTGTTGCAGCTGCTGCAGACATTATTGCCTACAGTGCAATGATGACGATTTTTTCCAACTCTGCTGATGAGAGCTCTCAGGGGTGGGTGATGGGGATTTTCGCGGCGATTATCTCGATTTCTTGGGTGATTTCTGGAGCGCTTATGAACCTAGTTCCAGTTATCGGTCCTCATGTTTTACTTGCGTTTGGTGGAGTGGCTCTCATTGTCGGCGCCATTTTCATGGGCGCTTTTAAACATCACTTGGAAAGCTAATAAAGCCATCTTCTGAAATGGGGCCCGTTGGTCCAATGCGCAATTGCCCGGCAAAGTATTGCTTGTAGACGCGCAGCCCTTCATCGGCATTTCTCACCACGTAAAAGCAGTTCGAAACCCACTCAGAGCCTTTGATGGTTCCAGAGGCGAGGTTGCATTTGAAGCGTGTTGTGATCTTATCTTGCCAATACTCTTTTGTTCCAAATAGCAAAACGGGAGAGGCTTGGTTGATTCCCACCTTGCGACGCACTTCTTCGAGGGCAAACTCAAAATCGGTACCAATACCGCCCGTTAAGAAGATGGGCAGGTCTAGGTTGAACTCGGCTTGGCGCTCGACAAGGCGGTCGAGTGAGTAGGTCATCTTTGCTTGGATGTAGGGGTTTTGGTTTTGCTCATTGATTGAGCCTTCATCAGAGCGAGAAAAGTCGACGACGTTTGCGCAAGAGAGAATATTGAGATTAGTCGCCACTTTGTTTCCGACGGCCATTGCTCCCGGCCCGCCGCCCGTAACAAGTGCAAGGGGGGTGTCTGGAGCGAGTAGCTCGTGATCAAAGTCTTTTCGCATCTCTTTAAGCCCCTCTAAGAGTCTAGTCAGCTCGTCGATGAAGCTTCCCTCGAGAAGATTCGATCCATAAACACCAATCATTGTCGCATCGATAAAAGTTTGCACGTGCTCAACAGGAACAAACATTCCAGAATCTTTGTTAGGTTTGAGTACGTATTTTAAAAGGAGGTGAGAGGATTCATCGACCCAGTAGATTGGAATCGATTGCTTTGCTAAATCGCTTAAAAAGGAGCGATCTTCATGCGAGAAGAAGTCTCCGTGGGCCCGTGAGGGTTTGCGGAAGTAGATGCCTTTGAGGTTGTTTTGGACATTTTGGCTAAGCAAAAGGCGCTTGAGTCTTGGAGAGGGAAAGTAGCGGGTGAGCAAAATTCCTTGAGAGGTGATGACGCCCTCTTCGATGGCTTTGAGGAAGGGGTACGAGGGCTGACTTTCGATGTAGCGGTCGAGAAGCATGGTACGCCTTCCCGAGTAGAGATCTGCGGGCAGCTCATACTGGGGAGAGTCAGATATGACCCAATCGGAGGGTTGTAGGTTGAGGAGTTGATCTCCTTTAACGACAAAAACGGCACTTTTGTGATCTTCTGGATCGGGCGCTGTGTCAAGGGCTTCAAAGAGACATTCGTGATCTTCTAAACACTGTTGAAGTTGATCACGATCGGAGAAAAAGACGTGCTCTTGATAGGGAGATAGGGTGTAAAATTCTAGCGGGATAGCGTCGATTTGCACATCAGTTGATCCAAAGAGCTCATAGATGTCTCCCGATTCGTAGGTGTCTGGTTGTAAAACTGATGCAGAGGTGTGAAAGACTCCTTCAGGTAAGAGTTCATCGACGACTTTTGCAAAGCAGGTTCTGACGTGGAGGGGTTCAGTTGCAAGAAGTAGAAGCTCATTTTCATTTAATGAGCGTGGGGCCTCTTCGACAAAATTTTGATGCAGACGAAGGAGCTGTCTCAGCTTTAGTTCAGGGTACTTGAGTCCTTTAACTAGAGTTGGGATCGCCGAGCCGATTTCATCTGCGTAGGTGAAGCGCCCCTTGCGAACGGGAAGGTAGGCGATGATGCGACCATCAATTTGCTCGAGTCTGAGATGCTCTGACCCTGGCGGTCCTCCAAAACAGAGAAGGGGGCGTCCACGCCTGTCAGAGCGGCCAAACATGCGTGTGAGGTAGTCGGGGTTGCGTACACGCCGCTCTTTGCTACAGGCAAAAAGCTTGCCGATATATGTTCCAACTGAGAGATTTTTCAGGACAATTTCACTTGTCGGATCAATAGCTATGATCTCAAGTTTTACCCGCGCTTTGTGGATCTCTTGAGACAGCTCAATCTCTTTTGTGTAGGAGTGGAGGCCAAGTTGAGCGAGAAGACTTTTGAGATTGAAAAAGATATCAGAGACGTCAATTTGATAGCCTACAAAGAAGGGTTCGATGTTTTCAATCACCACTGTGACGCTTATTCTTTTATTATCGATCTTTTCTAAATCGTGAATATAGCCATCTGGAGTGACAAGATCAAACTGTCTTGAAGTTAAATTTTTCGGCATACTTTTCTATTAGCATAGTCGTAATTATATTGTGGAAAAAATGATCACAAGTTGTTCAAACTTGTCGAAAACTTAAGTTGTACACACACCTACTTTAGGTGAGAAGACATTTTGCAAGCAACTGAATATAAATATGTTGAAAAAGTCATTTTTGCATCAAACGCTCAGATATTAATGCGATCTTTAATGCGACAAGTAAAATGTTCACAATTTGTCCTTTTCTTTTGATTTTAGTTGTGAGATATGATACATTGAACAGTTCCTCACAATTGAGGTTAAATTAATGAAAGCAAGTAAGAGTAACATTGTTTTAGAGCGCAGTTTAGGAACCCATGATGGGGGATTTCATGCCGATGAAGTCACCGCAACTGCGCTACTTCTCGTATACGATTTGATCGATCTGAAAAATATTGTACGCTCGCGCGATTTGAAGCGTTTGAGAGAGTGCGAATTTGTGTGTGATGTTGGAGGTCTTTACGATCCGACCACGAAACGATTCGATCACCATCAATCAGATTATAAAGGCAATCTCAGCAGCGCTGGGATGGTCTTGGAGTATTTGCATCAAGAGGGGATGGTCTCCGCTAAGCTCTTTAAGTATCTAAAAGAGACGCTTTTTGATGGTATTGATGCCATTGATAATGGTCTTTTTCAGCCGATTACTGGCCACTGCTCATTTTCGCTCGTGATCTCGAATTTCATGCCGGCATCTTACTCGGCGCAAGAACATGAACTTGATGAGGCCTTTTTCAAGGCTGTTTCATTTGCTCGTGACCATCTTGAGCGCTCGATCCATCGCTTCGAACATGTACAAAAGTGTTCCCAGGTTGTGAAAGAGAAAATGGTAGACAAGGGGCTTTGTATGCACTTTGAGGAGCCAATGCCTTGGATGGATGCCTTTTTTGAAAATGGTGGGGAGGAGCATCCAGCACTATTTATCATCATGCCGGGTCATGGTAAGTGGAAGTTGCGCGGCATCCCGCCCTCGCTTGATGAGAGGATGAACGTGCGCAGGCCACTGCCCGAAAAGTGGGCGGGTCTCATTGGCGATGAGCTCAAGCAGGTAAGTGAAATTGACGGCGCCGTTTTTTGTCACAAAGGGCGCTTTATCTCTGTTTGGGAAACCCTTGAGGATGCAGAGCGGGCATTAGAAATTGCCTTGAAATCTCTTTGAGTTGTATACTCTTTGTCATGTCTACAATCTTCGAAAAAATTATCCAGGGCGAGCTTCCAGCTGAAAAGCTCTTTGAAAACGAGCGCGTGATCGTGATCAAAGACATCAATCCACAAGCTCCTGTCCACCTATTAATTATTCCGAAAAAGTGCTACAAAAGTATCCAATACATTCCAAAAGAGGATCTCTCTATTTTAGCTGAAATTGGAGAAGTTGCGCAAAAGATGGCTAAGGAATTGGAGATTGAAGATTGCTATCGCCTCCTGACAAATTCGGGAGAAGATTCTGGTCAGACGATTTTTCACCTCCATTTTCATCTCATTGGAGGACGAAAACTCGGAGCTATGGCATGATGCAAAGGTATGCGCCTAATAGCCCTTCTCTTGCTGACCGCCTCTCTGTTTGCTCTCGATGAGAATTCCTATGTCGAGCGCATTGGCGCCCAGATGATCGTTGGCGATCTCGACTCAGCGCTCACTGATTCTCGCCTGGCAATAGCCCTATTTCCCGATTCGCCGGCTTTGCAAGAGATGATGATTCGCGTCCTTAGTGAGAGAGGAGAGAGTGCGCGCGCCTATGATCTTTTTAAAAAACGTCCAGAGCTCGACTTAAAGCGCGATTTTTTTCTCATTGAATCTCTCGGTTGGGGCGTCTTGCGCACGGGTGTTGAGGCCTCTGAAACGCATGAGCTCATGTCTTTAATTGGCGCCTTTCTCACCCACGATCATCGCGCTGTTGATATTTTGATTGCCCACTTGCGCAGCTCCAATGCAATGTTGCGCGCGCAGGCTGCGCGCATGTGCGCCCAATACCGCGATCAGGCGCTGCAAAAAGAGGTTCTGCGTTTAGTAGAAATTGAGCGCAATTGGTTTGTACGCATTGAACTGATTCATGCCATTGGAAAGCTCGGATGTTTGAGGGCTGAGCCCAAGCTCAAAGAGATCATTGCCTCGTCACGTGTAACAGCAGAGGAGCGCGCTGCGGCCATTCAATCCCTTGTTTTAATGACCGAATCGATTGAGCCTGAGCAGTTAAGTCAGCTCTGCAGCTCAAACCGCGCTGGATTGCGACTTTTGGCCTGCTCTTTGATCATTCACCTCGATCTTGTTGAGGAAAAAGAGACGATTGAAAAGCTCTTAAGCGACCATTGTCCCGATGTGCGGGTAGCGGCACTCGACGCTGTGGCCCTTCTTGACCTGGAGGTGAGCGAGCGAGTGATGGAGCTACTTGATGATCCAGACCCTAATGTTTCTGTGACCGCAGCTTGGGTGTTATGTGGCAGTAATGAGGCGAGTGAAAAGCTCATTTACTGGATGAATTATGGATATCCGGAAATTGCCCGCTTTGCCGCCTCTGTTGTTGCGATGTCGGGAGATGCTGGGGCGCAAATTGCCAAAGAATATATCAAAAAGGCTCCCGATCAGCTCGTTCGCGCCAATTTAGCAATTGGACTTTTGCGCGCGAATACTGAAGTGAAGCTTGCGCAGTTTGAACTCGAAAAACTGTTGATGGATGAAGAATTAGAGATCATGTTTGCCCAAATGCACAACCCCATGGTCTCTACTTTGGAGCAAAACCTCCATCGCCACGTTCCACATCTGCCAAACTATCCGCAGATCATGGATAATTTAACACGCCTTGAGCTTATCAATATGCTCTGTATGACTGATTCGTATCGCGGAAAGGAGCTGTTGAAGCAGTTTTTGGGCACGCGCATGTGGACGGTCATCGGTCAGGCGGCATCGATCGTTTTAAGTGAGGGCGATATTGAAGGGATTGAAATGGTGCGCGAGCTTCTTGATGATCCCGATGAAAAAATTGCAACGCAGGCGGCGCTAGTGCTAGCGTTTATTGGTAAAGAGGACTGCGTGATTGAATTTCTCCAGAGCGCCTATGCACGGGCGCCTTGGGAGATGAAGGTAAATATTTTAGAGGCGCTTGGCCATCTCTCCTCAGAGAAGGCGGTGCCATTTTTATTAGATAGACTTGATGAGCCCTTTCGGTTGATTCGCATTGTTGCGGCCTCCTCGCTCATACAATGTCTCTACCATTAGGATGATTATGGATCAGGTAAAGCAAATCCTCAAAAAACAAAAGGTTGACGGATGGCTCTTGTACGATTTCGAGTCGAGCAATCATATTGCGCGCAGTTTTCTCAAGCTTGGTGACGCGCACATTTCAAGACGGATTTTCTACTGGATTCCTGCTGAGGGGGAGCCGACACTACTTATCTCAGAAATTGAGTCGCATCTTTTAGATGATCTACCTGGCAACAAGCGCACCTATGTCAGTACCCGCGATTTACAAGATAGCCTCGAGGAAATTTTGCATCATAGCCGCTGCATTTGCATGGAATACTCACCCGATGGGGCGATTCCCTATCTCTCCAAGGTCGATGCAGGGACCTTAGAAATGGTGCGCGCCTGTGATGTATCGGTGATTAGCTCAGCTTTTTTACTTCAAGAGATCACCTCGACAATGACTGATGAGCAGATTAGCTCACATGTACGCGCTGCAGACAATCTGCAGCTTATTGTCAATGACGCGTGGAGCTTTATTGCAAAGCATCGAGGGCCCGTCTATGAGCGTGATGTCTCAGATTTTATTTTAGATGAGCTCAAGCGGAAAAACATGGTGACTGAAGGGCGTCCCATTTGTGCTGTTGGCAGGAACTCAAGCTCTCCGCATTACAGTCCAGTCAATGAGGGAGCGGCAATCGGAAAAGATGATTGGGTTCTGATTGATCTTTGGGGACGGGAGGCGAGCGAAGGGGCGATTTTCGCAGATATTACCCGAATGGGATGTGGCAGAGAGCCAACTGAGAAAGAAAAACTTGTTTTTAACACCGTGCGCGATGCGCAGAAAGAGGCGATTGAATTTGTGATGCAGCGCTATGAGGCAGGGGAGATTGTCAAAGGCTTTGAGGTCGATGAAATCGCTCGTGAGCATATTAAAGAAGTTGGGTTGGGGCAATATTTTACCCACCGAACAGGGCATAATATTCACACGCGACTGCACGGTCATGGGGCGCATCTCGATGGATTTGAAACAGTTGATGACCGCCCGCTGATTCCCCGCACTTGCTTTTCAGTAGAGCCTGGAATTTACATTCCAAGTGAATTTGGAGTGCGGCTTGAAACAGATGTCTTAATCGATGGAAGTGGCAATATTTCCGTCACCGGTGGACTACAAGAATCTCTCGCAAAGATTAAGTAGAAAGGCTATACTCTTTACATGGCCAAACGTGAACATCTTATCGGTGCAATTTTTCTTATTGCAGGCACCTGCGTTGGTGCTGGAATGCTCGGTCTGCCTATTGAAACGGGGCAGGCAGGCTTCTTGCCCTCATTTGTTGTGATTACCCTCGCCTATCTCTTCATGATGCTCACCGGACTTCTACTTGTCGAGGCAAATCTATGGATGGAGGAGGGCGTGCACTACAGCACGATGGCGCATCGATTGCTAGGGCGGCCAGCTAAGCACTTGACCACCCTGCTCTACCTTTTTATGGGCTACGGCTCATTGATTGCCTACACTGCAGGTGGATCGATGTTTTTGAACCCATTTGTCGCTGAGAGGTGGCACGCCTGTTTGATATTTGGGGTCGTCTTCGGCATATTTCTCGGGTTTGGGACCAAATTCCTAGGTCGCATCAATTCCATTCTCGTTGCAGGAATGATCGCCGCATATGTTTTGATTGTTGCCCTAGGCGTAGGGGGAGTGAACTACGAGCTTCTCACTCATAGAGACTGGAGGCCTACCTTTTTGGCAGTGCCCCTTCTACTTGCGACCTTCAGCTATCAGATGATCTTGCCCAGCTTGACCTCGTATCTCAAGCGCGATCCCCACTCGCTCAGAGCTGCTGTGATTTGGGGGACCTCCATTCCCTATGTTGCGTACATGATCTGGGAGCTTATTGTGCTCGGGATTGTTCCTCTTGATGGGCCTATGAGCCTAAGCGTTGCTCTTGAACAGGGGATTGTCGCTACGCAGCCACTGCGCTACTGGGGAAAAATTCCCTCCCTTTCAGTTATCTCTGAATTTTTTGGCTTCTTTGCCATTATCACATCTTTTTTTGGAATCGGGATGGCAACCTATGATTTTCTTGCCGATCTCACAGGGATTGAGAAGAGGGGAGCTGGAAAGCTGGCGCTACTTGTGATGGTGATTTTGCCAACGCTTTTCTTCGCGATTCTCTATCCGAAGGCCTTCTATGTCGCCTTGGACTTGAGTGGGGGATTTGGCGATGCAATTTTAAGTTGTCTTTTGCCGATTTCGATGGTTTGGGTTGGGCGCTATCATAAGCGATTAGTAGGGCCCTACCGCGTCTTTGGAGAGAGAGCGCTACTTGTAATTTTAGCGCTTCTCTCCGTGTTTGTTGTCTACATTCAGGTTCTTAAGCTGTTGTAAACATCTGCTTTGAAAGATCTAAGATTGAGGTCTGTCGAATTTCAACCGTTGTCCATGTGCGCTTGTTGCCAGTTGGAACTACATTGCTGTAGTAGGCTGCATTAGCAGATCTTCCGGCTCTACCTTCTGTTTTTATTATGTCACGCGCAGCATCAGTTATTCCACAGTTTTGGAGATTGATATACGTATTCGTGTGTAGGGCAGTGTTCAATGGATTTTGTGAAATGGCGATCAGCCATGCGGTTTGAACCTTGAGATCGCAGATTGTTTTATCGAGAGTGTCAATTGTGTTTGTGATACGTGAGAGTTCAACTGTTTCTCTGATGATTGTTGCTAACTCATCGTTTGTTGGAGGAGTTGCGGCTGTGTCTGTTGGATCAAAGCGTGGTGAGTATTTCGCAATTTCATCTGGGAGTTTTGTTTTGAGCTCTGCGAGTTTTGGAGCAAGTTTTGCAATCGCAGCTCGATTCTCTTCAATATCGATCAGGATAGGTATTAAAGCTCTCATAGCAGAGTCATCGTTACGGATCTCTTTACATGCTGCTTGTGATTCTGCGGAGGGTGCTTCCTCGAGAAGCTCAACAACTTTCGCATCAAATTCTGTTTTGCTCAGAGCGTTGAGTTTGTGGTAGCTCTCAGCGGTCGCAAGAGCCTCTTTTTTGACTGCATCTGCTGCGCGTGCGCGGTTCATATGCTTGGACCAAACCTTCCCTACAATAATTGGAAGACCAACACCGCCAACAAGAAGAACGACAGGAAGGGCGATTTTACAAAATAGGAAGCAGAGAACTAGGGAGGTCGCTACTAGGATCGATAGAGCGACAGCGGTAACAATGGAAATCACACGGTTTTTGGTCGCCTCTTTTTTCGATGTCGCAGAGATGTTTTGCGGGTTGTAAAGTAGTCGCGATTCTAACTTCAAATCTTTAGATTTAATCGTTTGGATGTTTTGGTCGAACATCATAGAAGTTTGTTGAACTGATGTGGCCATATTTAACCTTCTCCTGGTGAAATTTGAAGGGAGTATAAATTAGAAACTTACAAAAAGTAAACAATAGTTAATATTTTAAATAAGGCGAATTGCGTGTTGCTGCATTCTCGTTAGGAGAGATTGAAGTCCGTTCGATCTGTTGGGGGAAAGTGAGGAAAAAATTTGAATTTTATCAAAAAATTCTAACGGGGGTTTGAGAATCTGCATGGGTGGAAGGTCGTTGTATATATATAGGAGTAAAGCGGCTATGCCTTTAGAGATGAGAGCATCTGCATCCGCTTGGAAGTGAAGGGTATTGCCATCGAAGCTGGCGTGAAGGTACATCTGACTCTGGCAGCCAGGGACCAAATTCTCTTCAAGTTTAAACTTGGTATCCATTTTGGGTAGTTCTCTGCCTAGCTCCATTATTAGGTTATAGCGTGCCTCTCGGTTTGGGCGCGCAGTGAATCGATCGATAAGTTGTTTTTGACGCTCTTCAAACATGAGGAAGAGCTTAACAAAACGGAGATTTATTTCTAAGCAGATCCTACAAATGGATTTGTTAGAAGGGATATGAAGCGAGATTTGGTTTCTCTGTGACGTTTTAATTCTCTCTCAAGTTTTGAAAGGGTAGACTCACACGATCGTATCTTTTCACACCTTTCATTTACTCTTCGAATTTCAAAAGCACTTGGTTGAGTACTGGAATCAGCAAGTTGCGCAATTGTGCGATTAGCGATCTCAAGCCCTCTGGTTTCGTTGTACCTTTGCTGCTCTTGTTGTAGCTTAGAAAGTATAAATGTATGAGAGTTTTTCTTGTTTTCACTTTGTGAAATCAAAGATTGGCATGATACAAGTTTTTGAAGTCCAGGGATCAATACAGCAAATGGATTGGTAGGGTTGATTAAAGCGAGTTTATGCAGAGTAGAAGGCTCTATATTAGCACCATCTAAGCTAGAAATTATCATATCCTTGAGCTGCGTCTGTTGAAGGTTGAAATATGGAGCGAGTTTACGTATTTTTTCCTCAGCTTTAATTTTATCAAATTCGTGGGGGGCTTTCTTGGTAATAAGATGTTTTTTGAATGTTTTAAATAGAAAGAGATAGCCTGCTGCGCCTAGAGCAGGAAGAGCTAAGCCAACTGGCGATGTAAATACAATAGATAGTGTAATTCCAAGTGCTAAAAGCGCTGAAAAAGCAACGACAGTTACAATAAAAATAAGATCATTTTTTTTAATAAATGATTTGGCTTTATTTAGATCAGTGACTGGATTTTCAGTGAAAATGGGCTTTAGGACGAGATTGTGTTCTTTAGCGTTTTTGTCATGGAGAGAGAAGTAGTTATTAATATTTGTAGGTGTGCTTATATTAGTCATGCTATTTCCAAATCGATTTATTTTTTTAAGTTATTATAAATAAAACATAAAATATATTCAACGAATCAATTGTCAAATAATTGTTTGAAATTAGCTTTGAGGATTGTGTGCTCTGCAGAAGTAAAAATATCTAACCTTCTGAGAGAAGATAAATCCTTGAAGAATAAATTTGATCAAAAATAGGGCTCGTGGTATATTTTCAGGGATTATATGGTTGGTGGAGATGTCAAAGAAAGAAGACACAATCAAGATGGAAGGGAAGATTGAAGAGCTGCTTCCTAATATGCACTTCCGAGTCAGGCTCGAAAATGACATGGAAGTCCACGCGCACCTTTGCGGGAAAATGCGCATGCGAAACATTCGCTGCCTAGTCGGAGACTCGGTTACGGTTGAAATTTCACCTTACGATTTGTCTAAAGCGCGAATCGTTTACAGGCAAAGGTAAAAAAGACGAAATTTCGTCTTGATTTTTTTTTGATACAGGCGTATGCTATACTCCATTCGCCTGCAAAGAATCAGAACGGGCAGTAAGTGCCCAGATAGCTCAGAGGTAGAGCACTTGCATGGTAAGCAAGCGGTCGTAGGTTCGATTCCTATTCTGGGCAGAGCAGAAGTTAAAAACGAATTTGAAATTATATGAGGGCTAAACAAGATGGCAAAAGAACAATTCCAAAGGAATAAGCCACACGTTAATATCGGTACCATTGGTCACGTTGACCACGGTAAAACAACTCTTACCGCTGCAATCACCAAGTTTCTCGCTGAGAAAGGTGGCGCTGCATTTAAAGACTACGCTGAGATTGATAAATCTCCTGAAGAAAAGGCGCGTGGGATTACCATCAACGCTAGCCACGTTGAGTACGAAACTGAAAATCGTCACTACGCTCACGTAGACTGTCCTGGACACGCTGACTATGTTAAAAACATGGTTACTGGTGCTGCTCAGATGGACGGCGCGATCCTCGTTGTTGCTGCAACTGATGGTCCTATGCCTCAAACTAAAGAGCACGTACTTCTCGCAAAGCAAGTTGGTGTTCCTGCTATCGTTGTTTTCCTTAACAAAATGGACCAAATCGGCGCTGGCGACGAAGAACTCGTTGACCTAGTTGAAATGGAAATCTCTGAGCTTCTCGAATTCCAAGGCTACAAAGATAGCCCAATCGTTCGCGGTTCTGCTCTTAAAGCGCTTGAAGGCGATGCTAAGTATCTCGAAGCAATGGAAGAGCTCGTTAAAGCAATTGACGAAGGTATTCCAACTCCAGCTCGCGAAGTCGACAAGCCTTACCTAATGCCAATCGAAGATGTCTTCTCAATCTCAGGTCGCGGTACTGTTGTAACCGGTAGAGTTGAAAAGGGTCGCATTCAAATGAACGATAAAATCGAAATCGTTGGTATTAAAGAGACTCGCGAAACTGTTGCTACTGGCCTTGAGATGTTCAACAAAATTCTTGACCACGCTGAAGCTGGTGAGAACGTTGGTGTTCTTCTCCGCGGTATCGACAAGAACGCTGTTGAGCGTGGAATGGTTCTTGCAGCTCCTGGTACTTGCAAGCCCCACACAAAGTTCAAGGGTACAATTTACGTTCTTAAGAAAGACGAAGGTGGACGCCATAAGCCATTCTTTACTGGCTACCGTCCTCAGTTCTTCTTCAGAACAACTGATGTTACTGGTACGGTTTCTCTTCCTGAGGGGACTGAAATGGTTATGCCTGGTGATAACGTTGAGATCACTGGCGAACTCATTTGCCCAGTTGCGATGGAAGACGGCATGCGCTTCGCGGTTCGCGAAGGCGGCAGAACTATCGGTGCTGGTACTGTAACACAAATTATTGAGTAACGATATTTGAGGGATCTGCTTGGCGGATCCCTCTTTTTAATGTGGGTGTGTAGCTCAGTTGGTAGAGCAGCGATCTCCAAAGTCGCCGGTCGGGGGTTCGAATCCCTCCGCACTCGCAAAAAAAACGGGATGAGAAACAGTGAGTCAAAAGGTTGCAAAACTAGCGATGGACAAGCAAAAGGCAAAACGATTCGGCTACCTCGAAGAACTGAAGCAAGAGCTTAAAAAAGTCTCTTGGACGAGCAAATCGGAACTAATCCACTGCACAAAGATTGTCATCGGTACAACCTTTGCTTTTGGACTCGGAATTTATGTCGCTGACCTATGCATTAGAGGCGCGATTAACTCCCTGAACACAGTGGTTCAGTGGATAGCAGGTTAACATGGGAAATTGGTACGTAGTACAGGTTCTTTCTGGCCAAGAAAAAAAGGTCAAAAAGGGCATCGAAGAGAGTATTTCTGCTGCCGGAATGCAAGAGTCTGTTGAAGAAGTTGTTGTCCCTACAGAAAATGTTTCAGAAGTGAAGCAGGGCAAGCAGCACATCAGCGAAAAAAAACTGTGGCCTGGCTACATTTTAGTTAAGCTCAACCTCAGCGATGAGTGTTGGCAATTTATTAAAAACACAAATGGTGTCATTGATTTTCTCGGTGGAGGTAAACCTACTCCTCTCACAGATTCGGAAGTTGACAACATTTTGAAAGATTTAAGAGAGAGCACTGGCGGAGTTGTTCACAAGCACAATATCGATGTTGGCGATCGCGTCAAAATCATCGATGGTGTCTTCGTTAACTTCACTGGAGTTGTCACCGAGGTGTTCCACGACAAGGGTCGTCTGAGCGTCATGGTGTCTATCTTCGGTCGAGAAACCCGCGTCGATGACCTCGAATTTTGGCAAGTTGAAGAGCTGCCAGCAGATGCAGATTTAGAGTAAAGGAACGTTTAGAATGGCAAAACAAAAGAAAGTTCAAAAGATCATCAAGCTGCAGATCCCAGCTGGAAAAGCAAATCCAGCACCTCCGATTGGACCAGCTCTTGGTGCCGCTGGACTCAACATCATGGCGTTCTGTAAGGAATTCAACGCAGCTACCCAAGGTAAAAGCGATGTCCTTCCTGTCGTCATTACTGTCTACCAAGACAAAAGCTTTGATTTTATCACGAGAGAACCCCCGATGGCAAAACTCATTTTGAAAGAGCTCGGCATCGAAAAAGGATCTGGTGTTCCTAACCGTGACAAAGTTGGACAGATGACTAAAGAGCAAGCCCTGAAGATTGCAAAGCAAAAATGGCCCGATCTTCGTGTTCATTCAGAAGAGGCTGCTGTGAAAATTGTAGAAGGAACTGCCCGATCAATGGGTGTGGAAATTATAGGCTAATAACTATGGCGAAAAAGAGTAAACGACTTCAAGACAACCGAAAAAAGTTCGACTTTAATAAAGTCTACTCGATCAACGAGGCTGCGACTTTTCTAAAGGAGTTCCAAGGTGCAAAATTTGACGAGACTGTCGATATTGCCCTCAAGCTCGGTGTCGATCCTAAAAAATCAGACCAACAGGTGCGCGGTACTGTTAGCCTACCTCACGGAACTGGTAAAAAGATCGTCCTAGTTGCCCTCACCAAAGGCGATAAGGCCAAAGAGGCTCTAGAAGCCGGTGCTGACTTCGCAGGAGCAGACGAGCTCATCGAGAAGATCAAGGGCGGTTGGACTGACTTTAATGCAATTCTAGCAACTCCTGACATGATGCGTGAAGTTGGTAAGCTTGGTAAGATTTTAGGGCCACGCGGTCTAATGCCCTCTCCAAAAGCAGGAACTGTGACAAATGATGTCGCAAAAGCTGTCAAAGAGATTAAGGCGGGTAAAGTTGAGTTTAAAGTCGATAAGAACGGCGTCATCAACAATGCAATTGGCAAGATTTCATTTGAAACAGCCCAAATTGTTGAGAACTTCGAAACTCTGATTTCGGCGATTTCAAGACTCAAGCCCTCCTCTGCAAAGGGTCAGTTTATGCAAGGACTTTCCATCTCAACAACGATGGGTCCCGGATTTAAAATTAACGTGAATGCACTATCAGCGAGCTAATTAGATGAGACAAGAAAAACAGCTGCTTCTAGATCAGATCAAAGAAACTATGGACACCTCTAATGGGGTGATCGTCACTAGCTACGAGAGCTTAGATGCTAACTCAACAGCCGAACTCCGCGACCAGTTCGCAGAGGTGGGCGCTGAGTTTCTAGCTGTGAAAAAACGCATGCTTTTAAAAGCTGCTGAGGAACTAGGTTTCGAGCTAGAGCATACAAATTTAGACGGACATATTGCGATTCTCAATACTGGCGAGAATCTGGTAGATGCAACCAAAGCTCTTTGCAAGTTCGCTAAAGATAAAAAAGAGCGATTAACAATTTTAGGTGGACGCATTGAAGGTAAGCTTGCCACTGCTGCTGATGTCAAGCAGCTCTCTGAGCTTCCCTCTCGTGATGAGATGCGTGCACAACTTCTCGGATTATTCGAAGCGCCGATGTCACAAACACTTGCTACTGTTGAAGCGCTTCTGACAAGTGTAATCCATTGCCTAAATAATAAGGCTGAAGAAGAAAAGTAAGATTTTATTAAATTCAAAAACATTGAGGTAACGAAGTGAGTGAAAAAGCCATTGAAGATTTAGTTGAGACGTTGAGCAATCTCACAGTTCTAGACATGTCTAAACTGAAAGAGGCTCTTGAAGAGAAGTGGGGCGTTAAAGCTGCTGCTGGTGCGCCTATGATGATGGCAGCGCCTGCTGGCGGTGGAGGAGCTGAAGCTGCTGAAGAAGCAACTGAGTTCAACATCGTTCTCGAAGAAGTCCCAGCTGACAAAAAAATCGGTGTCATTAAAGCAATTCGCGAGATCACAAGCCTTGGTCTTAAAGAAGCTAAAGAAATGGCAGAGTCTGCACCTAAAGCAATCAAAGAAGGTGTTGGTAAAGCTGAAGCTGAAGAAATTGCGAAAAAACTTTCTGACGCAGGTGCTAAGGTTTCTAAGAAACCAGCATAAGTCGGACCACATTATTTGCCACAAGGGGTTGGTATGTTCAACCCCTTATGGTTTTTTGTATTCACGCGCGCTTGCGTGTTGAATGCTATATTAGCGTGACACCAATTTACCCTTCAGGGGAGGAGCTTAAATGCAAAACAAGCCGCCTAAGCGGATCAGTCTTCTAGGTAAGGAAGAGATCATCGATCTTCCAAACCTTATCGAAATTCAGCTCAAATCCTATCAAGACTTTCTCCAGCTCGATACTCTCCCACATGAGAGAAAAATTGCCGGGCTTGAAGAGATTTTTGCCGAAGTATTTCCAATTAAGTCTTACGACGAGAAAATCATTCTAGAATACCTCAACTACTCACTCGGAGCACCGAAATATCAACCCGAAGAGTGTATTCGTCGTGGCATTACTTTTAATGTCCCTCTCAAGGTCAAGTTCCGTCTAACTGACGAAACTGGGATCAAGGAAGAAGAGGTCTACATGGGTACTCTGCCTGTGATGACCGAAAGGGGTACATTCATTATCAATGGCGCTGAACGCGTCATCGTCTCTCAGCTACACAGATCCCCAGGGATTTCATTCGAGCAAGAGAAGCATCCTCGCGGGCACATGCTCTACTCTTTCCGTGTCATCCCTTACCGCGGAAGCTGGCTTGAGGCGGCATTCGATTCAAACGATCTCGTCTACATCTACATCGATAAGAAAAAACGTCGTCGCAAAGTGCTTGCAACGTCATTCATTCGTACGCTTGGCTACTCAACCGATGCTGATATTATCGAAGAATTCTTTAGCACCCGCCGCGTAAAAATCAAGTCTGAGAAAGACTTCACACGTGTAGTTGGTAAGATTCTTGCAGAAGATGTTTTAGATGAAGATTCAGGCGTTGTCTACGGTAAAGCTGGTGAAAAGCTTACAACTGCCATGTTAAAGCGTATGCTTGATGCAAGTATTACAACAATTCGTATCGCTGAAGATGCAGATGAATCGTCACCTCTAATTAAGATGCTTGCAAAAGATCCTACTGATTCATACGAGTCTGCTTTGAAAGACTTTTACCGCAAAATTCGCCCAGGCGAACCTGCGACTCTTTCAAATGCACGTTCAGCGATCATGCGACTTTTCTTTGATCCAAAGCGCTACAACCTCGGCAAGGTTGGACGCTACAAGCTTAACTCAAAGCTTGGCGTACCAATCGATGATGAAGCTCTAGAGCAAGTAACTCTTCAGAAAGAAGATATCGTTGGCGCACTTAAATACCTCATTGCTCTGAAGAAGGGATCTTCTTCTGCACATGTTGATGATATCGATCACCTCGCAAACAGACGCGTTCGCTCTGTCGGTGAATTGGTACAAAACCAGTGCCGTATTGGTCTAGCTAGAATGGAGAAAATCATCAAAGAGAGAATGAATCTTTTCGATTTCTCTTCAGATACTCTCACACCTGGAAAACTCATCTCTGCTAAGGGACTTGCTGGCGTTCTTAAAGACTTCTTTGGTCGCTCACAGCTCTCTCAGTTCATGGATCAAACAAACCCACTTGCTGAGCTAACGCACAAGCGTCGTCTTTCATGTTTGGGACCTGGAGGTTTGAACCGTGATCGCGCTGGTTTCGAGGTGCGTGACGTTCACCCAAGTCACTACGGACGTATTTGCCCGATTGAAACTCCTGAAGGTCCAAACATTGGTCTGATTACCTCTCTTTCAACATTTGCGAAGATCAATGAATTTGGATTTATTGAGACTCCCTATCGCATCGTTCGTGATGGCGTTGTCACTGAAGAGATTGAGTACATGACTGCTGACCAAGAGGAGCACTGCGTTATTGCACAGGCTTCAGCTGAACTTGATGAGTACAACATGTTTGTTGAGTCGCAAGTTTGGGCGCGTCGTGCTGGCGATTCAATGAAAATTGAGTCTGCTGAAGTGACGCACATGGACGTCTCTCCAAAGCAGCTCGTTTCGATTGTTACAGGTTTGATTCCATTCCTTGAGCATGATGATGCTAACCGTGCCTTGATGGGTTCGAACATGCAACGTCAAGCTGTCCCTCTATTGATTCCAGAATCTCCAGTTGTTGGTACGGGCCTTGAAAAGCGCGTTGCTCGCGACTCAGGAGCTGTTGTGATTGCTGAGGAAGAGGGGACTGTTGAGTTTGTTGATGGGTTTAAAATCATCATCGCCCCTAAGTCAAATCCTCTTCAGAAGAAGACTTATGTTCTGAACAAGTTCATGCGCTCTAACTCTGGTACATGCATTAGCCAAACTCCGATTTGTGAAGTGGGTGACGAGGTCTCAACAGGGGATGTTATTGCTGACGGTCCATCGACTGAACTCGGTGAAATCGCTCTTGGTAAAAACGTTCTTGTTGCCTTCATGCCCTGGTGTGGATACAACTACGAGGATGCGATCATCATCTCGGAGAAGCTCTCTCGAGAAGATGCCTACACCTCGATTTATCTTGAAGAGTTTGAGCTCACTGCACGCGATACCAAGCTCGGCAAGGAAGAGATCACCTGTGACATTCCAAATGTTTCTGAAGAGGCTCTAAAGGATCTTGGCGAAGACGGGATCATTCGCGTCGGTGCTGAGGTTAAGCCTGGCGACATTCTTGTTGGTAAAATTACGCCGAAATCCGAGACAGAGCTCTCACCTGAAGAGAGACTGCTTCGCGCAATCTTTGGTGAGAAAGCCGCTGATGTTAAAGATGCTTCTCTAACTGCGCCTCCGGGAACAGAGGGAGTTGTCATGGACGTAAAGATCTTTTCTCGTCGTGACAGGCTCTCTAAAACCGATGATGAGCTTGTTGAAGAGGCAACTCGCATTAAAGATATTCACCGTGAGTTCAAGGACAAAGAAGAAGAGCTAACCATGCACCTGCATGAAAAGCTCGGAGCTCTACTTCTTGGCGATGCAGCTCCTGAAGCAATTATGCAGCGCAAGTCGGGTGATGTTCTGATCAAAAAAGGGGAGAAAGTAACTCAAGATCTTCTTGAAGTTTTAGAAGCTGAAGAGATCGAAGATCTGATCTTCCCTTACCATGAAGTTTATGAGACTCTTAAAGAGATCCTTATGGACCATCGCAAGGCTCTATCTAAACTTCAAGTCGACTATAAGAGCGAACTTGAGTACATGCGCAAAGGGGACACGGAGCTCGACCCAGGTGTTATCCGTCAGGTGAAGGTCTATATCGCAACCAAGCGCAAGCTTCAAGTTGGTGATAAAATGGCCGGACGCCACGGTAACAAAGGTGTCGTCTCTGCAATCGTTCCTGAGGCCGATATGCCCTACGATCGCAATGGTCAAACAATTGAAATCATCCTCAACCCTCTCGGGGTTCCGTCGAGGATGAACTTGGGACAGCTTCTAGAAACACACCTTGGCTATGTTGCCCGCAAGAAAGGCATCTACGTCAAGAGTCCTGTTTTTGAGGGCTTCCCTGAAAACAAAATCTGGGAGATGATGCAAGAGCTCGATCTCCCCTCTGACGGTAAGCTCCATCTCTACGACGGTAGAACGGGCGAGCGCTTTGATAATCGCGTTGTCGTCGGATACATCTACATGCTGAAGCTCTCGCACCTTGTCGCGGATAAGATCCACGCACGTGCGATTGGCCCCTACTCTCTTGTCACTCAGCAACCTCTCGGTGGTAAAGCCCAACGAGGTGGTCAGCGATTTGGTGAGATGGAGGTGTGGGCACTTGAGGCGTATGGTGCATCCCACCTACTCCAAGAGATGCTTACTGTTAAATCGGACGACGTTTCCGGTCGAACACGCATCTACGAATCGATTGTAAAGGGCGACAACACGCTAAAAGCCGGAACACCTGAATCCTTCAACGTTCTTGTCAAGGAGATGCAGGGGCTATGCCTCGACATCAGAGCCGAGATAGAAGCTGAAGAATTGTTTTAAAAGATTTTTAAAGGGACTTGCATGGAAGAGCAGCGAGAGCAGCAAGAAAATTCTCAATTTGACAAACTGACGATTAAAATCGCCTCTGATGAGGTGATCAAAAACAGTTGGTCAAGAGGGGAAATTAAAAAACCTGAGACGATTAACTATCGTACCTTCAAACCAGAAAAAGGTGGTCTTTTCTGTGAGAAAATCTTCGGTCCTACAAAGGATTGGGAGTGCGCTTGCGGAAAATACAAGAAGATCAAGCACAAAGGGATCGTCTGCGATCGCTGTGGTGTTGAAGTCACACTATCTAAAGTGCGTCGCGAGCGCATGGCTCACATTGAGCTTGCTGTGCCTGTCGTCCACATCTGGTTTTTCAAAACTCAACCTTCACGCATGGGTAACCTACTTGGGATGTCTACGGCTGATCTTGAGCGCATTATCTACTACGAAGAGTATGTAGTCACCGATCCAGGTCGTACGACACTCGAGCGTAAACAGCTGCTCAATGACGCTGAGTATCGCGATGCTCAAGAAAAATGGGGCCCTGACTCTTTCAAAGCAACAATGGGTGCTGATGCTCTTCGCATTCTTCTAGAAGGGGAAGACTTAGAGACAACTGTTGTCGATCTTAAAGAGCGTCTCCGTAAGACCAAATCGCTTCAAGCGCGAATGAAGCTTGCAAAGCGCCTTAAGATTGTCGAAGGTTTTGTGAACTCTCCAAACCGTCCAGACTGGATGGTTATGTCTGCAGTTCCTGTGATTCCACCTGAATTGCGCCCACTTGTCCCTCTAGATGGTGGCCGTTTCGCAACATCTGACCTTAACGATCTCTATCGCCGCGTCATCAACAGAAACAACCGTCTAAAGGCAATTCTTAAGCTAAAGACTCCCGATGTGATCATCCGCAACGAAAAGAGGATGCTCCAAGAGGCAGTCGATGCTCTCTTTGACAATGGCCGCCACGGCCACCCTGTTATGGGAGCGGGCAACAGACCCCTTAAGGCGCTCTCTGAGATGCTCAAGGGTAAGTCTGGTCGTTTCCGTCAAAACCTTCTCGGTAAGCGTGTCGACTACTCTGGCCGTTCAGTTATCGTTGTTGGTCCAGAACTCAAATTTAACCAGTGTGGTCTGCCTAAGCAGATGGCACTTGAGCTTTTCGAGCCATTCATTGTCAAGCGTCTAAAAGATCGCGGCTACGTCTACACTATTCGCTCAGCGAAGAAGATGATTCATCGCGAATCTGAAGAGGTTTGGGATGTTCTAGAGGAGATCATTAAAGGTCACCCGGTACTTCTTAACCGTGCACCGACGCTTCACCGCCTTGGTATCCAGGCTTTTGAGCCTGTTCTTATTGAAGGTAAAGCGATCCGAATTCACCCGCTTGTAACAACTGCCTTCAACGCCGACTTTGACGGTGACCAAATGGCGGTTCACGTGCCTCTCTCTGTTGAGGCGCAACTTGAAGCAAAACTTTTGATGATGGCACCCGATAATATCTTCTTGCCATCCTCTGGTAAACCGGTCACGATTCCATCTCAGGATATGATTTTGGGTCTCTACTACCTGATGCACGATCCTATCATCTTCCCAGAAGATGAGGGGCGCAAGACGCGTGTATTTGCCAACGAGGCTGAAGTTCTCTCTGCTCTCTATGCTGGTGGTAGCTATAACTGGGATCGTCCCGATCTCAAAGAGGGTGAGCGTATCGACGATTGTGGTCGTGGAATTCACATTCACGAGCAAATCAAGCTTCGCCTTGAAGAGGGGATCATCGAAACGACTCCAGGTCGCGTGATTTTCAACCAAATTGTTCCGACTGAAGTTGGTTTCCAAAACTACAGCCTTCGTAAGAAGAAGCTCTCTGAGCTTGTAGCAACGATCTCAAAACGCGTCGGTCTCGAACACACAGTTCGCTTCTTGGATGAACTGAAAAACCTCGGTTTCTCTCAATCGACTAAAGCCGCCCTTTCGATGGGTGTTTGCGACGTGCGCATTCCTGAGCACAAGCAAAAGCTCCTCAATGAGGCGCACGATAAAGTTGAGACTGTTGTTAAGCAGTACGAAGATGGTATTATCACTGATGGTGAGCGTAAATCTAAGATCATTTCGATCTGGACTGATGCTACAGAAGATGTTTCTGAAGAGCTCTTTGAGTTGATCAAGAGCCCAGGTGAGAACCGTGAGCTCAATCCGCTCTTCTTGATGATGGATTCAGGTGCTCGAGGTAACCGCTCACAGGTTAAACAGCTTGGTGCCCTTCGTGGTTTGATGGCTAAGCCCTCTGGTGAGATTATCGAATCTCCGATTACCTCAAACTTCCGTGATGGTCTGAACGTCATTGAGTACTTCATCTCCTCTCACGGTGCGCGTAAAGGTCTTTCTGATACGGCCCTTAAAACTGCCGACTCGGGTTATCTTACACGTCGTCTGGTCGACGTCTCTCAAGACGTTCTTGTTGTTGAAGATGATTGTGGAACGCTTAATGGAATTCACGTATCTCCGATCAAACAGGGCCAAGAGGAGCTACTCGCTCTCAAAGACCGTGTATACGGTAGAACTGTTTGTGACGACATCTATCAACCAGGTGACCAAACAAAACTTCTTGCAAAGGCGGGTCAAACGATCACAGCTAATGTTGCTGAAGAGCTCGATGATTCAGGTATTGAGAGCATCAAAATCCGCTCAACGCTCACTTGTGAGTCTAAGCGCGGCGTTTGCTCGAAGTGCTACGGTCTCAACCTCGCTAACGGTCGCCCGGTAGCTTGTGGTGAGGCAGTCGGGATTATCGCGGCGCAGTCGATTGGTGAACCTGGAACGCAGCTTACGATGAGAACCTTCCACCTTGGTGGTATCGCCTCTGCTAACACAAGCCCTGAGCTTGAAGCTGAGAAAGATGGTGTTCTTGTCTACCACGACCTGCGCACGGTACAAAATGAAGAGGGCCACTGGCTCGCTCTGAACAAAAATGGCTTCCTACACGTTGTTCGCGATGAGGGACGCTCTCTTGAAGAGTACAAAAAGCTTCTCAATTCAAAATCGATTGAGCCGCTTCAAACCTTCACGGTTGAGCTCGGAACAAAAATTCTTCTCGCAGATGGAACACACGTCAAGAAAGGACAGGAGTTCGCTCACTGGGAGCAGCACAACATTCCAATTATTTGTGAGCGCCCAGGATACGTTAAGTATGAGGATCTCGTTGAGGGAATCTCGACTCAGCGCACCACAAACAAGCAGACGGGTCAAACTGAGCTTGTTGTGAAGCAGCACAGAGGAGAGCTTCACCCACAGATCATCATTTACGCTGATAAAGAGTGCAACGAGCTCGTTGGAACCTATGCGATTCCATCCGGCGCCTTTATCTCTGTTCAAGAGGGTGAAAAGGTCGCTGCGGGTATGATTCTTGCACGCCTTCCACGTGGCGCGATCAAGACAAAGGATATCACCGGGGGTCTACCCCGAGTTGCAGAGCTCTTTGAGGCGCGTAAGCCCAAAGACGCCGCTGAAATCTCACGTCTTGCTGGTATCGTCGACTTCAAAGGCGTTCAGAAGAACAAGCGTATTGTTGTTGTACGCGATGAAGTTTCGGGTATGGAAGAGGAGCACCTCATCCCTCTATCGAAGCACCTTATCGTACAGCGTGGCGACACAGTGATCAAGGGTCAGCAATTGACAGATGGTCTTGTTGTTCCTCAAGAGATTCTCGAAGTTTGCGGAGTCCGTGAACTACAGAAGTATCTCGTTAACCAGGTTCAAGAGGTCTACCGCCTACAAGGTGTTGACATCAATGACAAGCACATCGAGATTATCGTACGTCAGATGCTTCAGAAGGTGCGCATCACCGATCCAGGTGACACGACCTTCCTATTTGGCGAGGACATCGACCGCAAGGTCTTCCATACTCAGAACAAAAAGGTGGTTTCTGAAGGTGGAAAGCCCTCTCAAGCGATGCCAGTTTTACTTGGTATTACGAAGGCCTCTCTCGGGACTGAGTCGTTCATCTCGGCCGCCTCGTTCCAGGAGACGACCCGCGTTCTCACAGACGCAGCTTGTGAAGGTAAGACCGACTTCCTACTCGACTTTAAGTCTAACCTCATCATGGGACACATCATCCCAGGGGGAACCGGCTTCCACGAGTACCACGATCGAGTTAAGAAACTCCTCGATCGCGAGGAAGAGGAAGAGCTTGTCTTCAACTTCTCATAAGAAAAGCGGGCCTAGAGCCCGCTTTTTTTAGCTTTGAAAATAATTTTGCTCAGCTTGGTTGTACTGTTTCATCATGCCATTTGCATCTGCCGCGTATTCATTGAATATCACTTGCATTTCTTCAATAGCCTTCGCGTCGCTCTCACCACCAGTTGGCTGGTGCATTTGAAAATTTGCTAATGCTAATTGCAGATCTCTTCCCATTGCAGAGAAAGAGATTGCCATTAAAAGAGTTGAGGTGACGTTGCTATCAAATAAGTTCGGATTACTTGCATTCAAGGGCTTTAACATTTCAGGTGATGACATAAGATCTGCTATGAGCCTCATGCCGAAATTGGTGAATTTTTCCTGCACTGAGGATAGATTGGAGATGCCATTTTGAAATGAGGTCCAATTTTGGTCTTTGGCCGGATCGATCGGAAGATTAAATTGTTCGAAGTTATTATAGATATCACTATTTGTCGGTAAATCAGAGATTGTTGTTGGCGCAGTTGATGTCTTTCCCTCAAAGTAGGCGCTGAGCTCATCTGAGCCCTGTGTCATAAGTGAATAAAGCCCTCCTCCCATAGCTGTCGTGATTTGTTCATCTGTTAGAGATGTTTGAAAGGGTGTTAACTTACCCAGGTTACTTTCACCTTTTGGGAGGTAATTTCCTTCAATTGTCTCAGCGATATGTGCAATATTTCCAGAAAGATTTGTTAACATCGTGCTGAGATTTGTAAAGTATTCTCTCAAGTCTTGAGGGCCTTCTACACTCAAAAATTTAGCTGTTTCAGCAGCGCTCTCTGTCAGCGATACAAGTTGATTTGAAGAGGTGCATTGTGCAAGTGCATCTGGGAAGTAGTTTGTGAACCATTGACCTGTAGGGGTTTGTGCAAAACCGTGTACGTTTGTTGGAACTTGTCTGTCAGCACTCGGTATCATATTTAAGAGGTTTTGCTGCATCTCTTGTGCTTTGGCAATACTTGCTTGAGGAATACCCTCTGTTTTAATTGAGCTTGAATTGATTAACTTTAAACTCGTTAGGAAGTTAACGAATTCATCAAGTGCTGATTTTATCGGCTCTTGAGCACCGGCCTGAATATTTTTTAGACCATCAAGATAACTATTAAGATTGTGTATAGTATATTTTCCTTTTGAAAAACCATCGTTGATAATAAGTTTTGTACTAATGTAGTGGAAGTAAACTGGATCCTCAGGATCCGCCCCGTTGGGAAAAAGATTATTTTGATTTGGACCATTTACTTGCATAGAAAAACCTATTTAGTTTTTTTAATCTGTATACGTTATTGCGGTTGCGAGTTTACTTAAGTCTTGAATCGTTGCTCCTGCGCTACCACTACTTTCGCTAATATTTCCCTTATCTTGCTCATTGCAAGGGGACCACACCCCAGATTGCATCTCACCAGGAATGCACCTAAACAACTCTTCGTAGGCATACGGTGAGGGGCTGGGATTTCTAAGATTTGCAAGAGTATCACTTGTCACCTCAAGCATGTGGCTTAAGAGGTTAAGTGAACAGGTGATACTGTCATAAAAGACGCTAAATTGGTTTGAGTGCTGACCATTTGGATTGACGTAGTTTTCTCCCATCATTGGACTCATGATGATTTGAACGGCAAGGTTTTTAATTGCCCATTGCAGCGCCTCTACATCTTTTACAGTAGGATGCGTGTTTGGGATCACGCCCTCTTTATTTGGCATAAACTGAGAGAGTTGCTGCTGTAGATTGTCAAAGGCTGCGTCGTAGTCATCTTTAGTTGTAAAATCAACGCCTTCATCTGACTGAGTTAGAGTTCCATCCACGCACTTTCCCAGTTTTTCTTCAATTGACCAGGAGATCTGCCTTGTAAAAAGATCAGACATATTGGTACCAAGAGAGTCTGTTGTTGTGGGGTAATCGCCACCACTGTCGTCTTTTTGGACATACTGGATATTTTCACTGATGTTGGCAAGCCATGAACATAGATTTTTAAAAAGCTCCTCTTCTGTTGATGAAAGGCCCTGTGCATTCGGCTCTTGCGACATGACGTAGATTCCATCAACTTGTTCCTGAATCCTGAAATAATCAGCAAAACCGACAGATCTTTGCGTTTCTGGGTTATTGGTATTGATTGATTCTAATTGGGTGAGTAGAGCGTTTATCCCATCATTGGCAGTATAGGACTCTTCAGGCGCTATTCCACTAAATGACTCAAGCTGTGAGAGAAGGGTTCTGATCTGTGGGTCGAGCTGATCACAAAAGTGGTGGCGAAGATTTCCATCTTGATCCCAAATAGAATCTCCAACAGAGTCTTTATGAAAGTATCCAGCATGATTGATCTGTTTAACTGTATTTAGAGCGCCTTGTAAATCGCTCTTCTCAGATCCCGATAAGATTAAGGGTTGATCGGGGCCATCTCCATTGAGCCAAGAATTAAGAGTTTTCTCCATTGATTGGAAGAGATGAGACCAATCGTAAACGTCGTTGAATCCAATAGCACCACTGTTAGAGCCCCCATTTTTTACAACTTGTCCAAGTTGATTGATAAACTGTTGCGTCATCAAAGAGACATCTTTATCTTGAGGTCCTAAGTTACCAAGAGGTTGATTTGAACTATTTGATGTTGGATCCATAATTAATCTCGAATTTATTACTAACATTTAACATATTTAATAATTTAATGGTAAATATTGAATAAATAATATAGTAAAAATGATTATGGAAGAAGAAAAGGGGTTTTCTGTTTTTAAAAACCATCCAAGGGGATCTTGGTATCTCATTGCAATGGTGATGTGGGAGTTTTTCTCTTATTATGGAATGCGCTCACTGTTAGTTCTTTACCTCTCTAAACAGCTAAATTTTTCTGATGATCACGCCTACTCACTTTTTGGAGCTTATACCGCTTTAGTCTTCTTACTGCCAACTATTTGCGGCTATATTGCCGATCGCTACATTGGATATAAATACGCCGCCGTTATGGGTGGATGTCTTATCGCCATTGGCCATTTTATCTTAGCCCTCAACTTTTTCTGGACGCTCTATATTGGCCTTGCATGTCTTGTTGTTGGTGTGGGCTTCTTTAAAACGAATTCCATATCTCTTTTGGGTGAGTTTTATGGAGAAGATCGCCTTCATCGCCAGTCGGCCTTCAATCTCTACTATGCGGGTGGTAATTTCGGAGGCTTCATTGCCGCTATCGCCTGTGGCTATGTTGCCATTCACTTTGGTTGGCATTACGGCTTTATTTTAGCAGGTCTAGGGATGGTCGTTGGCCTTTTAATCATGCTCTCAGGGCGTCGGGAGTTTATTGGGAAAGGGGAGCATAAGCTCATTTCAGGAGAATCGAGTCATATCGCCTTTACTCTCCCAGCGGGTCTTATTTTAGGAATTGTTTGCATCTCCCTGGTTCTTTACTTTCTTCTAGCCGGATATCTCCTCCTTGTCATCACTGGGGCGACTCTTGTTTACGTGGTTCAGGTAACGCGCCGCTGTGAAGTGAGCGTAAGACGCGAGCTCTATCTCTTTTATGTGCTTACCATCTGCTCACTTGTCTTTTGGTCTTTTGATAACCAGGGGAGTAGCTCAGTCATGCTCTTTCTCTATCGAAACATTGATCGTCACATTGGCAGCTACGAAGTTGCGACCCCGATGTTTCAAGCGGTAAACCCACTCGTTATTCTCTTTGCCGCGCCCCTGATCTCATTTGTATGGCAGTGGCTCGGTCATCGCAAAATATATGTGACCACTATTTTCAAATTCATCTGCGCTTTTATTCTTTTAACAGCGGGCTTTACTCTCTATTCAATTGGCGCTGAGCACGCGCTTACTGAAAAGGCAAGCCTTTGGTGGGTTATTGGAGGAATGGCGCTCATCGGCTCAGCTGAGGTTTTTGTCGACCCCGTGGCACTTGCTTTTGTCTCAAGGGTAGCTCCGGAGGGAACAACCTCTGTGCTCACAGCAACATACTACCTCTTCTGTGGAGCGCTTGGAAACTACGTCGCTGCTGAAATTGCGAAGTTTACGACAATCGATGAGCACAAGATTTCGACAATGCACGACTATGCGGTTGGCTATGAATCCGTCTTTACAAAAATCGTCCTCATTTCGGCATTCTTTTTACTGCTTCTGGTTCTCTTTCGCATTATTTTCAGGAAGCTTTCAGTTAAATAAACATCTTAAGAGCAAAGAGAAACAAAACGGCTCCCATCACGACATTCACCTTGCGCTGGTGAGCGAGCAGCCTCTGTTTGATCATGGGCCTCGATAGAGAAAAGGCTAAGATGCAGAACCAGGCGAGCGAGACGAGAAAAAGGACGCTTGCTGCTAATGCGGCCTCTATACGCGATGAGTTGCGCCCAATAATCTCGGTAAATAGGGCGAGCAAAAAGACCATGACTTTGGGGTTAAGCAAATTGCACAAAAATCCTGAGAGGAAAGGGGATTGGTACTCACTAAGTTCCACAGTTGATGAGGGCTTTTTTATGAGCATCGATGTGCCCAAATATAGGAGGTAGAGAGCGCCTAGTATTTGCACCCCTTTGAAGACCATCGGGTAGTCGTTAATTAAAAATTCGAGACCGAGGGTAATGTAGGTGAGATGAATGCACAGCGCTGTTAGAATTCCCAAGGCCGTCTTAATACCGCTATGAAATGAGCCGGCAAGCGTGTTTTTGACTATCATGGCAAAATCCGGGCCGGGTGACATAGCTGCAAGCAGAGAAATTGATCCAACAGAGGCGAGTAAGGTGACATCCATGGGGTAAATTTTACCCCACGGATAAAAATCAATCAACCTGCGTTTTGCAGAATTGATCCCTCAAATTGCTTTTCCAGCTTCACAGTATCGGCTGCGAATTTACGGATTCCTTCAGAGAGCTTCTCTGTAGCCATCTGATCTTCATTGAGCATCCAGCGGAAGACCTGCTCATCGACTTCGATGCGCTCAATATTCAAGCTAGCTGCTTTCGAAGCATCGAGCTTTTGAGGAACTGCACCTTCGGCCTTTTCGAGTTCATCGAGAAGCTTGGGTGCAATTGTAAGAAGATCGCATCCGGCAAGCTCAAGAATTTCTCCGGAATTGCGGAAGCTAGCGCCCATAATCTGGGTCTTGTAGCCATACTTTTTGTAGTAATTGAAGATCGCAGTGACCGATTTTACCCCGGGATCTTCGTGAGAGGGATAGGAGTCGACGCCCTCAGCGTTTTTAAACCAGTCAAAGATGCGCCCAACAAAAGGGGAGATGAGCGTTGCATTGACCTCGGCGCAAGCAATCGCTTGAGCTAGAGAGAACATGAGCGTCATATTGCAGTGAATACCTTCGCTCTCAAGTACTTTCGCTGCTTGAATGCCCTCCCAAGTTGAGGCGAGCTTTACCAAAATTCGTTTCCGATCGATTCCAGCGGCTTCATAGAGCTTGATGTACTCACGCCCCTTCTCAATTGAGCCCTCAATGTCAAAAGAGAGTCGCGCATCGACCTCTGTTGATACGCGGCCGGGAACATGCTTGAGAATTTCAGCACCAAAATTGACAAAAGCTTTTGTGATGAAGTGGCGCATCTTCTCGCTTGGAGTGCCACTCTTCTCGCGAGCATAGGAGACAGCCTCTTCGACAAGGTGCTTATATTCTTCCATCTGCGCCGCTTTCATGATAAGCGAGGGATTGGTTGTCGCATCAGTGGGTTTAAACTTCTTAATTTCATCGATTTCACCAGTATCTGCAACAATTGTCGTCAGCTTCTGGAGCTCATCACGTTTGCTCATAGTGTGCCCTTTAATTTTGAATATTCTTCTATAAACTCTTCTATCGAAAATTGCATTTTATATCCATACAAACGAAGTGTTGCTTCCGCCTCTTGCGCGTGATTTTTGCAAATCTGTTCAAAGAGTCCCTCTGGAAGAAGTAGCTTCTGATCGCCCTTTAGCCTTTTGGCTAAAAAATCATAAACCTTGCCC
Organism: Simkaniaceae bacterium; assembly: GCA_022763045.1. Classification (GTDB taxonomy): domain Bacteria; phylum Chlamydiota; class Chlamydiia; order Chlamydiales; family JACRBE01; genus JALEGI01. The sequence goes on along the minus strand of JALEGI010000005.1, from coordinate 24,522 downwards.
CCCATTTCAAGGCGCACGCGAGAGTAGTTTTCTGCATAGGCTTTGATTGATCCTGATTTCACAACCAAGTAAACCCGAGGAGTTGTATCGTTTTGGATTTCCACCCCTAACCGATCGCTCTCAAAGGTAAGCGTTTCAAACTCTTTGATTGTAGTTAGCTCCCACCCATTTTGTGTTTGGCAGCCCGCGCAAATGACAGCAATTAGGAATAGGATTTTTTTCATCAGCAGTCATGTTACAAAAAGTTTAACTTTTTTTAAACTTAGTTGTCTGATATACCTTGGGTAAATCATTTTTTGTTTTCTGAGGTACCCATGAAGCTCATTCGTCTACTTGTCGCCGCAGCCCTCTGCTTATCGACACAGGGATATGGAGGCGATAGTCGCAACCAATTTGAAGATGATGAAGATGTTGGCCATTTTGCCGTATTAAGTAATAGCGATGCAATTGGCACCAGCATGGTGGGCTGGGGAATCGGACTTGGTATTGGAATCGCTGTCTTAGCAGCAGTTATCAAGCCCAGCACCCAAGGTGACTCAAACCCAGGAACGAACCATGCTCACGCCCATTGTGATTAGCCTTGCGGCAATTTTTACCCCCCCGAAAGACTTTGAAAAGCTCGAATCAAAGCCCTGCTCGTATCTGCAGAAGGGCAAGGAGGGCTTCGTCCCCTCGATTCACTATGCGACAACAAAGACCTCGCGATCTCTAATTGAGTATGTCGCCGGCATGCGCAAGGAGTACAATCGCGACCGCACAGTCCACTTCTACGAGCTCGGCTCCATTTCAACTGAGCTCGGACCGGCCGAAGTGTGCCGCATTGATGGTAAGTGTGAATGGGGGGACTACAGCTCCTTTCAGGCAGTTGTCATTAAAGAGGGGCAAGTACATCTTCTCACAGCATGCTGTCTCTCAAGCGATGCCAAGAAGTTCACCCCAGAATTTTTCCAAGCATTTAAGTCTCTTAAGCCCTAGACATTGAGTCTGATTTTTGTTAGACTCACATGCATGAATTATCTGCAAAATCAAAACTTGAGCTACTCGCAAACTTCAGCATCCGCTGAAGTGACGCTCTTCTCTATGCAGATTCAACGAACTTCTCTGATTCTCCGCTAGGGCGGAGTTATATTTAATTTTTTTATTTACAGTTTTATTTTTTAAATTTTTATCAGAGGAGTTATTTGTATCCATGGATACGAGTTATTTATCAACTTTATGGGATAAAGGATCCCAATATTTCACAGGATCAGTAGCAGCCGTTGCGGCTCTATTGCCCCCTTATTATTTGTTTGAGGTAAAAAGTGCCCAGCAATTAGGCAAGGCAATACCTAAATTTAAACTGAAGGATGTGGCCTTTGGGTGGCGAGCTTCAATGTTACCCGTTGGAGTCGCAGTCGGAGGGCAGATGGGTGCGACTGGTTTTGCGCAGCGCACGTTTACAAAAGGGGGCGAGGAGCATACTAAAGCACAAGAGTATCTTAATCTTTTTATGTGCTGTTTTGGAGTTGCCGCCGCATCAGCTGCCCCATTGGTCTTATTTAATGGCGTTACCGCAAAAATGAGCCTTGCTGACACGTGGAGAGGCTTTACTTTTAAGCAATACGTTCTCACTACCTCCAGAGAGACTGGTTTTCTCTTTTTTATGAATGCTGGTGAACGTTTTGAAAAAGAGATGCAAGAGCGCTATGGAGATCATTGGGCAGTTAGATATGGAACAATTTTTGCGACAAATGCCTTTGGTAGCCTTCTTGTCCACCCCTTTGACACCGCTTTAACAAGAGAGCAGTTGTCCAAGCCAATCAGAAACTTGAGGCAACTTGCTCTAGGAGCGCCAGCAAAGAGTGTTGCAGGAGGAGTCTTTGCTGTCGGCTATTCTGCTTCAAAAAGGGTTCTCAAAGGAGAAAAGGTTCTTTGATACAACCTAAAGTGTGGGGGCGGAGGTGCCCCCACCTAAAAGGACTGGAAATTTAACCAGTAGTGGTGCATACTGGAGGGCAAAAGATAATTAAAGCGAGGTGGAATATGGCAATCACTGATACTGGCAAGCAAAAAGTGCAACAGATTTGCGATCAACTCCGCAAAGAGACTCTCGACCCAGCAAAGGAGGAGGCCAAAAGCATTGTCGCTGATGCCAAGGCAGAGGCTGGACGTATCATCGAAGAGGCCAAAAAGCAGGCTGAGAAGCAATTTCAAGAGGCAAAAGCGCGCATTGAGAAAGAAAAAGAGGTCGCTCAATCTTCCATGCTCCTCTCTGGCAAGCAAGCCCTCTCTTCTTTGAGAAGTCAGATTGAAGGTGAGCTTTTTGCTCAAGACCTCAACGAAAAGATCGAAAAGCATATGTCAAATGATGCTGTTGTCGCAAATGCAATTAATGCGGTGATTGAATCAATTCAAAAAGATGGGCTCTCGAGCAATCTCGAGGTAGCTGTTGGAAAAAGCGTAAGTCGCGAGGCACTACTTGCAAAGATTGCAAGCGATGTGAAAGAGAAATTGTCTGAAAGCCCCTTCCATGCAGGTGGTGCAGTCGTCAAACTCGTTGACAAACGGATGTCGATCGACTTAAGCGATGATGCCCTCAAACAGCTCCTTTCAAGTTTTTTAGCAGATTCAATGCACAAATTTATTTTTGAGGCTTAGGTGAAGTACTTTTTTTTAGCCTCTTCGCTTCCTCCACTGAAGTTGGGAAGCCCCGCTGGAATCAATTTTGAAGAGCTGACTGAGATGTTTAAGCTCCAGTTGACTCCTGGCGACATGAAGAGAGTTGAGAAGGTGCGCACTTATTTTGATTTGCGTAATTTGGTCCACCTTTTTGAGCAAGAGGAGCTTGAGCCCTACGGCAACTACAGCAAACCTGAGCTTCTGGAGGCGGTGACAACGCGCAGCGGTTTGCCTGAGTATGTTCTCGACTTCCTCGAAGAATACGAGGAGGATCTCGAGCGCAGGCGCCATGTGCCTCAGATTTTGGTGCAGTTTTTTCGCGAAATGAGCGAGAGCTGCAGCGGTTTTTTAAAAGAGTTGTTTGATTTTGAGCGCAAGCTGCGCTTGACACTCATGTGCGCACGGGCAGTCTCCCGAGGGCGCGATTTTACTGAGCTTTTAAAGTATGAAGACACGGGCGATCTTTTTATCATCCACCTTCTAGTTCAGGCCCAATCATCGCGTTTTGACTATCCGCCAGAATTTACAGAGCTTGAAGAGCTTTTAGTTGAAGCGGGCGACGATCCAATGGAGCAATTCAAGGCGATCAATTTATTTAAATTTCGCCACTTTGCAGATCGCTATTTGGAAAAGCCCTTCTCAATGGATGCTCTACTCGTTTACATGGTGCAGCTAATTTTACTCGAATCGATTCATCGTCTCGATAGCGATGAGGGAAAGAAATTGATAAATATGATGGTGAAGGAATGATCACGAAGGAAAAGGGGGCCACTGGCCAAGTCACGCGAGCATTTGGAAATTTGCTCTATGTCAAGTTTGATGGCGATATTCGCCAGGGAGAAGTGGGCTTTGTCACCTTAGGCGATCTACACCTCAAAGCTGAGGTCATTGAAATTGCTGGTGATGAGACTAAGATTCAGGTCTTCGAAGATACGCGCGAGGTTGCCTATGGAACGCCTGTGACATTCTCTTCACACCTGCTTGAAGCAGAGCTTGGACCTGGGCTACTCAGCGCCATTGTCGATGGACTGCAAAACCCTCTTGAGCGTGTTGCTGACAAGGCGGGGATCTTTCTCAATCGTGGAATTTATTTAGAGCCACTCGACCGCGAGCGTCATTGGGACTACCACCCAGAGGCAAAAGTGGGCGATCAGGTGCGCCGTGGTGATCACCTCGGTTGGACAATGGAGGGGCGCTACCACCACTGGATCATGGTTCCCTTCTCACTTTTTGGCACCTACACTGTTAGCTGGGTTTCGCCTCCAGGAAGCTTCAATGTCGATCAAGTCATTGCAAAGCTAAAAGATGAGCATGGCAACGAGATTGAAGTGACAATGGTTCAGCGCTGGCCGATCAAGATGCCTCTTGTTCAGGGAAATAAGGTCCGCGCTACTGAGATGATGGACACGGGACTTCGTATCATCGACACCCAATATCCCATTTTGAAAGGGGGAACATTCTGTTCACCGGGGCCTTTCGGCGCTGGGAAAACGGTTCTGCAGCACCACCTCTCAAAGTACTCTTCTATCGATATGGTAGTTGTTGTTGCCTGTGGTGAGCGCGCGGGTGAGGTTGTTGAGGTCATTCGTACCTTCCCACAGCTTATCGACCCTCACACTAATGAGTCTCTGATGAGTCGAACGATCATGATTTGTAACACCTCATCGATGCCCGTCAGTGCCCGTGAAGCTTCGATTTATCTTGGCGTCACGATTGCTGAATACTACAGACAAATGGGACTCGACATTCTTCTTCTTGCCGACTCAACGTCACGTTGGGCTCAGGCGATGCGTGAGATGTCAGGTCGCCTCGAAGAGATCCCCGGTGAAGAGGCCTTCCCAGCCTATCTTGGCTCTCGCATTGCCTCATTTTATGAGCGCTCAGGTGTCATTGAGCTCTCTGATGGCAAAAAGGGCTCGATCACAATTGGCGGCTCAGTATCCCCAGCTGGTGGAAACTTTGAAGAGCCAGTCACACAGTCGACACTCGCTGTTGTTGGCGCATTCTTGGGTCTCTCCCGTGAGAGATCGAATGCACGAAAGTACCCTTCAATCGACCCAATGATCTCTTGGACAAAGTATCAGGCTAAGGTCAACACCCTTCTTGAAGAGAAATGTCCAGGCTGGGGCGAGGTCGTTTCCATGGCCGAAGAGTTTATGAAAAAGGGTGATGAAATTGGCAAGCGGATGGAGGTTGTTGGTGAAGAGGGTATTAGCATTGCCGATCTCGTGCTTTATCTCAAAGCTGAGCTCTATGACTTTGCCTATCTGCAGCAAAACGCTTTTGACAAAGAAGATGCCTACTGCCCCCTTGAAAGGCAGATGGATCTGGTGAGACTCTTGCGACTTATTTTTACGACGCAGATCGATTTCAACGCACATGATGAAGCGAGAAGTTTTTACATGGGCTTGCAGAACATGGTAAAAAACCTCAACTTTGTTCCCTACAAAACCGAAAATTACCACAGCGCCTACAAAGGAATCGAGGATAAGGTTCACCACGCGGCAAATGAAGGAGAGAGCTAATGCAAAAGGTTTATGAACGCATCGTCGATATTAAGGGCAATTTGCTCTCAGTTACTGCTGAAGATGTCGGTCTTGGTGAGCTTGCAAAGGTGAAAAAGCGCGATGGCACCTTCACTTTTGCCTCTGTTCTTCGCATTGAGGGAACTACCGTAACGCTCCAAGCTTTTCAAGATACGCGTGGAATCTCAACAGGTGACCATGTCATTTTCCTCGGCCATCAAGTCAAAGCGACAGCTGGAGACGATCTGCTTGGACGCCGCATGAATGGAATTGGGGAGCCAATTGATGGCGGGCCTAAAATTGCCGGTCGCGAAATTGAAGTGGGACAGCCCTCTTTTAACCCGGTAAGACGTGTTGTGCCCCACCAAATGGTGCGAACCAACATTCCGATGATTGATGTTTTCAACTGTCTCGTTAAATCGCAGAAAATTCCGATTTTCTCAACTCCAGGTGAGCCCTACAATGAACTTTTGATGCGTATTGCTAACCAAACTGATGCAGACATCGTCATCATCGGGGGAATGGGGCTGCGCTATGATGACTATCTCTCGTTTATCGATAATGCAGAATCGGCCGGATCTTTGGAAAAAACGGTGATGTTCACCCACCTGGCAACAGATCCTCCTGTTGAGTGCATCTTGGTTCCTGACATGGCGCTTGCTGTCGCTGAAGAGTTCGCGCAGCACGATAAAGATGTTCTCGTACTTCTCACAGACATGTCCTCATTTGCTGATGCGAATAAAGAGGTCCTAATCTCCATGGATCAGATCCCCTCAAACAGGGGCTATCCAGGCTCTCTATACTCAGACCTAGCGGCGCGCTATGAAAAAGCGGTAGATATCGAGGGCAGTGGATCGATCACTCTCATCACAGTAACGACTATGCCTGGTGGCGATGTCACTCACCCGATTCCCGATAATACAGGCTACATTACTGAGGGGCAGTTCTACCTCACAGGTGGATGTATTGATCCCTTTGGATCGCTCTCTCGCTTAAAGCAGCAGGTGATTGGTGAGGTAACCCGTGAAGATCACGGCCACATCGCTAACACCCTCATTCGTCTCTACGCTGAGTCGAAAAAATCACGAGAGAGACGCTCGATGGGCTTTAAACTCTCCCGCTGGGATGAAAAGCTATTGAAGTTTTCCAAATTTTTTGAAGATGAGATGATGAATCTCGAGGTGAACGTTCCTCTAGAAGAGGCGCTCGATAACGGGTGGATAATGCTTGCAAAGTGCTTTGCAGCAGATGAAGTGGGAATTAAGCAATCCCTAGTTGATAAATACTGGCCAAAAATATGACAACTGTCAAGCTGACCAAAAATGAGTTGCGCACGCAAGAGCATCGCCACAAGCAATTGATGCGCTACTTGCCCACTTTGCAGCTCAAAAAAGCGCTACTTCAAGCTGAGGTAAACCACGCCGAGGCCGAGATTGAGCAGCAAAATCGTCGCTACCATCACAAGCTCGATAAAGTGATGGAGCTCTCAAAGCTCTTTGCCGATCGAAGCATGCGCGATTTTTTCTCCTCTGCCAAGATTGAAGAGGTGCTTACCGAGTCAGAAAATATTGCAGGTGTTGAGGTGCCTATTTTCAAAGATGTACGCTTCATGCCCACTGTCTATTCCGTTTACGACACGCCCTACTGGTGGGATAGCGCAATGGACAGAGCTAAAGAGACAATCTGCGAAAAAGAGAAAGTAGAGGTTGCAAAGCAGAAAAAAGCCCTCTTGGAAAAAGAGCTGCGTGAGGTCTCCATTCGCGTAAATCTCTTTGAGAAGATTTTGATCCCTCGAACTGAGGCTAATATCAAAAAGATTAAGGTCTTTTTAGGTGATCAACAACTTGCAGCGGTTGCACAGGCAAAAGTGGCAAAGGAAAAAATATTGCAAAAGAAGATGAAAGCCGATGATCAATAAAGTTGGAAAATATCTCTTCTACGGGATTCAAGAGAGCATTGATGCCTTTTTTGCCAAAGCGCAGAGCGAGGGCTTCATCGAGTTTATCAATCCCGATGGGGTGCGCTCAAAAGAGCTGCCGAAGCACATATCTGAAACCATCACCGCAATCAATTTGCTGAAAAAGCTCCCAAAGTCTGATGAGTATTGTGGAGATGTCGTCTCCCCAAACGAGGTTGTCGAGGAGGTCTTGACACTTCGAAAAACACTTGAAACTCTCGATGAAGAGTATCGCCTTGTCCATCTTGAAATTGCAAAAATTCAACCCTTTGGTGACTTCTCTCTTGATGACATTCGCGAGTTAGAGGAGATGACTGGAAGGCGCATGCATTTTTACACGGCCAAGCATGAAGCCAATCGGCCTGAGGACTTCCCTCAAGATCTCATTCTCATTACGACAGATCACGATCTTGACTACTTCATTAGCTTCTCTGAGCAAAAAATCGACCACCACGGGTTAAATGAGGTGCATATCTTGCAAAGCCTCTCCCGTTTAAAGCAAAACCTCGAGAGTATCACCGCAAACCGCAAACACGCGCGCAAAAAGCTCAAATCTTTTGCCGTCTATCTCGGTTATTTGCGCAAATCACTTATCGATGAGCTCAACCTCTTTCACCTCCACCGAGCAAAGGGAGAGGTCACTGAGAGACTTGACAGCATTCTCTTCTCTATCGAAGCCTGGGTGCCAAAAAAGCACCTCAACCGCCTCAATGAGATGATCGAGGGAATGGGAATTGAGTATGAAGAGATTGCCATCGAAGAGGGCGATAGCGTTCCAACAAGTATGGATAACACTGGTGTTGCCGCAATAGGCGAAGATCTCGTTCACATCTACGACACCCCATCGATCAACGATGCCGACCCCTCACGTTGGGTCTTCTGGAGCTTTGCCGTCTTTTTTGCAGTGATAATCGCAGATGCTGGCTACGGATTTATCTATCTACTCTTGGGACTCTTTCTCAAGTGGCGGGTTAAAAAGCCCTCAATGATGGTCAAAAACCTCATCAACCTCGTCTTGACTCTTGCGACTTGCTGTATCATCTGGGGCGTGTTGATTAGTTCGTATTTTGGACTGAACTTTTCTCCCACGTCGACCCCAATGGAGTTTTCGCTCATTGGATTTCTTGTGGAGAAAAAGGCAGAGTATCACCTCGCGCATCTCGATGGCACCTACCGTGAGTGGCTTAAACTCATCCCTAAGCTTGAAGGGGTCACAAATCCAGCAGAGTTTGTTAAAGAGGGATTCATTATTAAAGAGGGGAAGCGCGAGTATCTCGTGTTGAAGAGCTTTTCTGATTCGATTTTGCTTGAAATCTCGCTGATTATTGGAATGTTCCACGTTAGTTTGGGCCTTCTGAGAAATCTGCGGAAACACTGGGCAGGCATTGGATGGGTTGTCGCCATTTTTGGCGGGTATCTCTACTGCCCTAAGGTACTCGATGCGACAACCATTGCCAATTTTATTGGGATTGTCACCCCACCCTACAGCTATGAGCTTGGTATGCAGATGCTCGGCGTCGGTGTCGGCGGGGCAATCATCCTCTCATTTATCCAAAATCGCCTAGGAGGGCTCGGAGAAATTGTAAAAAGCATCGAGCTTTTTGCCGACGTTCTCTCTTACCTGCGTCTCTATGCCCTTGGTCTTGCCGCTGTGATTTTGGCAGAAACGTTCAACAGCATGGGAGAGATGCTCGGCTTTGCAATCGGCTTTCTTGTCATCATCGTTGGACACTGTACAAATATGGTTTTAGGAATAATGGGTGGTGTGATCCATGGACTACGCTTGAACTTTCTCGAATGGTACCACCACTGCTTTGAAGGGGGTGGCAGACTATTTGCCCCCTTGCGAAAAATTAACTACGATTAGGAGTGTATTATGATCGACTATCAAATGGCTGGCCCAGCCATCGTATTGGGCCTTGGTTGTATCGGAAGCGCTATCGGCTGCGGAATTGCCGGTATGGCATCACACGGAGTGATGAGCCGCGTTGACGAGAACCACGGAAAATTCATCGGGATGTCAGCTGTTCCTAGCTCACAGGCAATTTATGCATTTGTTCTCATGCTTCTCATGCGCAATGCTATTGTCGATAAGAGCCTCACAGCACTAGATGGCGTAGCCATTGGTTTTGCAGTGGGTCTTGCGATTTTGCTCTCAGCAATCTATCAGGGAATGTGCGCAGCCACCGGTATTCAAGCCTCAGCAAAGCAGCCTGCCGTGTTTGGTAAGTGTTTTGCAGCACTTGGCATTGTCGAATCGTTCTCACTTTTCGCCTTTGTTTTTGCCCTTCTGCTTCTGTAAAATAACTCCTGTAGGCCTCAAATTATTTGGGGCCTGCACCATGTCCTCCGGCGCCCGCACCAGCAGTTGCACGCTCTTTTGGCCAGAGAAAGAACCTTGCATCACCATATGAAATCGTTCCTAGAACATCAACAGTTAACCCCTCAAAAGTTTTGTTAGGCACCTCGCGAGTCAATGTTTCATCAATCGTGATCGCTGAGATGAGTCTTGCCTCTTCTGCTGTGCGCTTATGAGCAGTTTTCAGAGTCATATGGCTCATATACTCAACAGAATTTTTAAAGTCTGTCTTTGCTACGCAGTGGTACAGAGTGCCCTCATTATCGACAGTTAGTTCGAAAAAGCACGCTTTACCATGCCAGGTCCCGGGAATTAGATAGCGCTTATGCACCTCCCCACTTTCTTTGGTAAAAGGAAAGGCTTTTGCATATTCAGACCCTGCAAGTTTGATCAGGATGTCGTAGGGAACTTGACAGGCAACAATACGCAACGCCTTCTCTTCCCCAATGGGGGCCTCAGCGCCATATTTAAAATGGTATGCTGCATCGGGATCTTCATCAAATAACCAGATCCGCTGATCAGTTCTTCTGATACCGGTTTCTCTGATAGTTGGAGCAATACGCTCTAGAGTTGGAGGTGGAGGTGGCGCAGGTGCCTTGGGCGGGCCTCTCCGAGATTTTCTACCTTTTCTCTTGGTTTTTGGTCGCCGGACATCAGTTGTCTTTGGTAGGTCACATTTTGCTCTTGAGACATCCCTTTTAGCTGTCATTTCTCTTTGTAAGACTTGCCATTTTTTGCCTAGTACACGAACTGAAGGGGTGGATGTTGGATCCAACAAAGGATAAAATCTCTTATAGATCTGCATAGCGTAGTCTGAATTGGCAACTTGTCTTTGGCAGGCCTTCATAGTAAGTTCACTAACAGCAACAGAGCTTCTTAATGTGGCATCAATCGCATCAATTTCTTCATTTGTTAAGCCAATTGCGCTCGCCTCTAATCCACGTTCATGCATTTTTTCATATTCACCTTCATGCCAGAGGATACTGTCTAAAAATTGGCATGTACCATAGGTTTGTACATCTTTTAAAACTCGCAAAAACAGCGACTGGTTACCGTGTCCATGACGATATTCTAGGCAGTGGTCAAAAAGGGTAGTAACGAGATCAGTTTGACTTGAATATTTTGCACACATTTCTGTCTTAAGCGCTTGAAATCTCTCAGGCCAAAGTGTCATTTGCGTTTGGGTGAGAATTTTGTGCAAATTTGGCAGAAAAACTTTGATTCCATTACATTCTGGATCAAGATTCATTTTACCAATTTTATGGCATTCCGCGTCTATCTCAGTCCGCAGACCCTCTGACAGAGTACGACTCAAAAGGGTCATTGCAATATGTCTTATTTCAGGGGCTAAATCAGCAGAATCAAGTATTGTTTTAAGTCTTTCACTCGCAACATCTGCCATTTCAGGTTGTAGCTCAAAAACGTGTGAGGGATCATATATGAACTTATCCATATCCGCACAGTCTGATAGGTGGGCGGCTAAAGGAGCAAAAGCTCCAATACTCTGTTCACCCATCGCACCATTCATCTGCAAGGTCATTGTGATCCCGTTGGGTCTCACTCCAATGTCAATTGTATCAGGAATCATGTAGTAAGTAGCATGAAATTGCTTATTTAACGCTGCAATTGCATGACGTGATGAAACATATTCAGGAGCCCAAACGAGGGCATCTACAGTTTGTAGAAAGGTTGATTGAATTTTCTCATTGGAAACCCCTCGGCGACCGCTTTGAATGGAAAGAGTGGCATACTGGTTAGCAAAATCCAAGGCATGCCCTTCAAAGTAGCGTTGCGCATAACTTGATACAAGCTTGCAAAGGGCCCTCTCTTGAGACTCTGTTCTGGGGCCTAGAAATGGTAAGCTTGCCAAAAGAAGGCCAGGAGGAGCCGCGCGAGTTTGATCTGAGACTGGGCGCAGAAACTGGTTTAAATGCTTTGTTGGATCATCTACAACTGCTGTTAAGGAGCGTGTAAGATCTCTTATATCAACTCTATCCATCTTTACCTCCAGTTGATTGAGTATTTTTAAGAAATTGCAAATTTATAGCAATGAAAAGTCCTGAGTTGAAATAGGCTATTGTTTTTAGCACTAGAAGTGATATACAACTCAGGGCTGGTGAAGAAGACCTTAGCAGGAGTTCATTTATAGATAGATTTCTACAGCCTCTTCAATCATTTCGTCCAGATCACCCCTAACTTGGAAGTAAACCGACATCACAGTGCCCGCTAGAAGTGCGGCACCTGAATTGAATGCGGCATATCCTGAACAAAATAATGTAGTTGCTTTTGAAAGCATGGCAAAGCCTCTACGGTCCTTCAATTCAATATCAATAATTCTACTCACCGCAGTTGCAAGAGGGGGAATGGTCAAGCCAAGTTTAAACTTTACGGCTGCACAAAAAAAAGTGGGAATCCAATCCCAACCCACTGACATGTCAAATTCTCCAGTAGATTCAATATGTGGTAAATTCAATCCTGTTGAATTAAAATTTAATTGTACAGTTGTCATTTATTTTTAAAACTCCATTTTATTTTCGCAATTATTTTAAATATCGATGTTAATATATTCAAGAGGTTGAAATTCATTTTCTACAGGTATTTTATCACCCTAAGTTCGGGTGCATTATTTGCTTTTGTTTTTGATCTCTGGTTGATATAACAAGAAGTATGCGAAAAGAAACGGATACTATAGGTGAAATTGAGGTCGACTCGAGCCGCTACTGGGGCGCGCAAACGCAGCGCTCACTCGAAAACTTCCCTATTGGTGGCGAGCAGATTCCTATTGAAGTCATACATGCCTTAGCGTTGGTAAAGAAGGCCTCGGCAATAGTCAATTGCGAGCTTGGGCTTCTTCCAAAAGAGAAGATGGAGCTCATCTCCTGGGCAGCTGATCAAATCCGTACAGGTGACTACGACGATCACTTTCCCTTAGTCGTGTGGCAAACGGGATCTGGAACGCAAACGAACATGAACGTCAACGAGGTGATCTCCAACCTTGCCATTGAAAAGGCAGGGGGGATACTTGGATCAAAAGAGCCCATCCACCCAAACGACGACGTCAACAAATCGCAATCTTCCAATGACGTCTTTCCAACAGCCTCCTCCATCGCAGCAGTGATCGACATAGAATCGCAGCTCCTACCTAAACTACAGATTTTCCTTGATGAGCTCGAACGTAAGTCGAAAGAATTTGCTGACATTGTCAAAATTGGCCGCACGCACCTGATGGATGCGACCCCACTCACCCTTGGCCAGGAATTTTCAGCCTACGCTATGCAAATCCGCAATGGCATCAAAGCCATCGAGTGCGCCCTACCTCACCTGAGAGAGCTTGCTCTTGGAGGGACTGCGGTTGGCACGGGACTCAACACCCATCCCAAGTACGCAAAGCGCGTTGCCGAGGTGATTGCTGAGCTCTCCGGACACAACTTTATCACTGCTCCAAATAAATTTGAGTCTCTCGCTTGCGCAGACGATATCAATGAGATGTCAGGGGCGCTAACAGTTGTTGCCTCAGCCATGATGAAGATCGCCAACGACATTCGCTGGCTCGCATCAGGTCCCCGCTGTGGAATCGGAGAGATCACCATTCCTGCAAACGAGCCAGGCTCCTCAATCATGCCGGGTAAAGTCAATCCTACCCAATCTGAATCGATGACCATGGTCGTCACTCAGGTGATGGGAAACCATACCACAATCGCCTTTGCCTGCTCACAAGGCAACTTTGAGCTCAATGTCTACAGGCCAATTATGATCAAGAGTCTCATTCAATCGATTCGCCTCATTGGTGATAGCTGTGAGAACTTTACGCACAGGTGTCTCTCGGGCATCAAGCCCGTACCTGAGCGCATCGAAATGCTCCTTGAGCATTCATTGATGCTTGTGACCGCCCTCAATCCCGTTGTTGGCTATGACAATGCTGCCAAAATTGCCAAAAAGGCCCATGCAGAGGGTACAACTCTCAAAGAGGCCGCTCTCTCACTCAAACTCATCTCAGCTGAGGAATTTGATCGCGTCGTCGATCCAAGAAAAATGCTAGGAAATTAATCACCTTAAAAGAAAGCGTAGAACCAAATGGGGATGCGTAAATAGGCGTTTAAGTAGGGCTAGGTAAGTCACAGACTTGAGGGGCTTGACCACCGTCTCACTTTTATTTTCTAGGGTATCTTCAAGCCACTCTGGATGGGGAGGGGGAAAGAGATAGGGGAGAGCATCGAGAGAAAAAAAGGCAACTTTGGGGCTCTCTGGTGAGGGGCGCAGCTCCCCGCCAACAATGCGGCACTCAAAGAGGTGCGTATGCCTTGTGATACGAATGCTACGCTGGTACTCAGCGACTTTATGTACAATTTCTACCTGCAGCCCAGTCTCCTCATACGCCTCACGGATGCACGCCTCTTCAGGGCTCTCGCCGGCATCAATGGCTCCACCCGGGTGGACCCAAACAGGGACATCTGAGCGCAGCATCAGCACAACTTTTGTTCGCGACTCGTTAAAAATAACTGCGCCAACGCTACTCTCCACGTCGCCCTCGAATCGCCTCTTTCGTCGTTTCCAAAAGGCCTTCAAGTAGGTCTTTATGGACCTCGACATCCCCATCGCAGAGCTCTAAAAGCCGAAGAATCAAAGCGTCATCATAGCGACCAAGTGCTAGCACTAGTGCTATGTTAAGCGGTGGCATGGCACTTGTGTGCGTGAAAAGCACCTCTAAAACCTCTTGGCTAGCCCTCTTTTTCAACGCTTCATTAATTGTATAGGATCGCACAACAAGTCCTGCTGCAATAATCGCGTTGACAACCTCAACTGAGGCGCCCTTTCTTATGGCAGTTTGCATTGCAAAAGAGACTGTTGTCTCATCAAGACCATGCGCGATCATATCAAGTGGATAGCCTCTTGCAATACACTGCGCAGGATTAAGGACTAGTTCGCAGCTCTCTCGCTCTTCTCTAAAAAGCTTAACTACAATTTCTGTAGAGGCTCCATTTTCGATGGCAACGAGTGTTCTTGGCTTAGCTGCTTTAGGGCGTATTGCAACCCAATGCGGCGCAAGAGAGGCAGTTACAGTGTCTAGCTGCTGCGAATCAGAGGGAAGGCTTGCACTTGCCCTCATCTGCAGAGTTGTCGTTGATCGACATCTCCAAGCTCTCTGAAGTCGTTTTAGTGCAACGCGTCGATGGGTGAGCTCATCGGTAGTAGTAACACACTCTTGTCTCATATGAGGGTCGAGGCTAACCGCGACTTTCAAGGCTTTAGAAGCGGCTTTCAATGCTAGGGCATTTTCTGCTGGCATCCACTCTTGTACTAAAGGTAGAGGAAGAAGTTCCATATGCCTTAAGATTTTGAAGGTAATCAGGTATTTATTCAACATCTTAAATCAAGTGATTAGAAGATGCAACTTGTGAAATTTCTCTTAGAGTACTAAAATAAATTAGTCTATGAGAAAGCTACTTCTTCTATTAGTGCTCGCTGGATGCTCTCACCAGTATCTCAATGTCGATCGAGAGTATGTCGACCGCGGCTCTCTGGCATCCACATTTGTCGGCTCACCCGATCCTGCGCAGAAAAACCCACCTGATGGGGTGCGCCTCTGGATGCACTACATGCTTCCTCCCATGATCTTTGAAAAAGACTCTATTCTCACCCTTCACGTGATCTACAAAAACTTTGAAGAGGAGAAGATCTCTTATCCTGTACCTCGCGCGACTGGCTGGGCGATGTTTCCTCTGCTAGATGATGAATTTAAGCGTACAGGTGGACTTCTCACCTGGCGCGCTGATATTGAAGCCCCATCGGGCAAAATCCTAGCCACATGGAAGCATCAAATGTGGTTCCAGATCATACCAAGAGATTAAGCCATGGAAGTTCAAGCACAACCCATTATTGATACATTACCCTATCCAATCATTCGCGGCGTGGGCGATCGTGAGCTGAAAATTTGCGAGCTCAATAGTAAAATTAAGGAGCTATATCGTAGGGGGATGTCGGCAAAAAAGCGCAGGTGGGTTTTAAGGCATAAGCGGGAAATTTATCGCCTTGAGCACCCAAAACCGGCCAAGCCAAAGATCCCGTTTTCACATAAGCCAACAACATGGCGTGTTTTCGACTTTTTAGATCCTGTGAGTCAAGCAAAGGCGGCGATCAGTTGCAACAGAATGAATCGGGCAAGTCATAGCTTCATTGATCGTAGACCTGGTTTTTTGCAATCGTTTGTAGAGAAATACCTGCCTACAGAGAAGTGGGCTTTCGTTAGAGGTGATTCTCACACTACCCATCTGCACTTGCGTGGATACAACATGGAGTGGCCCGATAGAATGCCACGAATGTATTTGCTAGAACATAGGCTCTATACGACTCTATTAAGTTTTTTTTTCTCACGCATTAGCACAAATCGAGAATATCAAGCATGCGACAAGTTTTTAATTCCTTATCCTAATAATTTTTTTCAAGTCACACGTGCATTTGTGCACTTACCCATTCCTCATGACCTATGTGATAGTTTTTTTTCGCGTCATCTGCCAGAAAAAACATTATCTGGATATTGCCGCTCCGATTTTTCTCGAGAGCTCGATTTAGATAATTTAGAAAATATTTTTCTCAGTTGCCACCACTGTGATCTTGTGCCGATACCAGGAGCTGAGGCAATTCTTTTCCAGGTTCTGGAAGAGGTGCTGCAAAATGTTGGAACTGGGCAGGATTTTTTGCATTTTCAGCGGATTGTTTCAGATTTCCGGCTGCAATTAGACGGACTTATTGCTTTTTCGGACAATTTGCCAGATCATATACTTTTTTATCTGATAGATTGTATACTTATGGACTTTTCCATCAATAGGGCATCAGACCTTCTAAACCTTAAACTAATTTTATTCTTGAAAGAAAAAGTTGTTTCAAGGCCTCAGAGGTGGAAATTTTTTGACATAAAAATTATTCTTATTCTTCTCTATGAGGTCGATTTGACCGAAGCTCCAGATGATTTTTTTGACGCACTTTGCGAAATCGTAATGACCCTTTATGTAGCTGAATTGGAGATCAAAGATGTCAAACAACTCATAAGTGTATTGCCGCTGAAGAAAAGGTTGGGCTTTATCTTTTCTGAACTAGATAAGCAACGCCCTTGTTGGGGAGAGCATTGTCCGAAGCTTGCTGCAACCCTGCTTGAAAATGTACTGAAAGTAATTGAAGAAGACCTGCACCCTTTTGATGATATACTCCCTGGAATGCTCACAATGTTTTCCTTCACTGGTACCGCAATCAAAAGTTATCGTGCATTTAAAGCTTTTCCTGAATACCTCAATTTTTGTTCTATTCACCCTCGCTATACCTTTGGGCCTAATCAATGCTTGAAATGTTTAGCCTTAGCAAATCGCGAGCAGAGGCTCTTGATTTTTGAGGCGTTGGTATACCACATCAAAGTACATAAAACGTATCAGAATACCAAATTGGCAGAGAGGTACCTACAAGAGGTTATCGATGGAACTGAGCTCTCTGTAGAGGAAGAAATGTTTATTTGTGAAAAAAGGAAAGAGCTTAAGATATAATCCTTGCCGATATAAGCTATGTTCCTTACGCAGTCCACAAACTAAATAATTCAACTCAACCATAAAAATTTAGCGTACGTAAAACGTGTACGTGTTATCTTTCTGCGCAGTTTTCACCAAGGGTTATTCAAATGGAGCAAGTTCAAGCAGGTGCTGGGTCAGGGTGCGTTAACCTCTATCATTCTATTTTGCAAGAATCTGATCGTTGTGCTGAGATCAAAAAACGAGATAGTGAAATTGCTGCGCTCTTTAGACGAAGAGGCCATAGGGGAAGACTCTCTGCAAAAAAATGCAGGATTCTTGCGCGCCTTCGTAGAGAAAGAAATGCCCTTTCAAAATTCACGTTAGAAGAGCTTGCCTATTTTACGCAAAATAGTGACCAGCCAGATAGAGGTCCAAAATCAAGTGCTATTCAATTCATGCGCCGAATGGTAAATTTCGCGCGAGATATCAAAACTCCTACAGAATATAGAGCTCTTCTTACATACATCGGTTCTTTGAAACAGCCGGGACGCTTCACTAATTATAGCTTTTTGGCTTCTCTAATTCAAGAATGCTCCAAATTACCTATGCCAGAAGAAATTGCTGCACCTATTTTTGCAAAGTATTCACATATTCGATCTGTGGAGGAGTTGACGCTGACCGAATTTCAAAAGATCCTTTCAAAGTATTTGAAAGAACCAAAGGTCCCAGTTGAGGAGATTTTTGTGAGAATGCTTGCCAAATTTCTTGCTGATAGAGTGACAACCCCTGCTGAATTTAAAGCTTTTCATGAAAGTACTTGCGGGTTTTCCATGCTGTTTGGATACGCTTGTGAGCTCTACAGAAGGATGCCGAATGAGGTTATTTTTCCTTACATTGAAGAAGAGCAAGAACAATCCTTCAGATCAGTTGGAGATCTTAAAAGGTTTGGGGAATTGTTCTCTAAAGTTATAAAGGGATCGGATCTCTATAGTTTTGATCCACTGCTCACTTGTCAAATTATTCGAATAGTATCAAATGATTCTGGCCTAAGGCGTGTAGATTATACATTTCAGCAAAAACTTTTGCAGGCAGCACTTGCACTGTACGGTCGGGGACTGGATATTCATGATTTGAAAATACTTTTAAAAGCCCTCGCGCCACTTGCAAAGGCTCAACCAGTCATTGAAGAAATTGAAAAGAGGCGGGTAAATGTTCATCCAACATCACTTGAATTGGCGCAGGTTCTAATAGATGAGTTGATGCTCCTCTTAACACGAGAAGGTCTCAAGTTAAAAGAGGTCCTTAAACTTGTCTGTCCTATGTTTTCTTACACTGATACAAGATATGTTGAACCAACTAAAAATTGCTTCTTTGTTTTAGAGACCATGACAGAGCCTCGTGGTCTAGGATTTGGAGTATATAACGCACTTTATACGCTAAAACCTACAGAGTGTGTTAAAATTCTAGAAATTGCTTCACAAGATGAACGACTGATTCTTCTCAAAGCATTGCTTTATCACATAAAACTGGGCTTTTATACTGACAGAGAAAAGCCAGCGCTTCAGTATCTAGATGAGGTGCTAAAACGTGTGCCGCTCAATGCTACTGAAAAAGAAGAGGTTGCTGAAATGAAAAGAAAAATCCTCATCAAGTAGTAATTACGCTTCCTTATTATATTATTATTTATAATTTAACTTATTCTGAATAGTGTTATAATTCTTTCAATTATTTGGAGGTTGTAACTATGTGCGCAAGTATTGGAGCGGGTTGTTCAGTTGGTGGTGAGCCGATTTCTGGAGCTTATGGAGGATCTGTCGTAAATGGTGTTTGTTATGATGATAGCAAGTCAATTAAGTCCTTTTCTAAGCCTGTAAGAAAGGCGGCGCTCTCAAACAAACCTTCCCGGTTTGAGAGACTACAAAAGCGCATTCACACGCTCTATCAAAGTCGCGGACCAAAGGGAAGGCTAGGGATTAAAAAAAGAAAAGAGATCGCCCGTTTAAAGAGTGAAATTTCACGGGTCAAACAGGGGATATATAAGTTAAGTCCCCGTATGCAATTTCTTTGTTTAACATATTTGTTGCCAAGTGATGTTGGGCGTGTTGCAAGCACTTGTAAGAGACTCAATCGGGCTGCATATGTACGACCGATTGACCCAAGGTTGGAATTAGAAAATTTCGTCAAAACTCTATTTCCCGACAAAACAGATTTTGTTTCATCTGTTGAAACATCGATACTTTCACAAATTTCACCAAGGGAGATGATTCAACGCCTTGAAGCAAAAATTTTCCCAACAGATATTTTTTCAACTGGACCCCTTAGACGCGTTTTTATTCAATTACTCTCTACTGTGTTACGAAAAAGTTCACAAGAATCAAGCACATCTACATATAAAAAACTCTACAAAAAGATCTATGTGAACATAAGGAATTTTCCTGAGCTTTCACGCGTGTTTGATACTACTCCTATTCCTCACAAAATTGTTGCAAGAATGGTAGAACAAGCGATTCATCGAGAAATTGAGCCAGGAAAACCTCTTGTTCAGCAGTTGTCATTTGACGAAGTTAAAAGCGTTCTCAGGTTTGTCTATAATGGCCAAAGAACATATAAGACCAATACGCCTGAAAGACAGGCCTATCACAACCTTATCAAAGAATTGTTGTCTTTCTATCCATTTGAAGATGTCAATACTAATGTTTTTAGATCATGCATGTTTTTACCACGCGAAGATGATTTGGTTTTTGATATGATGCCACTAGAAAATCAGTTAACCCATATTTCTAATGCTTGTCACCTAGTATACATGTTGAAGGGTATTGAAATGCCTGCCATTTTAACACTTGATGATCTGAATAAACCCGATAGAGTTGACCGAATACTAGAGCTTATTTATAAACATTGTTCAGCGACCAAATATGCTACAAGGGCGCTTAGGTTAATTTTTTCCCATTTTACACATAAAACGATTGATCCCGAAGTTCTGGTTAAGTTAAATGAGCAAGTCCCGTTTCTTATTGATTCTGGGTGTTTAGAGGTGGCTGACTTTTTGGGTCTTGTCGGGCTTCAACCACGAGCTGAACAAGTCACTTTTTTGCTCGATTATATGAGTAAAATCAGCAATAAACCTTCTATGAAGGGGGTTACCGCCCTCCCTTTTGGCGCAAAGTTAAAAGAGCTCGTTTTAGCTGATGATCTAGATATAGAAACAGCTCTTCCAAAGCTCTATTCGCATTTTTCGAGCACTGGTTTGATTAATATATCTACGCAGTATAGCCAAGGATTATCAATGCATAATATGTTCCCTCCAGAGTTTTCATTTAAGAAGACTCCTCAAGGGTTTTCTCTTCCACCAGAAGTGTGTGCACACCTCGTAAATCGAGCCAATCCCATTGAAAGGGAGCAAATATTAAAGGCATTGATCTACGTCCAGAGAACTCAAAACATTGGCGATCACTATCAACGCGCTATTGAGTATCGTAATTCTGTAATTTCAAAAATTACATTAGAAGAGAGTGAGATTGAATTACTGATAGAACAAGCTCTTGAGCACAGGGTTAGAATAGATTTGTCAGCAAGTAACACAATCACGGCATGCTTTGAGCGTTTAGGCGTTGAAAGTAAAGAGAGATTAGCTCTAAGAATTAGGAAGGCCTACACTACAGATTTGATCAACCCGTATTTGCCTTCGCCAATTTCTAGTTACATTAATTCAGTAAAAACCTAATAATAGATCTTTTGTGTAAGTAATACAAATACAAGCTCTTAACTTAAAATAATATATACACTTACTATTTATTTAAATTCTTGATAAAATATTTATAAATTTAAATAAAATAGGTGTAATTGTGGCTATAAATACTGGAAATGAGGGAATTCCTGGAGCAGGAGCAGGAGCAGGAGCAGGAGCAGGAGCAGGAGCAGGAGCAGGAGCAGGAGCGGTAGTAGAAGCAGGAGCGGCTAGAGATGCCAATTTGGTCGCCCCAGCGGTTCAAGCGCCTGATGACAAATGGTTTAGGCGTTCTGGACTCGCTGCAAAAATTTGCGATTATTTAGATGGCCCCTCTCAAGCCCAAGCCGCTCAATCATGTAAACGCCTTAATGTTGCTCTCAGAGCTCATCAAAAAGACTTCAAGGGAACGAGAGCAATCGATCGCAGGCCTGAGACGATTCGAGCCTTTTGTGAGAAATTTTTTCCAGGAAAGACGTGGGCTGATTTTAAGAAAGAACCGATATTTAGCCAAATCACAGTAGATGAGATCATCGACTTGCTTGTTAGAAAACCCCAGGGTTTTTTCACGCCTAAAGAAGATCTTGCGTTTAAGGATATCCTTGAGCATTTAGATACTCTCCCTTTAAATGCTGCACAGTACACAGAGTGTTATAAGTTTTATGCTCAACCCCTTTTTGAGCACAAAGAGTTGCAGGCAAAATTCTTTGCCAAACCGATGCCAGATGAAATTGCAATCTCACTTGTAAATGAGGCACTGCCTGGAAAGGTATTACTTCCCTTTTCCGTATCGCCTCTTACTCAGCAGCTCTCATGTCATGAGATCTTAGCGCTATTAGCTGCTCTACCCGCATCGATGAAAAAGTCTGAGGGACCAAGACACGAAATTTATGAAAAGCTGCTGACTCATTTAATTCGTAACATTCCCGATGATGAGACCTATCTACAGATTCATCAGGTATTTGCCG
The DNA here is from genome assembly GCA_022763045.1 of Simkaniaceae bacterium. Taxonomy (GTDB): domain Bacteria; phylum Chlamydiota; class Chlamydiia; order Chlamydiales; family JACRBE01; genus JALEGI01. Next base: position 2,832 of record JALEGI010000005.1, on the reverse strand, counting down.
AGCAGAATTTGTCTATCTACTACCATGACGTTCTTGAAGAGTTTTATGCAAATATGCCAACTCGTATTGCCCTTCCTTTGATAGAGCATATTTTGAATTTCCCCTCACCAACTGAGGTCTATCCTAGTCGCGTTTCAGTAAAAGAGCCTGCAGACCTTTTACATAAAGAAGCTCGTGTACGGGCTTTTTGGAAAGTACGCGGGTCCAATGGTTCCATTTTTCACCTACAAAAAAAGGTCTATCGGGTCCTCTTGAAGGAAGTCGATTTAAAGAGTATCGATCTTGAAACGCAAAGAGCGATCATTTTTGATGTGATGGAGCTACAGTCTGGGGGATTAGGTCGTCAAGATGTCAAACTGCTTATTGATACTCTGCCAACCAAGACCAAAAAAGAATTTATAATTCAGCAAGTTAGAGAGAATCGACGAGGATATTATCGAGGAGCAAGCCAATTTGTTGATCAATATGCAAATATGTACAAAGAGGCTTTGATGGATCTTGTCAAGAGCGGAGCTATTGAATTAGCGGATATCTTGCCATTGATCGGTACGATGTTCACACATACAGATACAATTGAGGCTATGAATCAAGCATCTATGCATAGCAGTGTGATGATTCAAATTGCTCCAGCTGCGTTTGGCTTTGAAAAAATTAAGTCCGATTATGCGCTAGGTCCAGAGCAGTGTCTTGAACTTTTCCCACATGCAACTGCAGACGATCGTAAATTCATTCTCCAATCGCTTATTTATCACATAAAAACGCAGAAAAATAAAGAAGACAAAATCGAGGCCAAGCGCTACCTCTTTGATGTTGTCTCAAACATAGCGCTCCTTCCTGAGGAGGTATTGGATCTATTAAAGTTAAGGATGAAGCTAAATATGGGCCAAATTTCGGCCGTAGATGCGCAATTTGAAGAGGCATTTGCATCACTTCCTGATAGTGTGAAAGAAGAATTTGCCACAGAGATGGAGGGGAGATACAACCCTCATGTCATCATCAGAACTCTGCCTAAGTCAATTGGCGATTTTGTAATGCGTCGTTTTAAGCGGTTTGAAGAATTTTATGGTCATGAGCCTGGCTTTTCTTCAGCCCAAACGATTCGAGCAACACGCAATCTTTCTACTGAACAGTTTACTCGTTATGCAGGGTTTTATCCCAAAGACTCACGTGGTCTACCACGCTTACCAAGACTTGACGCTCGTGTATCTGTCCCCAATAAGCCCATGCACCCCAGCATATTTTTTAATACACGAGCGATTCCTAAAGAGTTTACTGAAGGTCCTCGACGTATCGAGTTGCATCAGTTTCTTCAACCAAGGCTCGATCTAGATGCTATTGTTGCAGAATTTGGTCTAGCTAAAGAAGAGCTGATTGCCTCGCTTGACCCTGTTGATTTTGTTGTGAAGCATGTGGAGAGCTTTGATCGAGTCAAGGCATTCTTTGGTTGGGGTGAAGACGCAACACATGAAGAGTATCAAGCAGCACTTGAAGCACATGGGATGGTTGCAATTGGTGTTAACCTCAAAGAGCAGCTCCCGGCCAGCTCCTAGTTGTTGTGGTTAAGAGTAGATTTTCTGCTTTTGGGTAGCTGTAGTGCGGCTTGTCACAATTGTTTCGATTAGGGCGCTTGTCTGCTCCCAGGAAAGACAGGGGTCAGTTACCGAAATATCAGGAGCGATAGTTGGTGTGTGCATCGATTGACGCCCCTCTTTGAGATAACTCTCAACCATAAATCCTAAGATATTTTCAGATAGATGGGGAATTAGCTGTTTACACAGCGTGAGCGAGGTCGTGTGGTCGCGGCCCGAATTCCCATGCCCGCAATCAATGAGGATTCGATGAGGAAGCTCTTGCTGTGCGAGCGATTGTGAGGTCGCTTTGATGATCTCAGGGGTGCAGTTAGGGCCGTGATCTGAGCCGCGTAGGACAAGGTGCGTGTCGGGATTGCCAGCTGAGGTGCGCGCGCAAATGTGACCCATTTGGTCGATGGAGAAAAAGCTGTGCGGGGAGAGGGTGGCGTGCATGGCGTTAATTGCTGCATCAATGGAGCCCTCTATGGAGTTTTTCTGTCCGACAGGAAAGCTGCAGGATGAGGAGAGTTCACGGTGGATTTGCGAGGAGACGGTGCGCGCTCCGATAGAGCCCCAGGTGATGAGGTCATCGAGATATGGGAGGGTGAGCGGTTCAAGGAGCTCCATAGCAATGGGAAGGCGCATTTTGACGAGCTCTGTGAAAAGAAGGCGAGCGCGGTGAAGTCCTGTGTGGATATCACTTGTCTTGTTAAGGTGGGGATCTGAGATGAGCCCCTTCCACCCAAGGCGCGTGCGCGGCTTTTCAACATGGGCGCGCATGACGATCTGGAGTGTCTCTTGGTGCTTCTCAGAGAGCTTTTTTAGTCGACTCGCATACTCAAGGGCGCCATCGATTGAATGGATTGAGCAGGGTCCTATCACAAGAAGTAGGCGCGAATCCTTTCCGTGTAAAATATTTTTAACTTGCGTGCGTGCACTGGAGACCGACTGTAGGTCCTCTTGCGAGAGGGGATAGTGCTCTTTGACTTGTTTCGGCGTAGGTAGAGAGATGTCGATCATCCTGGTCTAAAAGAAAATTCTATGCTATATTAGTCCAAAGATATTTGATTCGTAGATATTATGACAGACTTTTTACATGTGCTCGACAAGATCAATGATTGGGTATGGGGCCCGCCTCTAATCATACTCATGGTTTTCACTGGAATCTACCTCACATTTCGCACACGCGGGGTCCAATTCCGTCACCTCTGGCTCGCTCATAAGATGGCGATTACGCGCCACGATGACGGGGCGCAGGGCG
>JALEGI010000004.1 GCA_022763045.1 Simkaniaceae bacterium | reverse complement strand
TCAGAAGCACAAAAAATATTTGATAAGTGTCTTGAAAACACGGGATGTTCTACATTTTGTCCAACTGAAAATTTCCCCTCAGACACTGGAGCACTCACCCAAGTTGGCTTGACAAACCTTTGGACAATGGGAGGGATACTCGCCTCTCTTGCATTTTCCGAGACTGGAACCCCACATGTCCAACCAAGCGCATTTGATAACACAAAAGATTTTGCTCTTCATACAGCTATTTTTATACAGAGTTACGTTGGGACAGGGACACTGCAGGGTTCAGATCTGACAGCGGCTTTAACACCAATTATCGACCACATTTGCAGCTTTACACAAGAACCATCTCAGTTTCAAAATTTACTCTTGGGGTATTTGAGTGACGGCAATATGACAGATTTTAAAGACACAATAGATACTGTGATCATGGCAATACAAAATTCCCCCTAAGTACTCTAATAGATGAGAGAAATTTCTGGCTTTACAGAGACAAAAAGTTAGCTTGTAAAGCGGCTTTACAGACGTTTAAGAGATTGTAAAGATGGTTTCAAGTAGACTTTTTTTGGGTGTGATCCAATAATGAGTAGGTATGTCTACTCTCAGTCAACGAGCCGAGCTCAACGAATCTATTGAAGATGAAACGGCAGGTGCGATCAAGCGATTGCGCAGAGTCACTAGCGCCTATTTACTCTTCCATGTCTCAATGGTGCTCCTCGTGGTCACCGAATGGATTGCTCTGACGTCGCTGATTGTGATGCTCCCTCGCTCTGGGTATGTCGCCCTCTGCTTGGCGGGCCTTTTTTTGACGGTGTTTTCCTATCTGGTTCTCGCCTACTACTATCAGGCTAAAAAACCAGAGCAGTTAATGCAAGTTTGTGGAGACTATCTCACCCGCTGCCGCCAGACATATGAAGGAATGGATGCCTCAACGCACCATTTGGGTGTTGCCAATAGCGCTTTTCGCCTCTTTCACACGGTCGGATCTAACCAAGAGGCGTGGCATTTTTTGGGAGTGAGTGCATCGCTTCATCACATTAATCAACTTTTACACTGGAAAGATCAACACCTTTTCCAAGAGATGCTCATGATGGTTGTGATTGATGAGCATATTCAGCTGATCAAAAAATCGCCGACCGATTTTGAAGCACACACCTCTCTTGTCAACGCCTTCATTGCCCTTGCAAAGCTCTACCGCTCTCCAAAATGGTTTTGGACATTCTCTTCACAAAAGAAAGAGGATATGGTTGTGCGTCACGAGCGCGCTCTTGGTCAAGCTGTTGAAGAGCTCAAGATTATCGATATCTACGCTCCCAATGACCCATGGGTACATGCTACTCTTGCCAGTTGTTTTCACCATCTTGATGAGCCTGCAAAGGAAATTGGCGAGTATGAAATTTTGATGCGCCTGAAACCCGATGACCACGATGTCACCCTGCGTTTGGGACTTCTTTATTTTGAATCAGGGCGTAGTGCAGAGGCGTTGAAGATCTATGAAAAGCTCAGCCGCTTTGATATGCGCAAGGCACAAGAGCTGATTTCCCACTACGATCATTACATAAAATCGCACCTATCAGTGTAATGTAAATTTTTTCTTTTTTTAAATGCGCGAAAGAGCCATAAAGGGATCTACGGTTGAAAGAAAATGGTATGTCGTATGCAATGGTTATCGAAAGGTTTAAGCGCTTTTACAGTAGTCTCTCTTAGTTTCACTCCCCTCCTCGCTGCCCCACAAAATGTGGCACCTGAAGTGAAGGTGGAAAACGAGGAAGAGGCTTTTCTCGTGCGCAGAATCGCTGAATTTTGGAAAGATCAAGATTATCCTCTAGTTAAACGCCAAATTTATGAATTTTTAGAGTCCTATCCCCTGAGCAACATCTCAGACCACTTGCGTGGTATTTTGGGCGATCTCTACATTCAAGAGGGTGACTATAGACAAGCTTTGATTGTCTACAAAGAGATCACCGACTATGAAGCAAAGCAAAAAATCATTGTCAACAAGCTGCAGTGCTACTACGAACTCGATCAGTATTCTGCAATCTTAGATGAGGGATCACCAATCTTAGACTCGAACGCTCAAGAGATTGCCTCTAGACGCGATGAGCTCTACTTTTTGGTAGGTGAAGCTCTCTTCAGAGAGGCTCTTTCATCAGACGACTCAAGTCTAAAAACAAATTATGCAAACAAAGCGCGCCCGCTCTACGAAAATATTCTCGAGACCGTTTTTGCCGACCACGCACGTTTTGCTCTTGCTGAAATCTACAGCCTCATCGGCGAGCATGAGTCAGCTTCGAAGCTCTTTATTGAGCAAGCGAGCCGTCATGAAGATCGCAAGGAAGAGCTACTCTACCATGCGGGTGTTGCTCAATCGGAATTTGATAAGCCAACTGCAATCGACACCTTCTCAGAGGTGATTGTATTGAATGGAAAGCACCAAAATGATGCGGCCGTCAATCGCCTTATTTTGATGTTTCAAGAGGAGCGCTTTAGCGATGTAATCAACCACTACCCAGAGGTTGTGGGAATCATCGATGGCGAGAAAAAAGAGCTCTTTGACTACATCGTTGGACGCAGTTACTTTGCAATTGATGATTTTGAAAGCTCATCGACGTATCTCTCGAAGTTTATTAACCTCCAAGAGAGTGCAACTCCCCATTTCAAAAATGCCCTTCTGATGCAGCTCACATCTGCCCAAAAAATTGGCCAAGATGAGCTGTTTGATTCGACAATTGCACGCTTTAGAGAGCACTATGTCGATGATGAAGAGCTGCAAAAGGCGCTATTTATTCACGCGATGATTTTGAAGAACAAGGGTGATACTCAGCTTGCTGAGGCAGAGCTCACTGAAATCATGCAGCGCTATCCAAACTATAGTGACATGGAAAATCTCCTGCTCGAGTATGGGCTTGTCACTCACGAAAATCAAAAGTGGAAAGAGTCGTACCTCTCTTTGAAAAACTACCTTTCACTCTATCCTGCAGGTGAACAGAGCCATGTTGCGTGGAAATACTACCTCTCTAGTTCTTTAAACTTTTTAAAGAGCATGGACGAGACGAACTACGAGTACACAAAGCGTGAGTTTTTCAACGATTTGAGCGCAGTGATGCAAGCGCATAATGAGCGTGGAAACATTTTAAACAGTGATGAAGAGCGCGAGTGTCGCCTCCTCTATGCTAAAACTGCCTATGAGCTTGAAAACTTTGAAGCAGCGCTATCTGTTTTAGAGGCCTACGTCGTTGACTACTCATCAGATAGCACTGTTGGTGAGGCCTACTTCCTTACAGGTCTTTGCCACCACAAGTTCCACGCAGATCCCCACCTTTTCTGCTCTTTTGCTGAAAAGGCGCTTCAGATCGATGCGGAGTTGCGAGAAAATCCACAAGTGCATCTGCAGCTTTACAACGCTTACTTGAGTCAAATTGAGTCAAGCCGCACTGATGAGGTTAGCCAAGTTTACGATCAAGCAGCTGAGCATCTCTACATTGTGGCTCAAAAGCAAATTGAAGAGCTCAAGCTCGAAAATCGCATGTGGCTTGCAAATCATTACTATGAGAAATCAAAAAACAATGATGAGGCTCAAGAGAGGGCTCTATGGCTATTTGGCCACGCGCTCACAAGCAGCGATATGGGCAGCATGATCACACTTAATGAGCGAAATGTTTACCTAGAAGCCGAGGCGCTAAAGTATGCCGATCTTCTTGGGAAAACGCACAGACATAGTGAAAAGGTAGCCCTACTTAAGAACCTTGTCAGTCAGCAGCACTCTGCTCAACTCTCATGGAAGTACCAAAAGCAGGCGATTCTAGAGCTTGCCAAAACCTATGAGCTTTTGAATGAGAAAGAGAGCGCCCTTGACACCTACAGCTTCTTGACAAAGACCTACAGCCATAATCCCTCATACATCACAGATTATGCTGCACTGCATGAAGCGCGTTTGGGCTTTGAATTGACAGATCCACGCTACAGAAATGGCGAAAATGAGTCTGTGATTGCCATCTTAAGTCGCTTGAAAGAGCTTCAAATTAAGAAGGCTCCAGAAACTGAGCCGATGCACGTGGAGGCGGCAATCGACTATGCTCGAGTGCGCGCGTCAATTGCTGAAGAGAGTGACCAGCCTAACCGCTACCTCTTCTTCTTGGGTCGTCTCAAAGAAGACTACCAAAGCGATAGCGATCCAATGGTGCGTTTGTACCACGAAAAGCTCGCAACGCTTGAGGAGAAAAAAGCAATCTTGGATCTCCACATGGAGTTTGTTGAGGCAGAAACCCTACGTATGAAGGCAAAAAAAGCCTACGTTGCAAATCGGGTTTCTGAGGCTGAAGAGCTCGCCTCTCAGGCAATTGGACGCTTAACGCAAATTCGAGAGAGCTGCGATGTCACGCCCTACCTTCAAGAGCGTGTCCGTGAAAGTCTTTCTGAAATCGACACAATGAATGCATATTAGTGCCTATGAAAGCACGTCCGCTACAAACATTAATGCTAGTGGCAGGGGCCTCATCCGCGTTTTGCGCGAGTGGCCCCTCGTTTGACCACTTCAACTTAGGCGATCCAACCTATCGCGCCGAAGCGGACGAGTCTGTATCCAGTGAATCGCACAACCCCTCAAGAGAGCAAGAATTTGAAATACAGGCTAAAGAGCTTGTTGTTGAATTCAGCGTGCCAAACTCCGATCAAGAGGGGGCAGATTTTGCTCCAGGTGAGGGAGAGGTCGATGCAAAAATTACCCAAAAATTTACTGCTAAAGAGAAAGTTCACTTAAAAGCTCCTGAAGTTCACATTGAGGCCGGCAATGCAGTTCAAGCGCGGGCAAAAACTCAGGAGAAAATCTCATCAGATACAACAGCTAGTCGGGAACAAGAAACAGAAGCGCGGATTGAAGCAAGCCCAATTGATTTAAAACTCGAAGGCAACCGTGAAATTAGATTTCTTGACACATCGCCTGAGGCTCTCCCCTGCGACTTTTCAGCCGACCGCTCGATGGAATACGATTCTGCTCAGCTTAAAAAAAGTGAGAGCCACTTTTATCTCTCTGCAACACCACAGGCGAAAGTCGCAACAGATCAAGAGGTCACGGCAAGTGTCTTTCCCTCTGATGAGCTTGCCAGTAGCCCTAAAATGTCTGCAGCTATCGACTCTCTTTCAACAATTGCGACAACAACTCCTGAGATTCGAGTTGAGCTTTTTGAAGAAACTCTATTTGCCCCCCCTGAGCACGTGCAAGTCAGCCCTCATGGGAAGGCAGAGCTTGAGCAGTGGCTTCACAACCCAAATTTGAAGCCCGATAATGTCCGAATTTTGGTGCAAATTGATTCGAGTGAGCTTTCAAAAGTGCGTCCACAAGATGAGGCCTCACAAGCCCCCTCTGTTGTCGCTAAGTGGAAGGGCCCCGAAGACTTGCCAGTAGATTCTTCAGCCCCCTATTTTGATGGGAAAATCGACTCTTCCTTCGTAGGAACTATTGCCAAACATGAACCTTTTGTTGAGGTGTTCACTTCAACTGGTGAGCGCGTGATCATGCCTGTACACATCTTTGCTCAGTTGCCAGGTGTTACTGTACATAAAATTGAGCAAATTACTGCTCCAGCGAACGCGGCAACTCCAAAAGAGGAGGAGTACTCACGTGTTACTCTTGAGGTTGATCCAGTTGTTCTCAATCTTCTTGCGAGTGAATTTGAGTGGAATGTAGGGAAATACCTTGAAGAGGCTGCAACCGATCCCCTCTTGCCAGAAAGTCGCCGTCGCGCACACGATAAGGGCGCGATTTCCTGCGCAAAAAGTATTCGTGAGAGTGAGATTAATCCCGAGTTTTATGCCCGAGCAAGTAAAGCCGAGGAGCTAATGCCAACCGAGCGCATCAATCCTCATCAAGTCGATCAGCAAACAATTCAGGTTGAAATCGATCCTCTTTCACTTGAGTCAATTGCAACTCAATGTGGATGGCAGCTCTCAGAATTTATGGCCTCAACTCCGACAAATTCACTTGAAATTGCTAAGCAATCTGAGATGAACTTTGTGAAAAAAGAGCTCACATGTCAGGGACTCTCTTCTGTTACCAATTTGATGCAACCGCTCTCTGTAAACCCAGAGCTCGATGCTGGTCCCAATGCGCAAAACGCCCTTGCTGAATCCTCTGCACTTCGAGTCTATTTCTCCTCTTTTGATATCGCTCTTGAAACCACGAAATACGAAAAGCCGCTCTTTACGCCTCTCAGCGTTGATTTCCACGCGCTTTCGCAAATGACGGCGGTCACATCTGGGCATAAAATTTTACTCGACCCAGCATCAGAATACGAATTCACTCACCTAGTTTCTGCCATTCCCCATTCTGCGCCCATCCAGTTTTCTGATCATGCACTTAATTTCGAATCCAATGACCGCATCTCACAATTTTTGCAAAGTGAAGACAGCCTGAGTGCATTCACAAGACTAATTTGGGAAGATCAACAGCAAACCTTCAATTTTGAAGAGGAAATTGCAGAAAATACTGTCATTGTCGATGATTATTTTCGTGAGGTCCCTGAGTTTGATGCCTCTACAATTTCGCAAGCGAACTTCTTTGCTGCGCTAAATCTGCCTGAAATTTGCATTGAACAGAAAAGCCACATCGACCCAACACTTATTGATTTTGGCCTGGTCCCCTACTCACGAGAGCACCTTGCACTCGATGAGCTGGAAGATGACCTGCGCCCCGAATACGCCCAAGTAATCGATCCCTTTGTTCAAGCTGACACTGATGATCTCTACAATGTGAAGGCCCTACCCAGACACCCCTACCGCCGCATAGATTACCGCTCACTCGGCGCGAAAACCCGCCTCATTGCAAAGCGCCCACCAGTCGACATCAAAGTGCTCCCAAGGCCAACAGAATCACCGACAAGCCAGCTTGAACTGACGCGGCTTAATCGCTCAACGCGCCTTGCCGAATACAACCTCTCTCGTATCCCGACACTCGATGAGCTAAGCACCGTCTGCTACCACTACGACTACAAAACTCGTGTGGAAGTCGCAACCAAGCCCGACGGAATTGGATTTTACTTCTCGGTTGGTCTCTATCCAATTGCCCCAGAAAAGCTCAACAATGTGCGTCAAAACTTTCTCTTTGTCGTCGATAAAAATTCCTACATCACAAAAGAGCGCTATGCAACATTCCGCAAAGGGATCATGAAAGCTCTTCGCTATCTTGGGCCAAATGACACATTTAATGTCCTTGTCTGTGATAAAACTGTCTACGCAATGAGTGATCATGGCGTCAATTACACCGATCAAACAGAGCAACAAGCCTTCGAATTTCTCAAATCTCAGCCCTACCGCCGCATCATGCGCTCGCTCACGATCACAGAAATTCTCAGCTCACTACACCAACTCTTTCCAAACGAAGATGAGGTCAACACTGTTATTTTAATGACAAATGGCTCATCCATCTTTAGCAAGCAAACAAAAGGGAAAAAACGCATTGAGAGAGGGCTTGATAAAAATCGTGGCGACTACTCTCTTTTCACAATTGCAACAGGACCGAATAACAACGTCCGATCCCTTGAAAAGCTTGCCAAAACATTCCGCGGAGAGGCAGTCTACCACAAGTCACAGCAGGCCTTCCCACGCCTTCTAGCACGCCTTGTACGCGATTTAAGAGAGCCACTTGCCAAATCAGTCAGAGTGACGCCAATAAACCGTGAGAACGCAAATGTGAAGATCTACGGTGGCAAAGAGCGCCTGGCAGATATGTACGCAAATAAACCGCTCATGATTTACGGCAGCGCCGATACACTTGGTGAATTTGATCTGATGATCCAAGGAAAAGTGGGCGAAGAGTGGATCAACATCAAAAAGTGCATCCGCCTCTCAGGCGCTCCGATGGTTGGCGCGAAGCTGCGCAAAGTGTGCACATCGCTTGATACCGAAAGCCTCCACATCTCCAAACTTTAACAAAAATTTCTGGCTTTACAGAGACAAAAAGGTAGCTTGTAAAGCGGCAAGCTGATTTGCGAGTGCATGATCTTATTAAAATTGTCAGAGTGGTTCAGATGCAAGCGATCTGACGCAGTCCAATAGCCCCAGCTATTAGCGAGGAAGAGCGCGCCGCAGATGGACTCCCTCTGATCTATTTTTAGAAAATCCAAGCACTTGTAAAGCGGCTTTACAAGCTACCTTTAGAGATTGTGTTATTCGGCAATTGTCGCTAGTGGCTTTCTCGCTAAAAAGAGTTGATGGAGTGTCGGTTCATGTCTCCTCACCACAACTGGCTTTGCCTTTGGCACAGTCGATGCGTGAACTGTATGGGTCCCTCTGAAGAGAGCTGAAGTCTTATAAAGTATTTTGAAGGCTCCATCAATCGTGTGTGCATAAACTTTGCTCGCCTTTGTATAAGGCGCAAAACGACCTGCCGCCTGCACAAGTGTGTTGTAGGTGCGATACCTGTTTTCTGGCTTTTGAAAGACTTCTTTTGTAAAATGACGCAGCGCAAGTGCGATCACGTATGCCTCTTCTGGGCCACTGAACTCTGCACGTGATAAACTCACAACAGATTTGAAGGGATCAGCTGGAGGAAGCGCTTTGGCCTCCTGTCTAAGAGATGCGATATAGGCTTTTTCAGAGGGAGATCCAGCGGGTCCTAGTTTTAATATATCCATATTACCCTCCCTGTAGGTAATACAATTATATCAAATTTAATAATAAGTTATTATATAGTAATTATTTTATTAAAAAGTTTCTTTTTCCATTTTTTCGCCATAAAACTCGAAGAGACTACTAATCAGCGCTTTAGACTCATCAAAAGAATTTAAGTTCGTTAACGAGCTTATCTCTCCTAATGCTCTGGCAAGAGCGTCAAAATAAAAGCCCCGTTGAGCTACATTTTGCTCTTCAAAGATGGAACGCGAAATCGTATCAATTGTCGCTGCGACTTTTGCAGCTTCTTGCTCCGTGTAGACGAAATTTGCCAGAAGGACCGCTGTTTTACCAAGATTCTCACACAACAAGCTCACAGCTAGTGGGTAGGCCATAACTGGTACCTCTTGACTGAATGCAAGGCAGATCTCTCTGCGCAGAGTTCTAAAATGCTTCTTTCTATAAAGATCTTTGAAAACACCATCTATCTTATCTGCTAACTGTGATACCTCGCTCGGCTCTGATATAGGAGTTTTGAAAAGTGTTGATAATCTGTCATCTCTGCCAAATACTCGATCCATTAAAAATATCTCTATTATTGATTTATTTAGAAATTCACACTACTCTCTTCGTGTATGTTACGACTAACGGGTGGAAAATGGCGTTCTCGAAAGCTTTGGGCGCCAGCTGGGAAAAACACAAGGCCAACTGCTGCGCATTTGCGCGAGCGGCTCTTTGATATTTGTGGACCTTTTGACGAAAACAGCCGTTTTCTCGATCTGTATGCCGGCTCAGGCGCCTGTGGACTCGAGGCCCTTAGTCGCGGCGCTGGTGAGGTCATTTTCGTTGATAATTGCCCAAAAGCAGTGAGCTGCATTCGCAAAAATCTTGCCGCCTTGGAGGCAAAGGCAAAAGTGCTTTCTCTCTCTGTAAAGCCAGCGCTTTTTAAATTAAAAGGCCCGTTTGACATCATCTATGTCGATCCCCCATACGCAGCTCAACAAAATGTCGAAATTGCTGAAATTATTGCCAAGCAAAACCTACTTGGAGAGGATGGTATTCTCATCTTTGAAGAAGAGAAACATCATGCGAGTGATTTTACCAAATCTTCACTTAATTTGCTCGAAACACGTAAAATTGGCGATCTCCTCTTGCATCTTCTCACACCCAAGCGCTAAACTAAATCCATGAAACGTTATCTACTTCCCCTTCTCGCTGCCGCAGCATTGCACAGCTCGAGCGACAAAGTCCTTACCCTCCCCTCTTTTGATCATGGAGGCGGTCTCTTTCACAACTTTATGAACGTCATTGGCTTTCTCGACTATTGCGAGACGAACCAAATCGTCAATTACAGGGTCGACTTCGGCACTGATGGCCACTATTACACAGAAGAAAATGGGGATAACTGGTGGAGTTACTACTTTGAACCAATTGAACATCAGTCGCACATTAGCCGCATCATCTCTCATTTCAAAAACACGACAAAAAAGGCTAATTCAGACCTTATGGCGCAATTTGTGAAGCAAGTTGAATTTGTCATGGACAAAGAGCGCGCAAATGCTCTCATCGAGCGCTATGTGCGTCCTACGCATGAAATTCGCAACGCTGTCGATCAATTTGCTTGGGATCACTTTCGGGACTACCATGTGATTGGGATTCACTACCGTGGAACCGACAAAATGCGCAAAATGCAAGGATATGCCGATCCAGAGGCGCCACCGGTAACTTACCACGAAGTCTTCGAGCAGGTCGATTCAGAACTCTCTAAGTGGACCAGCAAAGCAACACGCATTTTCATCGCTACTGACTGCGCTCACTTCCTCAATGCTGCAAAAAAACGCTACCCCTCGCTTATTGTGCATACTCAAGCGACACGCTCAGAGGATGGCAAGCCCCTTCACTACAACAACGCAAAGGTGAATTACTACCAGCAGGGAAAAGAGACCGTGATTGATTGTCTTTTGCTTGCGAGTTGCCACCACCTGATTGTGACCTCATCGAATCTCAACCTCTGCGCCACCTTCTTCAATCCGAAGATGAGTGTGCATACTCTTTCAAACCGGTTGTAATTTAGACAAAAAAAAAGCGGCTTGTAAAGCCGCTTAGCTGCGTTGCACAATCCAAAATGCGACAAAATAAATAAACTTTAATATAGTAGATGAATTTTACCGATCGATATAAAGCAGCTTTACAAGGTATGAGAACCTGATTGAATCAGGTTGAAGAGCGCTCTCAGGGCGCTCAGGGGGCCCCAGATTTGCGCTATCGCGACGAACCAAGCGTATAGATAATACGTGTGAGGAGCGATA
>JALEGI010000003.1 GCA_022763045.1 Simkaniaceae bacterium | reverse complement strand
GGGTTTGATTCGAGGATAAGCGAGGAGACGAGCTGGCGCAGCGCAGCTCGCCCGTAGGGCGAAGGCACGGAGTGCCGAGTCCATCCCTCCGAAAACGAAAACTTGAGCCCACTGGGCTCTTTTTTTGCTTTGCGGAAGAGGGGGTGAGAACCTCCGGAGGGGGTTTGATCCGAGGATAAGCGAGGAGACGAGCTAGCGCAGCGCAGCTCGTCCGTAGGGCGAAGGCACGGAGTGCCGAGTCCATCCCTCCGAAAACGTAAGACAGAGCCCACTGGGCTCTTTTTTGCTTTGCGGAAGAGGGGGGTGAGAACCTCCGGAGGGGGTTTGATCCGAGGATAAGCGAGGAGGCGAGCTAGCGCAGCTCGCCTGTGGGAGACTCTCATACGCTGAAGTGTAGAGACTACTTTTTGACGGCGGCAAATCGCCTGGGCATAAAGAGTTTGTATTCGGCAAGTACTAAGCCTAATTTTGGGTAATAAGCTTTGCCCTTAGGATCAATTCCGGTTGTGACCATTCTTTGATAACCTCTGTATAGTTCTTGAAGCCAGCCTGCTAGTCCGTCGATTGATCTCTCGGCAATAGGGTGGAGGTGAGATTCATATTTACCTAAGAAAGCCTCAATTCCCTCTTGAAGTTTGACTAGTCGATCTTGTGCTCTTGCGTAATCTCTTGCGTTTATGTTTTCTATCAGAGATCTCAAAGCTCCTTCCGCTATAAATAAATACACCCATTCGCTTCCTATTTTTTCCGGGTTTCCTCTAAATTCTTTTACACGTCTAAGGAGCTCTTCCATACGAAACAAAGATTCATCTACCTCGTTGCCAGCACCAGAGAGTAAGTGTAAAAGAGTCACATTATAATTAGATTCAATCGTTTCTGAGAAATCATGAATCAGTTCTTTGTGCTTCTCAACCTCCTCTGTCAACTCGGCTTGTACAACATCAATAATTTTACAAAGGGATTCTGTTAGGCTAGTGAATCTGTCATCATCGACTAGACCTTGATTTTTTAGCGTCAGTAAAGTTGCATGGAACTTTAATGGTGTTTCTTCGGTAAAGACTCCATAAGAGATCGAGAGAGTTGACTGGAAGCTCACATTTGTCCGAAAAAGGCTCTGTATTCTTGATTGCATCATATAAAATGCTTTTTTGTTCTCTGCTTCTTCAAGAGTTTCGGCCATTTCTACTGAAAGCTCTGTGTTATCTAGCTCAATAGTGAAGTTGACCGATTTTACTCCTTTATTTCCGATTGCTATTTCCATTATAACCCCTTTTAAAAAATTTCACTTAACTATGAATATACTCATAATTTCAAAACAATTACATTTTGCGATAATCTATTTTCCTAGTCGAAATCTCTTAGGTAAATAGACTTTTAAGCGTTCCGGTAGAGGAGTAGTTGTTATTTCCTCATGTAGCAGCTCCCTTCTGGTGATACGAATATATGCCCTGTAGTAGGCTTGAAACCACGCCGCACAAGAGTCGATATCCTTTCTGACTTCTTCGTGCAGCAATTCTTCATATTTAGTCAGGAAGGTAGCAATGCCATTGCGAAGTTTTTGTAGCCTTGACTTGATTCCATCAATTTCATCATCACCTAGAATGCTTAGTATGTAGTCTAGAGAGCCCTCTGCATGAAATAAATAAACCCAGTTCCTTGATATTCTTTTTGGGTTTTCATTGTAGCTTGACATCATGGTTATTATGGTTTGAATTTTAGCAAGCGGTTTGTAGATTTCGACACCTTTTGTAGAAAGTCTTTCCAAATCAGCGTACTGATAGTGTGCTTCGATTTCATTTTTAAAATTTAATCGAAACTCTTCATGCTCTTCTTCCTCTTCTTCTATTTCCTTTCGAACTCTTTCAATCATTTTGTTGATCTCTTCGCTGCATATTGCAAATTGATCATGGCTAATAAGACCCCGATCTCTAAGAATTTGTGCAGTATCGACAAAAAAAGCTTGGGTTTCAGCGTTAAATATTCCATGAAATGAAGAAAGTGTATTTCTATGAGATATATCTGTATTAAAAATGGTTGCTATTCGCTTTTGTTCATCAAGGAAATTCCTTCTAGTTGGAAATGCTTCTTGTGTATGATCCATCACTATTTTAATTTCACTAGAATACCTACCAATATTAAAGCTTACTGATTCAATCCCATCTCTGGAAATATCTATCAACATAGTTGCTCCTTTTCATGTGTCAATCAAACGTCTTTTAGGCGAAATATATGTAAAAAACTCTAACGTGTGATCTTGTATAAATTAATAAACCGTTAAACTATACAAGAATACTAAATTTAAATTCAATTATTTTCTAACAGATAAGGGTATTGGTGGTTTGTCTGGGAAAGTCTCAATGTTTTAGGTGTTTGATCACAAAGCTTTCGAAGGAGTTAATTACGATGCTGTCTGTGCTGTGTTTGAGAAGGGAGACGTGGGTGTCATCCAGTTTAGGTAGGATAGGGCCCGGCTCAATAATCGTGAGATGGTTGGGAACCATATTGAGGGGTAAGACGGTGATGCCCATCCCGGCGCTAACGGCAGCAACTTTTCCGGCGTAGCTGTCGCTTGAAAAGACAATCCGCCAGGGACGTTTTGTGGATTCGAGAGATTTGAGGGCGCGGGAGCGGTAGACACATGGTTGGGGTGAGAGCACAAGTGGGACAGGCTCATGTTCCTCCAGTTCAAAAAGTTCGTGGCTTCCTACCCAGACAAGCTGCTCCGACCAGACGTCAATTCCGTTTGGAAAGTCTTCCGGGCGGTTCATTTTAACTAAGACCAGATCAAATTCTTGGTTAATGAAGCGCTTGTAGAGATTGACGGTGAGGTCACATTCAATATTGAGAAGGATGCGGGGGTGGAGCGTAGCGTATTCAGTGAGCACCTCAGAGAGAAAAACGCTGGCGAAGTCTTCGGGAAGTCCAAAGCGCACTTCTCCTTCTAGTTCGGGCTCTTTGAAGCGATCCATTGCCTCGAAGTTGAGTTGTATGATTCTCTTGGCATAGTAGAGGAGCACCTCTCCCTCAGAGGTGAGGGTGAGTGTTTTGCCGCGAATAAAGAGGGGTTTGCCAATCTGATTTTCCAATTTGGTGATTTGCTGACTAATTGCCGACTGGGTGCGGCCGATCTTGTGCGAGGCGCGTGTAAAGCTGCCCGTCTCATGAACGGCTATAAAGCACTGAAGTGTAAGCGCATCAAATCCCATTATTAGAAAAATTAATAACTCTTATAAGAACTTTTTGTTTTCCTTATAGTAGGTATTTTCCTAAAATCGGTCAATATAAATCAAACGGGTCTGTAGATGTCATTTTGGGGTCTAAAAGAATTATTTAACGTTGATAATCTGAGCCTTACGATGATGGCTCTTGTAGGCTTTATTGCTCTCTGTATTGGCTCATTTTCCTCACGGTTTTTGAAGGGTGATCGCCGCTATGGAAAGTTTTTTGCCTATTTAGCCGCTTTGGTCGTTTCTGTATTTGTGATGGTCAGTGCCGATCATTTAGTTCTCTTTTTTCTCTCGTGGGGAGTTAGTAATTTCTTTTTGACTCGTCTTATGCTGCACAAGAGAGAGTGGAGGGCCGCGAGGGAATCGGCTAACTTAGCATTGCGAAATTTTTTGATAGGTTGGGCGCTCCTTGGCTTGGCTTTTGTCCTGCTATTTACTGGAACAGGTGAGACATCAATTTCTGCAATCACTCATTCTGGTGGATGGATCGTGGCTTTAGGCGCGCTTTTTCTTGTGCTAGCTGCAATGACCCAATCTGGGCTGTGGCCCTTTCACCGCTGGCTCACGAGCTCCCTTAATTCGCCGACGCCTGTCTCTGCGTTTATGCATGCAGGCTTGATTAATGGCGGGGGCTTTTTACTTGCCCGTTTTGCTCCGATATTCTTTGAGCAGACGCTTGTGCTCAATTTGATCTTTGTCTTAGGAATTGTCACAGCCATTGTGGGAACATCCTGGAAGCTCATGCAGACCGATATCAAACGCTCTCTTGCATGCTCAACTATGGGGCAAATGGGATTTATGGTTGCTCAATGTGGGCTTGGTCTGTTTCCCTCTGCAATCGTTCATCTTGTTTGGCATGGGATTTTTAAGGCCTATCTTTTCCTTGGGTCAGGGGCAAGTGCTCAAGTTAAACGCTACGATTCAAGTGAGCCAATTAAAGCTTTTCACTTTTTTCTTGCACTGATCTGTGGAGTTGTTGGAGCTTATACTTTCTCTTGCACATCGCACAAGCCCTTTTTCTCCACAAATACAACGCTCTTTCTAATCACATTAGCTGTTATTGCAGGCACTCAATTTGCACTGCCTATTTTTCGCAGCAATCTTAAAGGCAAGCTTCCAATTGCTATAGTAGTGACTGCTCTAGCAGGAGCTACTTATGGGGGAAATGTCTACTTTATTGAGTGGGCACTTGAGCCCCTTGATCGATCGGTTCCTCAGCCACTTAATCTGCTTCACATCATCGCTCTGATCTCTTTGGTTGGCGCTTGGTTTATGGTGCTGCTTCGCTCGAATTTCAAAAGGCGTGAGTGGCCCGATTGGATGCTTAAGCTCTATGTGAAGATGTTAAATGCAAGTCAGCCACATCCTAAAACTGTTACAACTCACCGCAATCAATATCAATTTTAGGGGGCATGATGGAGACACTAGTTCAAGAGAAAAAGCCGAGCCTAATTGAAGATGCAATAGCCAGCAGCTGGAGCAAGATTGCACCCTTTTGGCCTTTGCGTAATCTCATTGCGGTCAATCCGATTGCTGGGTTTGAGGACCTACCTTTTGAAAAGGCGCTCAGTCAAGCAGAGACCTATTTTCAGCAAAAAGAGCTTCCAAAAGAGATGGAAAGTATCAACCGAGAGACTATTAAGTGGCTTCAATGTTTTTTCGATGAAGGGCAGGCGACTATCGAGATGCCTCACAGAGATCGCGGCCTTTTAAAAAGTACACTCTCTTTGATGCGCTTTGACCCCCGCCTGAAAGAGGGGAAGGTACTCATCGAGAATTGGTTGAGTCAAAAGCCAGAAATTGTCATCTTGGATGCTCTGCGCTATCTCAGAGTTGAAAAGCAAGAGAGAGAGCTATTTATGACTCTACTCTTAACGACACTTCCTGGCTGGGCGGGCTTCATCCAATATCGCACGAGTTGGGCAGATGCCCAAGACGCAGATCACCCCTACTTTGTCACGCAATCAGAGTACCTAGCCCTGCGCCTTGTTCTCACTTGTATCTTGTGGAAAAAGGGTAGAGAGCTTCTCAAGTGGCATTTGAAAGCGCGTGCAATGGCAAGTATTGGTGAAAAACTCGCTGAGATGAAATCTTTTGAAGAGAGTTATCGCAAAGAGATTCTCTCTAAGTTACATCATCCGCAAACAAAGAGCCAAGCTCGGCCACAGGCGCAGCTTGTTTTCTGTATTGATGTACGCTCTGAGCCCTTTAGGCGCGCAATTGAGACCCAAGGCGCGTATGAGACCTTTGGTTTTGCAGGATTTTTTGGACTGCCAATCTCAATTGAAAATGCCATTACAGGAGAATCGCATGCCTCCTGTCCTGTTCTCTTAAAACCATCGCACAATATTTTAGAAAAACCTACCTGCAGCCACTCTCATCATAAAAAGCGGTATAAAAGGCTGAAGCAAATTAAAAAAATCTACCAATCGCTCAAGTATACGTTTACCACCCCTTTTAGCTTGGTTGAAGCCCTAGGTTTTAGCAGTGGAGTTTGGATGGGAGTGAAAAGTCTCTTTCCTAAAACTTCTGCACACCTGAAGCGCTCGCTTAACTCTTTAGTGGCCTCAGAATATGCTTTAACCCCTGACCTCTCCAGTCTTTCTCTGATGCAAAAAGTCGAGTTTGCCTCTGGGGCGTTAAATGGAATGGGCTTAACAGAAAATTTTGCCCCACTTGTTGTTTTTTGTGGCCATGGAAGCACGACTGAGAATAACGCTTACGCATCAGCGCTCGATTGTGGAGCGTGTGGTGGTCGCCATGGCGCGCCAAATGCACGTATCTTAGCTGCAATTTTAAACGCACCTGAAGTGCGCAATGAGCTTGAAAAGCAAGGCATCTCAATACCAGATGATACCGAGTTTCTTGCGGGGCTCCACAACACCACAACAGATGAGCTCAAACTGTTTGGTGGTGGTGTGTCAACGCACGAGCTAATTCGTGATTTAGAGGCAGCTCGTAGGCAAAACTGCCAGTTTAGAGCGCAAAAAATGGCGCTTGGAAGGGACGCGGATGTTGATTCGATTGAGAGCCGCTCGCAAGATTGGGCCCAGCCGCGGCCCGAGTGGGGATTGGCTAAGAACGCCGCATTCATTGTCGCGCCAAGAAGTCTAACGCAGCATGTCGATCTCGATGGCCGCTCATTTCTACATTCATACAATTGGCGCAGCGATGGAGATGGAGCTATCTTAACCTCGATTCTAACCGCTCCCATGGTTGTGGCCCAGTGGATCAACTCGCAGTATCTTTTTTCCACTCTAGACAATATCGCCTTTGGAAGTGGGAGTAAAGTTACCAAAAACATTACTGGAAAAATTGGGATAATGCAGGGGAACGCCAGCGATTTAATGCATGGACTTCCGATGCAATCTGTCTATCAGTCTGATGATGAGCCCTACCACAGGCCTCAACGACTTACAGTCATTGTCCACGCACCAAAAAAGCGCCTATCACAAATCATCGAAGAGCAGCCCATTTTACAAAAGCTCTTTGGCAATGGATGGGTCCATCTAGTCTGCCACGACCCTCAGGAAGAGAAATCTTTTAACTTGCAGCGCGATTTTACTTGGAGTTAGTTTGCAAAAAGAAAATTGGCAAAATATTGACTATCTGCGCGAGGGAACCTTATCGCAACAGCGCGCTTGGAAAATTCTAACTCAGACGCAAATTTTGGAGCATCTCGCTGACTTTGATCCAGTGGTTATAGGAACAATTCCAATTGATATTGATGTCGAGGGCAGTGATATTGATATTGCCTGTTTTGTACGTGGCACCCTTGTTTTCAAGCAGCTTTTAGAGTCTCTTTACCCTGCAGTAAATTGCGCCATTTATGATCAAAAAATTGTCGCAAAACTCGTGATTGATTCAATGGATATTGAAATTTACGGGGAGAACATCCCAGTGGAGAGACAAAACGGTTATATTCATATGGTCAATGAGGCAAAGCTGTTAAAAATTCACGGAGATGAATTGCGCGAAAATGTGAGAAAATTAAAGCGGGCTGGCATGAAAACCGAACCCGCTTTTGCTAGCTGCCTGCAGCTAGCAGGCGATCCATACGTCGCACTCGCTCAGATTAAAATCTAAACGTAATGCCTGTGTCTAAGCCCTGAGAGAACAGAGAGACCCAGTTCAGTGGGTTTCCAAGCTCAACGCGCATCTCTAGCCAGCCAGGATAGAAGGCTTGTGCGCGATACCCCGCATGGAGGTTGAAGGCGTAGTCATTATTGCCAAAGAGATACTCGTAGCCAAGCCCAATCAGCCCATCAAGAAGAAAGACCCCATGGTTTTGGTTGTACTTACCGCGAGCAACGACATTGGTGTAGTCGACATTCTCAAACAGGCGCATGTTGGCATCTGTGTTACCCCAGAATAGCGATGCGGCTAAATCTGAGAAAACGTAAACTCCACACTTTGATTTCGTCCACATTTCAGAGCCAAACTGCACACCGTATCCGTTAAATTTAACCGTCTGATTAAACTGGGCGTTTGTCACGCCAGTACGGAAACTTCCAGAATTTGCGTTGAACCACGATGTGCTTTTTCCATTTGTGAACTCCATTGCAAATCCGCCGTAGGGGCGCATAAGAATGTAGTCGCCAACAGAAAAGAGCTTTGTGATCACAATATCAAAAATATTGAGATTCATCGTCGTGTAGTTGCGTGCATTGGCATTGGTTGCTGCATAAAAATCTGAGATAAACACTGGCGATAGATTGCGGTTATTTACCGTGCGATCAAATTTTGCCATGATGTTGAACCAAGAGATTCGCAGAGCAGTCATTGGATCATTGTGCATACACCAGCAAAGCTCAAGCTCAACGCCGGGACGCCCGCGACCTGTTGAAGAAAAAACCTCTCCTTGAGTCGTGTTGTTTACAGTGTCAACTTCCGCTGCAAAAAGCATCTGTGGAGCTGAATAGCGCATATAGAGAAAATCGGCAGTTAAATTAATGCCAAACCCATTGTGGTAGTGGGTCTCTTTCACCTCAGCTGTCCTTGAATGGATAGGCGGTGGCGTATCGTTGTGGTTGTCTGCAGTTAATTGTAGTGTTGCCAAAACGGCAAGAGTCAAAAGCTTTTTCATATTATCACCTCATCAAACATTTTTAAAAAATATCTCTATATCTTGCAAGGTTAAATCGCTCTCTCTATACTTGCCGCTACGTAAATTCTTGGAGCGTTTAATGAATCGATTCACTGGATATTTTTTTGCTTTTCTTTTGCTTCCACTATTGGTTTTTGCTGAGCACAAACCCCCTATTTTAACCACCACTGCAATTATCGAAATTTATGACGCAGGTGAGTTTCAAGGTATTGTTTTGATTGAAAGGGGGAAGGCGCCATGGGGCAAGGCGATACCAGGCGGCAAAGTAGAGTATGGCGAAACAGTTGAAGCTGCAGTGAGAAGAGAGATGCTCGAAGAGGTCAATCTTGAGCTTTCAGATCTTAAGCAATTTCATGTCTATTCTGATCCAAGCCGTGATTTTAGACACCATTCGGTTGAAGTTGCTCACACCGCAAAAGCCTATCGGCTGCCTGAAGCTGGTGATGATGCAGCGAAAGCTTTTGTCTATAAACTAGAAGATATTCCATGGGATGAGCTTGCTTTTGATCACGCGCAAGTTCTAAACGATTATATAAATCACAAATAAGTACAGAGGGTTCAATGAAATTTGGTAAATATGACGTTAATGATAGAGTAATTTTGAAAAATGACTTGGCTTATGCCTTTGTGGCATATATGCCTATTTTGCCTGGCCATTCCCTTCTTTGCCCAGTTCGAGAGGTTGCTACGTTTGAAGAGCTAAAACCAGAAGAAATTAAAGCAATTTTTGAACTTTTACCAAAAATTAAACATGCTTTGCAAAAAGAGTTTGGAGCAACTGGATTCAATGTAGCTTGGAACGAAGGTGAAATTGCAGGTCAAACTGTTCCGCATTTACACCTTCATATTGTTCCACGATCTGAAGGTGACAAGGGAATTGCTGAATATGAACCCAGACAGTTTCTGTATCGACCTGGAGAAAGAGACATTTCCCCAAACGAAGAGTTAGTTGAAGTTGCACAAGCACTTGCAAGTCACCTCTAGTTTGTTTGTCAAGATAGCCTTGCCCGCTCTTTCAAGAGCGGGGGAGTCTTCGACTCTGCTGGCTATGCCAGCGCAAGGCTATTTTTTCACCACTTCTAAAATTGAAAATTCTGTCTCAGTCTGATAGATCTTTGTTAGTTTAAGATCTGATTGATCAAAGAGTCTTTCGAATTCCATCAGACTGCGCTCTTTGCCACCAGTGACTGCTAGCATGAGAAGATCCATGCAGTTTGCATACTTCGATTGATCGCCTGGCAAGAGGACGACTTCTATAATTAGCAGTTTACTTTTTTCGTGCATCGATGCGGTGCAATTTCTTAAGATCTGCAAAGCCTGATCGTCGTTCCAGTCGTGAAGCACAGACTTTAGAATGTAGGCATCTGAGTGGCAGGGAACTGATTGGAAAAAATCTCCAGATAGCGTTTGAAAGGGCGTGTGTTTGGACATTGTTTTTGCTACTTCGGGTAGCTCAAAGAGTGTGCCTCTCAAGCTTGGATACTGCGTAAGTAGCGCGTTTAAGAAGTGACCATAACCTCCTCCAACATCGCAAATGTGTTCAAATTGGTTAAAGTCATACGTGGCAAGCGTTGAATTGATAACCGATTTTGTTTTGGATTTCATCGCCTTTTGGAAGAGCTGGGCGCGTTTGGGGTTCTCTTTGAAGTAGCGGAAGACGGGCTTATTAAACGTGAGCTCAAAGGCGGGTTTTCCCTGCTCGATACAGGGGAGTAGATTGTCCCAACTGTCATGCATGTCTTCGCCGTAAAAAAGCGCAATGGCATGAAGGGAATCAGGGCCCTCTTTCTGGAGCAGGTGGCTAGTTGCGTTATTGCTAAAAGATTGCTTGGGATGCTCGGTGAAGATGTCGTGGCTAGCTAGTAGTCTCATGAGGCGGTAGAGCGACTGTGGATCTGAAGATGTTAGGTCGGAAAGCTCATGAATTGTTTTAATCTCTGAACCGAGGTGGTCTGCGATTTCGAGTTTGGCTGCCACATAGCTTGCTCGGGCAAGCCACTCGCCAGCAAAGATGTTTAAGAGCTTTTGCCTGTTTTCATTGCTGTGTAGCGAGGTTAGTATTAGTAGTAAGGCGATAAAACGTTTCACTGTTTCCTCGTTAGTGTTGAATTAATAAAGTTGCGCGAGTATAGAAAAAATTATGGAAAATTCACAATCTAAATCCTTTTATTTGCTTCTGCTTTGGATCTCAATTTTTATTTTTGCCGCATCAAATTCGGTGATCTCAAAAATTGGAAAATTGGGTGCGATGCATTTAGTTGATGGGAGAAATCCCATCTCATTTTGTAATGTTTTGTTTTGGGCAAACTTAATTGGTGGAGTTGTCCTTTTATGTGTCTACTGCAAGTCTTGGTCGAAAGAGAGCCTCTCTAAGGTTAGCGCCACTGAGTGGGTTCATATGTTTATTTTGGCAATTTTGTCAGGAGTCATTGGGCCAACGCTTTTTTTCCTGGGGCTGATGCTTACCGAAGTCATCAATGTGGTATTGATCTCTACCCTTGATATTCCGATGACGATCTTCTTCGGCTGGCTGATTGTAAAAGATAAACTCTCTTTTGGCTCGTGCATTGCTGGCTTGATTGCGTTATGTGGTATTTTGCTCACCTTTTTTCTCACCCAGCTCAATGCGATGCCAATGGAGATGAAAATGAAGATGATCAACATTGGCGATGGCCCTGTTGCGCACCTACTTGCAACGGCGCCTAAGTCGGGAGAGATCTGCATCGCACTTGCTCAGCTTTTCATCGTTTTTTCTGTTGCCTATTCTCGCCGTGTATTGAAGTCAGTTGATACTGGAATTTTTAGCCCTTTTCGGATGATTGTTGGTGCTGTGATTTTCTTTGTGATTGTTTTGATTATGCTCGGTTGGGTGCATTTTATCGATATTTTGAATCCCTACCTAATTGGTTGGATGCTCTTTTATGGTGGCATTGTGATTGCACTTGGTCTCTTTCTCTGGTACTGGGGGATTAAGGGGACCTCTGGTGGTGATCTTGCAGTTGCCAATTCGTTTAGCCCTGTTGCAGGTGTCTTCTTTGCCTTTATTATCTTAGGTGAAATTCCTACGATGCCACAGGTGATTGGCGGGATTGTGATTCTAGTTGGGATTGCAGTTGGTCTAATTGCAACACTTCGCGAGCAAAGGGCCGCTTCACTTGTATCTGCAACAGCTCTGTGTCAAACATGTAAAGAGGGCAAGTCTCATGAGGATGGGGAGAATAGAGCGCAGTAGTGATCTGAGCTCGCCTCCAATTCTCATTTAGTGTCGGTTCAATAAGCATGCTACCACAACGAACATTAACCGTTTGCAAAAGAGCATGTTACAGTCGGGTAGAAAACGAGCTCGCCCCCCCTCTGCAAAGCCTTAATTCCAATTGTCTAATTTTCAATAAGATGTGATTAATGCTTTCAATTATATATAATTATAATTTGAACTATGATATAATGAACTTAGGACTAATATAACTAAGTTTAATGTAGGCGTAAAAAATGCACGCAGTTGTAACAAATAATCCCTTGCACGATTCAATTAGCTTGCTCAATCGAATGCCAAAAGCGACTGAGGCTCAGCAAAATACAAATAACGTCGCAATGGGCGCTCTTAAACCGTTTCGCTCTACTCGACGCGCCACAACACGCAACCGTGTTGTGGAGAGAATGAAGGTTCGTGGTAAGGTAAATGAAGCTTCACAAAAGGCTTTGCAAGCTATGCATGGCAAAGCGCATATTGTGAGAGAAAACCCGATACTCAAACTTGCATGTCATGCAAAGCAGAGAGTTCTTGACGATCCACCAAGGGTTGATGATAGGGTTAAACTATCACCACGTGAGACGGCAAGTGAGCTTGAAAGAATTACAGGTTGGGTAGTCAATCCGATTCATATCGAAGGGGCAAGTTTTTACTCTGAAGAGGTTGAAGATATTGCTCAGCTCGTCAGACAAGCGCTGAAAGAGGATAAAAGGGGAGAGTTGACTAAAGAGGATGTTAAATTTGCGCTGGCAAATCCCTCTGATGGCTCAAATATTGTCACTCGATTTTTGAAAAAGAAGTTTCCACGTCTAATGGGGAAGCTTACCAAAAGAGTCGCTTCCAAAGTGGTCATCTCGATTTTAGCAGCACTACTGCTCGCTGCCATTGCATAGTTTATACCGTTCTAGGGCCTCATTTCTCATTTTTTTATGATCGACAATTGGTAGTAGGTAGTCAAAAGCTCCGTTATACTCAGGGATATACTTTGAGCGGTAGATTCCCTCTGGGTCGAATTTTTCACCTTGAGTTGTCGGATTAAAGATACGAAAGAAGGGGGCAGCATCTGCCCCTGATCCGGCAATCCATTGCCAGTTAAAGGCATTTTGAGCAGGATCGCCATCGACTAATAGGTCCCAAAACCACTCTTCTCCTTGTCTCCAATCAATCAATAGATCCTTCACTAGAAATGAACCGACAATCATACGGCTTCTATTGTGCATCCACCCCATCTCAAGAAGTTCGCGCATCGCTGCATCAACCATCGAATAGCCAGTTTGTCCCATCTTCCAAGCTTCAAAGTGCTCTTTTGAGTTGTCCCATTTAAACTGATTGAATTTTGGATTGAAATTCTTCTTTGGAAGATCTGGAAAGTGGTGTAGCAGGTAGTAGGAAAATTCACGCCAGCCGAGTTCACTGATGTATGTTTCTGATCCCTGCGTTTTATTAAATACCTCTCGAATGCTAATTTCTCCCCAGTGCAGGTGGGGAGAGAGTTTTGAGGTGCCCTCACAGGACATGATGTCGCGTTTTCCTCGATACTCTTCAATCTTTGGTATAAACTCTTCAAGCCTCTTTTTTGCCCCCTCTTCACCTGGCTCCCAATACTGGTCTAAATTTTCACAAATGAGTCCATCAAGAAGTTTCCAAGATTCAAGCGAATCTCCCTTTATCTCAGAGACAAAGTGAATTTTTGGTAGGCTATTTTCGTTGGTTTCATTGATGTGTTTTAAGCATTTTTTCCAAAAAGGTGTGAATACTTTGTAGTAGCCGCCCGTGTCAGTTAAAAGCTCTTCAGGTTTAATGAGTAAATCTGGGGTGCACTCTTTTACTGTGAGGTGTGGGGCAGATTTGGTAATTGCTTGAAATTTGCTGCGGGCACCGGGGTCAATGGGTCTATTCCAGTAGAGCATATCAGCACCGCTCTTTTCAATGAGTGGGTTGAGCTCTCCTTTGCATAGAACTAAGGGAAGTTTTTTTTGTAGCTCCGTTAAGCTGTGATGGAGCCACCATTTGTGCGAAGAGCCTAGAGGTCTTGAGAATTTTTCATCGTAGAGATAGGCGACGATAATTGGCTTTTTGCTTTTGGCAGCTTCAAAAAGACAAGGGTTATCGTGGGTTCTGAGATTACGGTCTAAAACTACAATAGCTGGCTTTGTCATGCAAAAAATCATCACATAAATTGGGTTTTAAATACAAATCTTGTACAACTAAGCTATGGAAAAACATCGTGGCCTGCCCTACCTTATTCTCTGGTATCTACCAGTTGTTTTTGTGCAATGGATCTCTTCTCGAGTCACCTTTACATCACTTAAACCTTGGTATCAGGGACTGCAAAAAGCTGCTTGGACGCCTCCTGGTTGGGTTTTTGGCCCTGTCTGGACAGCACTTTATATTTTGATGGCCATCTCGGTCTGGCTTGTCTTTCGCAAAAGGGCGCCGATGGGAGCCTATATTCTCTTCTTCGTGCAGCTATTTTTTAATGGTCTTTGGTCATGGCTCTTTTTTGGCATGCACCAGCCTGGAATGGCATGCATTAACATTGTGATTTTACTCGTTTTGATTGGGATCATGACTGTTTGGTACTACCGTCTTGATCGAGTAGCGGGAATTTTACAAGTTCCCTACTTTTTATGGACAGCCTATGCATCGACTCTTAACTTTGCCATTTGGTGGCTCAATTGAAATATCACCATCTAGGAGTCCCCACTAACAAAAAGCGCGAAGGGGAGGTGTATATTGAAGATTGGAAGATGTACTCCTCTGGATATGGGGATAACGACTTTCGCATTCAATGGCTCCGTTTTGATCAGGGCGCGCCCTTTCATCCTAAGATTTTGGTAGAGCCACATATTGCATTCCAAGTCGATGACATGGACAAGAGGATTCAAGACTATCCAGTTTTAATGGAGCCTTTTTACCCAATCAAAGATTTTCGCTCAACGGTCATTGATGTCGAGGGGGCTTTAGTTGAGCTAATCGAGACAAAAATTGACGATGAAGAGCTTTGCAAGCGGGCCATTGGGGATCGCGTTGTTCCAACGCCATTTAGTGAAATTTATCAATACCGCGCCTTTGTGCTCCCAGGCAAAGCGCGCAAGTCAAAAGAGTATGGCATTGAGTGGCGCGAGCCTGAATCTGACGCTCCTAAAGTACTGCAGGGAGTGCCCTATCTCTCGTTTTATGTCACCGATATGAAAGGTGCGATTGAGGGTAAAAAAGTGATATGGGAGCATGAAGGTCGCGTCTTTGTTGAGGTGTGCGAGAGCCCCATTGAATTTATCGTGGGCAAGCGGTAAAGCCACAGATTGCAAAGGCTGTGAATATATTTAAGATCGCAATGATAAGCATCGCGATCATCACAATCCATTCGAAGTAGCCCGTTTCGTGTTTCACCTGAGAGTCAGAGCTCCTGTAGAGAGCAAGGAGAATAGTTGCGGCAACAATTGAGCATCCAAAGACAATAAAAGCCCAAGTGTAGAGCTCCATTCCAAAGACGCGCACTCCATATGTAGTAAAGTCGGGGCAAATGTGCAGACAAATTTGTCTTATTGCAACGCAACCCCCAAAAATTGCTCCGGCAAGAGAGAGTGCATAATGGCGTGGATGGGGGCAAAAGCGCAAATTGAGCATTGGTCCAATAGAGACGCAGATCATGGAGAGACGAATGAGTTCACACAACGGGCAGGGATTTTCACGCTCGACAATTTGATAGATGTAGGCGCCGATTAAAACAACAAGCAGTATTAAAATCCAAAGGGCGTTGAGAAACTGGATGAGTTTATATCGGATCAAAAGTTAATCCCCAACGCTTGGTTTGCATGATAGATGAACATAAGGGCACACAATATGAGTGTGAGAAGTGATGTTGCAAGACATGCCCAATATTTACGAAAAAGAGCAAAGCCAATTGCTAGAGAAAAGAGGATAAAAAGTAGAGCCATCATACTTCACCTCTAACAGAATTGCCAACATTTTTGCAAATGAGCGTGTTGACTTGACAGTGACATGATGACAGGGTAATCTCTCAGCGTTATGATACGATTTCTTTTTTTAACGCTCATACTAACTGCAAATTTATCTGCCTTGCGTCGTCGCCCACTTGATCTGCACTCTCAAGCAGAGCGCCATGCCTATCGCGATAAGTCAGGAAAATTCAAGAGGGGAAGTCAATCTATTATCGACGACTTTTGGCGCCTTGAAATTCCAGGCTATCCAAATGGCTATAATCCCTCGATTATTGATTATGAAGGAGGCTACCTTCTAGTTTTTCGCGATACTCCTGATATGATCAATGATCCTTGGGTTTCTTATATCGCCTGTGCTCGCCTCAATCATAAGTTTCAAATTGTTGGCTCTCCCCAACGCATCCCGGTTCGGGGAGATTATTGCTCAATCCAGTCTCAGGCTGAAGATGCACGAATTTTTAAAATGGGGGGCGACTACTACCTCATATATAACGATAACATGGATATTGTCAGTTCGCTTCCCTATGCCAGGCGTGACATGTACCTTGCAAAGCTTGTTTGTGAGAATGGAGTTTTTAGTGTTGAAAAGCCAATCAAACTGCGTCACCCTCAGAGATATTATACACAAAAATGGGAGAAAAATTGGGTTCCATTTGTTAAGAATGATCGCCTCTTTTTTTCCTACAGCATCGTCCCCCATGAGGTCCTTTCGTATGAGGAAAATTGCAGGCCAGTCTATTTAACAGGAGAAAAACAGCGGTGGAAGTGGGGCGCTTTCAGAGGAGGAAGTCCTGCTATTGAAGTTAAAGAGGGTTATTTGAGCTTTTTTCATACTTCTGAGGCCTTTCGCTCTCCCGTATCAAGGCGCAAAGAGATGATGCACTACTACATGGGAGCCGCAATTTACTCGAAGGAACCTCCTTTTGTAGTCACGCATATTTCACCCTATCCTTTGATGGCAAAGAATCTCTATGCCCCCACAGGGTACTGGAAACGCGTGATCTACCCAGGGGGATTTGTTGAAAAAGGCAGATATATTTATCTGGTTTATGGGAAGGATGACTCCGAAATTTGGATTGCTAAAATCAATAAAGAAGAGCTTCTCACTTCTCTTATCCCATTTGGCCCCTCTTAGTTTACATTTTTCGGCATAAACTCTATAGAGGGAGTTATGGCTGATAGAACTGAAATAGCCCCTAAGCGGATACGCCGCGCTCGAGAGCTCCAGGGGCACGAAGATACTCTTGTTTCAACTGCAAGAAGTGAAATTTCTCAAATGCAAGCGCGTGTGGGGGGCAGGTTCCAAGCAATTATTGGCAGCCGGGAAATCTCAAGAAGCTCTATTAGTGAACTTTTTCAAAGAGAGGAGCAGGCCGTACGTGCGCGTATTGAGTCTATCGAGAGGGGAGTTGTTTGCTGCTCAAATGCAGAGCCTGATGAGCTTGATTCCATTCACGAGAGGCTCACTCGACTTCGCAACCTGGGAAGCGATTTAAAGAAAATTTCTCAAAGAGCCCTTTTGTATGAAAAGGCAAAGCTTTTAACTAGCTATCTCGATGAGGGGATGCGTATGTTAACAGGTTTAGCGCAGGGGCGCGGAGAAAGTAGTGTTGATGCTCAAAAGTTTTTTTCCGAAGAGCATGTCCTAAAACTCTTTGATATCTTCAATGCTCTCAATCGTGATTTGTCTCGCCCCCATGAGATTGGCAACAATGAACTCTATTGTTCAATCATACCACAGGAAGAGGTCGACCAGATTATTCTCCACCTCAACGCGAGCTTTTACGCCTTCAAGAGAGTTTTTAGTGATCAAATGCCACAAACAATTGAGCAGGTTCGACTGCAGCGGGCAGACGATTTTCTGATGGGCGAGCAGCTACAGCTCGCTCAAATGGAGCAATCTAGTGGGCCATTTTCGGAAGATATTTCTTATGCGCAAAAGGTGCTAAAGCTGGTTTTTGACAAGAAGCGCATTATGGGTCATGTTAGCATGGCAGCAACTAGTATGGGCCTGGCATCTCGAGCTCGCTACACACATGGACACCTCGGTTTTGGTAGTCGTGGAGCGCCAGCGACTCATTCGGCCCAGCTCTCAGTTGGTAGCTCGAGCATTTTTTTTGCAACAGGACTCGCTTCAACAATCTACTCTGTTTGGCGCTTTCGAAAAGCGCGCTCTCGCATGCGAAATTTGAGCGATCAAATTCGCCTGCTACGTGGGGTGGAGCATCGGGTCAATGGGGCAATCAATCATTTGCGCGTTGAGATCGATAAGCTTAAATCTCAAGAGGTTGGTGCGGGTCCTCGAGAAGTTGAGGCACATCAAAATCGACTGAAAATTTCGGAAGATCATCTAAGAATTTCTCTTCAAGTGCGCGCTCAGTTGATTGAGGCCTTTGACCAGGTTTACAAAGAGAGAGAGGCCTACTCCAATGAGCTCATGGACCGTCCCATTTCGGGTCTCGTGAGTGCAGCTTTTACAGTGAGCTCAACGGCGACTGTTTTAAATGCCATTCGCTCTGGAACAATAGCCTCTTCATCATTGCCCATTTTTGCAGCAGTCGGCATTGGAGCTGCAGGTCTTGGGCTTATTGCAGGCATTTACTCGACTGCTTCGCTACTTTCTGATATTTCAAATACTGTAGCACAAATTAAGCAAAACAAGTTCAGAGTTAAGAAGATGCGCGCTCTTGCTCAAACATATCCCTCAAGTAAAATGGTGCAAGACTTTACTCAACTAGAGGATCGAAAATTATTTATTGACTCTAGTAGGCTAAGAAATCAAATTAAAAACCAAAAGCTCTCTCTTGCGACGACAGTGATTTTTACAATTTCTTCTCTCTTTCTTCTGCTCAGTGCTGCTGCCATTGGGGCATCTACTGGTGGAATTGCCATCGCAGTTCTCGCTTTTGTTGCTCTTGGGTTTGTCGCATCTTCAGGGCACTACGGATATAAAAGGTGGGTGCTCACACCTGCCCATCAAAAACAAATAGCTCTGGTAACAACTGGCGAAATGGTCCAAGAAAAAGAGAAAATGATTCTCTCGATTTCAGAAAAAATGCGTCAAAAAGGGATTGATGCTGGTGAGGTTCAGGCTCTATTTCGCTTAATGGGATTACAATTGCGGGAAAACCAAGAGCTTTTTATGACCAATCCCGATATTTTTCTAGATATGTACTTTAAATAAGGAGCGCTTTATGTATCTCAGATTGTCTGCTATCGAACAATTTCTCATCGACTCTGGCTACGACGCAAAGCTCCAATTAAAAGATGAAAACTTTCCAAGTGATATTATTTTTATCATGATTGGGCAAGATCATACTGGGAGAGATCTCACGCTTCAGCTTTATCTCACTACAGAGCAGGTGACTCAAGACAAGGGGGGAGTGGTCTCTTACTCCTTTTTAAATTTTGTTACGCCTTTTCCCTACGAATGCACTGAAGCGCGTTTTGGTGACCTTGCTAGACTTTGTAGTTTGATCAATAAAACAGCGCTCTTTCCCGGATTCAAACTCAGTGAAACCGATAAGTGTGCAGTGTTTCACTATGTTCGCTTTGAATTTGGTGCTGAAATAAATAATTGCGCGCTTGACTTTTTAGTTGCAACTATTGTTCAGTTGGTTCATATTTTCGCCGAATCAATTGAAAATGTGACCTCTGGAGCAAACACCTTCCAGGAGGTGGTCTCAGAGGCAAATAGTATAACTAAAAAAGAGCTGAGTGACCTTTGAAAACGTGCCTATTATTTCTTCTGTCTGTTGCCTTTTGCTTTGCAACACCTTCAATAAAACTTGATAAACGCCTTGTCTGCGACTTAGAAATGTTAATAGACGGAGCGTTTGATCCGCTTGACACTTTTTTAAGTGAAAAAGATTATCATAGCGTTTTAGATAATTGCCGCCTTTTGAATGGAAAACTTTGGACAATGCCAATCGTCTTGCCAATCACGCAAACCGAAAGGGATAAAATTGGTCAAAGTCGTGGTGTGATTCTTTGCGATGATGAGCATTTCCCCATTGCAGAGCTAACAATCGAAGAGATGTATCAACCTGATGTAGAAAAAGAATGTCTATCCGTTTTTGGATCTACCGAACCGTGTCATCCCTATATTTCGCGTATCTTATCTTACCGCGACAGTTATTACCTTACTGGTCGTCTAAAAAAAGTCGCCTCACCTAGACATTTTAGTCATACTGAGTACCGTTTGACACCTGCTGAGTGCCGTCAGATGATCAAAGAGAGCGGTTGGAAGAAAGTCGTTGGCTTTCAAACACGCAATCCTCTTCACCGCTGTCATCTTGCTTTGACACGCTATTGCATGGGCCAAGCTGGCGAAGATGCGAAATTGCTTTTGCAACCTGTTGTTGGAATCACACAGCCTGGTGATATCGAGCCAAACAAACGCATTGAGTGTTACAAAGCGCTCATTCAGTACTATCCTGAGAACTCTGTCAAACTCTCACTACTTCCACTCTCAATGAGAATGGCAGGACCTCGCGAAGCTGTATGGCACGCGCAAATTCGAAAAAATTACGGATGCACCCATTTTGTTGTTGGACGCGATCATGCAGGGCCCTCTGTACGCCGCTCAGATGGAACACCTTTTTTTCACCCCTATGCAGCTCATAGCATGCTGAAAAAATACAAAGACGACCTTGGAATTCAAATTGTGACCTCTAAAGAGATTGTCTATGTCCCTGAGCTCAAGGGATATTTCCCTGCAGATGAAGTTCCAGAAGATGCTTCAGCATTGCGCATTTCTGGAACAGAGTTTCGTCGCATGCTCAAAGAAAATCTCCCCATCCCCCCTTGGTTTTCATTTCCAGAAGTGATCAAAATTTTAAAGTCTGAGTTCAGAAAATCAGAGGGTGTTTGCGTCTATTTAACTGGACTATCAGGATCTGGCAAAACAACTCTTTGTAAGGCTTTAGAAGAGCGCATCAATGCAACTTCTGGTAAACCCGTTGTGATTTTAGATGGAGATAACATTCGTAAATATCTCTCAAATGGGCTCGGTTTTTCAAAAAAGGACCGCTCAATTAATGTAAGACGCATTGGTTATGTTGCCTCACTTATTGTAAAAAGCGGCGGGATCTGCTTGTGTGCTAACATTGCTCCCTATGAAGAAGATCGCCAAGCGAATCGCCAGATTATTAGTAATGAAGGAAAATACATAGAGGTTTTTGTTAATACGCCTCTTACAGTATGCGAAGACCGGGATGTAAAGGGACTCTATCGTCTGGCAAGAGAGGGTAAGATCACACAGTTTACAGGAATTTCTGATCCTTATGAGATACCTGTTAACGCTGAAATCGTACTCGATTCTTCGAAGGGACTTCCAAAGGTTGTCGAGAATCTAATTCAGGATCTTGAAAAAAGAGCTCCACAGCTATTTAAAAGGTGATAGGCGCTCTTGCTTAAACCGTGACTCATTTTTATATGAGAAGTACATAATCCCTCGGCGCAGTTCTATCTTTGAAAGGTAGGGGCGCTCGGGGATTTTTTCATCATCTGTTCGAAAGTCAATAGTCATATCAACACGATCCAAAGTGAGGGGGTAAGGTGAGAGGTAGCGCTTTAACTTCTTATCTTTATTAGCCATTGTGAGTAGTCGATGTGCTTCTGCAGCAATAAGTGTTGTCCCTACTGACTCATCTACAAGCTCTGTCACTGTTAAATTTGCCCCAAGGGTGTGGATTTCTCCCTCAGAGTAGGTCGATGGTGTGACGTACTGCACGTTTTTACTCTCGCTGATTGATTTGGAATAGGCCTTGTAAAAAGCGCGCTGGGCCCTAACGCTGCCACTGCTACTTGAACAACCAATTAGAAAGAGAGATAGGGCGAAAATAACTGATCTTTTTAACATACTTTACGACTCTTTTGTTCTGTGGTTCTTTTTTTCGGAGGTGAAACGCGTAAAGCTTGGTCTGCGCGATGAAGGTCTAAGACAAGGTTTTCTGCTAAATCTCTAGAGAGGTGCTCACGAACAACCACGCGTAAAATTGCTAGGTGCTCGGCATTTTTCGGCATGGTGTAGGCGGGGACAATCCAACCATACTCTCTTAACTTGTCTGAAAGGGCAAAAGCATCATAGGGGCATTCGCTTGATAGGCGCCAGGCAACAAGGGGGAGCGACTTACGGTCTGAGAGGAGTGTAAAATCCTCAAACTTTTCTACCTCATCGCCAATATAGTCGGCAATCGACTTAAGATTTTGCATAATCCGAGCATAACCCTCATGCCCTAGAGCTAGAAAGTTGTAGTACTGCGCAACAACAAATGCAGAGGGGCGAGAAAAGTTGAGGGTAAATGTTGGCATGTCGCCGCCGAGGTAGTTGACATGGAAAACAAGCTCTTCGGGTAGATCCTCTTCGCTGCGCCATAAAACCCAACCAATTCCCGGGTAGACAAGGCCATACTTATGCCCAGAGACATTAATTGAAACGACGCGGTCAATGCGAAAGTCCCACTTGAGGTTTGGATAGAGAAATGGGGCAACAAATCCGCCTGATGCGGCATCGACGTGGATCGGGATGTCCCACTCGAGTTTGTCAAGGGCCTTTGAGATCTCCTCAATTGGTTCAAATTCTCCAGTAAACGTACTTCCCAATATTGCGCAGACGCCGATTGTATTTTCATCGCAGAGTTTAACAACCTCTTCAGCACTCACCGTATAGCGCCCATCTTCAACTGGAATAAGTCTCGGTTCGACCTCAAAGTAGCGGGCAAATTTTTCCCATACCACTTGGACATTCTCTCCCATGATGATATTGGGTTTGCCACCGCTCGGGTTTTTCTTTCGCCATCTCCACTTCATTGCAAGACCAGCGAGCATAATCGCCTCTGAAGATCCGACGGCAGAGGTGCCAACCGGTTTTTTTTCAGGATCGCCATTAAAAAGGCGGGCTAAGATATTCACGCACCTTTTTTGTATTTTAATAACGTGTGGATATTCATCTTCATCGGCTAAGTTTAACTGCAGGCTCTCAATAATAAGGCGCTCTGCTTTTGGTTCCATCCATGTAGTGACAAAGGAGGCGAGGTTTTGGGCAGGGTGGCCATCGAGTTGAAGCTCGTCGTGAATCATCTGATAGGCGACTTTACTCGGCATCCCATTGGTTGGCAGCTCATACTTTGGAATCGGTTCATTAGTGTAACGAGAGCCAAAAGTTGGAAGAATCTCATTGTCGTCGTTATCTTCTTTAAAATAGTTGACCATCTACTTTTCCCTTTATTCCAATAATTTGGTATATAGAAGGTCAAGGAATTAATTGCGAGAAGAGGAGACTATGAACCGCTACGCACCCCCTATAATGACAGGACTTCGAGTACTTGGTGTATTTATCGGTATTTGGCTTGCCTTTGAAACTCTAACGCTTGGAAATCCCGATGCAGCTTTGCGCATGGCAACAGTTTGGACAGTCTGCTCGATTGGTTTAATCACAGCGCTTGGCAACTACTTCTTTAGAAAGGATGTTGCAGAGTCTTTAGGATGGCGCTCAGGTGCAAATTATCAAACAGAGCACGGCTTTTTCCACTTTGCCTTTTTCCTTACAGCACTAACTTCTTATTTCCTTAAGTGGGGGCCTGAAACAAACACGGCAATTTTAATGCCCTACATGCTCTTTTTCTTCTTATGCGCCTTGATGCATCTTTGGAATGCAGTCAGATTTAAACGCTATACTTGGCAAACACTCACTCATGCTTTTTTAACTTTTTTGCTCATTGCCTACCTGATCTTCTTCATCTCAAAAGCTCTGCTTCCCTAAAAACATTTCTTGATAAGTTTTTTCAAACAGCTTATCATTAATGCTTTAATAGGCGGTGAGAATGGACGTTTCAACTGTACATTATGTAAAAGTAGACAATGCGACTGCTCTTTCAATTGGAAATCCCGCGCCACAGCGCGAGTTTTACCTCTTCCGTACTACTTCAGAGGTTTCCTTACTTAGTAATAAAAAGCTAGCAGCTCTTATCATGAAAATTGATTCATACACGTTTGCTTCGGGTATTCGAGAAGGCTCTGACACCGCAAATGCTTTAAAAGATCAAATTGAGAAAATTGAAAGGGAAATGAACTTGGTTTGGTTAAAAGAAGAGGCTGAAATTGAGGTGGCACTCAAAGCTCTTTCCGCATCTTGATAAGGTGATCGCACTCAGAGGATGAAAAATCGAGTTTCTTGCATAGCTCAATCAGGTGGTGGTTTTCGTTGAGAATCAGCCCATGCATGACTTTAAATCCCTCTTCCCTTGAAATAGAAATGAGATTCTCCATAAAGAGTCTGCCAAGGCCTTTCCCTTGCATGTGATCGACGATAACGAGCCTAAATTCACCCTCATTAGATGCATCAATACGCAGAAGCGCGCTGACGCCAATGATTTTTCCCTCTGGTGTTTGTGCAATCATACGAATGTTTTGCCCAAAATCGACATTGCAGATTTGTACAAGGCGGCTATGTGCCGTTCTTTCGTCAAAGGATAAAAATTCAAAGTAGTTGTTGCGCACACTCTCTTCAGATAGCTCTTTATGAAAGAGCGTCATGGCCTTTTCATCTTCAGGCTTGATGGGTCGCAGGGTAATTTTGGTTCCATCTTTGAGCGTATGCTCAGTGACGTATTGGGAAGGGTAGGGGCGAATTGCCGATTTCGGGATTTCTGATTCTATCTCATGTAAAACGATGCGACCGTCGAGGGCAATGAGCTGACCTGGAGAGGCTAAAATTGGATTGATATCACACTCAGCAATCCACTTATGGTTTGAGACAAGCTCTGAGAAGTTCATTACAATTGTTTCAAGCTGTTTTATATCGATGGGATCGCGTCCGCGCGTCCCTTTAAGCGCCTCAAAAATTTTTGTCTGGGAAATGAGTTGATGTGCAAGCGTTGCATTTAGCGGGGGGAGAGCTAGAGCGCGATCCTTGTAGATTTCAACAAGTTGGCCGCCGGTTCCAAAGAGAATCACAGGGCCAAATTGGGGATCGCAGCTTGAGCCAAGTATGAGCTCATAGCCTTCGAGGCTCACCATCTGCTGCACGGTAACGCCGCCAAAGTGCTCTGCACCTTTAAGTTCAGTTACAGATTTTTGGATCTGGTCAAAAGCAGCTGCGACTTCTTCTTTAGATTTGAGGTTTAGTTTTACCCCACCTACATCTGTCTTATGAGTGATTGTCTCTGAGTGGAGCTTACAAACTACGGGGTAGCCCATTTTATCGGCCGCTGCTGTTGCCGCTTCTTTTGTTTCGGCAAAAACAGTCTGGACAATGGGGATTTCGTAGGCGCTCAAGACCTCTTTTGATTCAAGCTCTGTTAAGAGCGTGCGCCCCTCTGCGCGCGCTTTATCGATGATTTGATCGACAAGTTTTGGTTCTGATTGACAATGGGCAATGGCGGGGGTCTCATAGAGCGCTTTGAGCTCTTGATTGTGGCGGTACATCATTGCAAAGATTTCTGCGGCTTGATCGGGATACTCAAAGCAGGGGATGCCCGCCTGCATAAGGATATCAAAGCCCTCATCAATGACCTTGCCTCCCATCCAACTTGCTAAAATGGGCTTGCCTAAAGTGGCATAGGGAGCAATTGCTTGCGCCGTTTTAGTAGGATCTGTCATGTCTTGAGGCGTCAAAATAACTAAAATCCCATCAGTATTTACATCTTTGGAGACAATCTCGATTGATTTAGCATATGTTTCAGGGCCTGCATCACCAAGGATATCAACAGGGTTGCTGTGGCTCCAGGCCTCAGGAAGAAAGGCGCTGAGCGCTTTTTCGGTACCCTCTTCAATGTCAGTCATTGTGGCCCCTGAAAAGACAGCAGTGTCGGTTGCAAGAACTGCTGGACCTCCGGCATTTGTAATTAAAGTGAGATTTGGCCCCTCTGGTCTCGGTTGTTTTGAGAGAGTGGCTGCCATATCAAAAAGCTGTGAGATTGTCTCAACGCGAAGAATGCCAGCCCGGTTGACAGCAGCCTGAAAAGCGTCATCGCTTCCAGCTAATGATCCCGTATGTGAGGCCGCGGCTTTTGCAGCAGCATCGGTTTTTCCCGCCTTGATGAGGATAATCGGTTTAGAGAGGGAAAACCAACGAGCAGCGGAGAGAAAAGCGCGCGCATCACCAACGCTTTCCATATAAATCAAAATACTTTCAGTGTGCGGATCGCGTGCGAAGTACTTGATTAGATCGCCCCAATTGACATCGACCATCGATCCAATTGACACAAAGGCACTGAAACCAACGCCCTCCTTAAGACTCCAGTCGAGAACGGAGGTACACATTGCGCCTGATTGGCTGATAAAGGCGATATTGCCCGGATTTGCCATATCAGCAGCAAAGGTGGCGTTCATGTTGATGATTGGATTCATCACGCCGAGACAGTTTGGTCCGATGATCCGCATGGGTGAGTCTTTGATAGCCTCTAAAATTTCATTTTCTAAGGCAATACCTGGGGCGCCAAGCTCCTTAAAACCGGCGGAAATAATAGTGCAAGCCTTTACTTTTGCTTTGACGCACTCTTTGACAAGACCTGGAACGGTTTTGGCAGGAGTTACAATAACGGCTAAATCGACGCCTTCAGTCTCTGAAATGCTCTTGGAGGTCTTGCGTTTGAAAAGCTCAGTGCGTTTGGGGTTAATCAGATGGACTGTACCCTCAAACTCAGAGTTGATCAGGTTGGTGACAATTGTCCGCCCCACACTATTTTGCTTCTCAGTTGCACCGATAATTGCAATGCTTTTTGGGTGAAAGAAAGCATCCATTGATTGGGGAGGGAAGTTAATGAAGCCCTGAGAGGGGTCGAAAAAACTTTTGGCCATATCCGCATAGTTGCATATTCAAAGATTTTAAGAAAGTAGGCGGGTTGAGGCTTTTTGTTCTCTTAATTTAGAAGGTGCGGAGGGCGAGTGCCTACGGGTTTTCGAATGGAAAGATCAGCCCCTGCTTTCTTGCCTGCTTTTTCAGCATTTTCACAGGTGGTAAAGCTCTTGACTCGTTTACCAAGTCTTGGATAGGCGAGGGAAACTAGATGCGCATGGGTTGGAATAAGCCCGCGCTCTTTAGGCAATTCTTTTAAATAGCCTTGTGCAAGTCCTCTAAAAAAGGCGTTTTTAGAGCGCTTCCCCTTGAGGTCTGTCTCCCTGTTCCAGAGCCGCTCCATCTCTTTATCGAGAAAAGCTGCGACATAGTCGGCATTTTGGACATCCTGCTCGGAGCCAAGGATTTCAAGATAGACCGAGTTTCTTCCGTGATTAATCACCGTTTCAACGCGGAAGGCCCGCAGGATCTCTGCAATTGATTCGATTTTTGCACCACCTTGTCTGTAATTGAGCGAGCGATGCAGGACAATTTCATGAGGATCTTGCCTGGAGAGACCATGTCTTTCTAGCAGCTCATTTGCCTTCAGTAGAGCTGAGGCAGACTCATTTGAGTTGGCACTCTCAGAGAGAGCAAAGAGCTTTTCGATCTTTCGCAACAGGGTGGGAGTCTCCTGAGATGTTGGCATCAGGGGAGTGCTTGCAAGATGTATTTCTGGGCCGTAGCCGAGCTCTTGGCACATTTGCTTAAACTCCACTCCGTGTGGCTCAACATCGCCAAAATCGATATGCACTAAGTAGTGCACAAGTTCGTGGCGCAAAACGTTTAAGCAGAGCTCTTCGTGGTCTACCAGGCCCTTATTGATTCCGATTTCTAAAAGATCGCTATTAAAGTAACCAAGCTTCGTTTTATGCTCGAAAACGTTAATATTCAATGGGTAAGAGTAGTTGTTTCTAGTGAATCTTTTTCTGCTAATACGGCATGACATTTCAAAGCTAAGTATTTTTATCGCGTTCATTGCCAGGTATTTGCGAAAAGCAATGAGTGTCTTACTATGTAGAATTTTATGCATAAATTTGTTATAATGGTGTTATGAATAAATTACTTATTGATTCACTTTCCCTAATGAAAGGGGCCCGACCAAGGGTTAAGGATACACCTAGACCTTGGAGTCAAGAGCGCGAGGAGCAGATGGTGTTGTCTGCTGAGCGTCTTAGCGAGCAGGCCTATATTACACCACCGAGTGATCTAGATCAACTTTTTGACGGAAATGAGCGCATCAAAATTTTTTCCTATGGCTCTTTGCTGAGTAGAGAATCTGCCCTAAAAACACTAAAGCCTGACGTGATGGAGACCTATCGTCCTGCGCTTGGATTTGGGGTGATGCGTCTTTTTAACCACGCTGTTTTGCCGATTCATTCTGAGCGGTGGGGGCCGATGAAGAGAGGCAATGAGCGCGCTATGCTTAATCTCAATTTGACAGGCAATTTTGCAGATATCACCAATGGAATTTTAATTGATGTTACCAAAGAGGAGCTCATTGAGCTGATGAAGCGGGAATTTACCTATGAGCTTGTTTCGATTCCTGTTTTGGGCTGGAAAGCAGCTATTTCTAAAAGCGAGATGAATCTAGAAATTGCCTATACCTTCTATGTAAAGGATTCAGACCAAGATATACTTCCTGTCAGGGGGTATGCAGCAGCAGCTAAGGAGGGGGCGGCAGAATTTGGAGCCGATTTTCTCAATCTTTGGCTCGACACAACTTTTCTCTTCGATCGCAAAACAAATTTTAGACGGTGGGAGCTAATACATGTTGAAGATGGATTTTCAGCTCCAAAAGCCCCTGAAATTGACCTCTAATTCACTCTGTGTTAGACTTTAGGTATGAAAAATCCAACACTTATTTTTGAGACAACTCAAGGTAATTTTGAAGTCACCTTGAAGCCAGAAGTTGCACCAAAGGCGTGCGAAAACATGGTTAAGCTCGCAAAAAAGGGCTACTACGATGGAATCGTCTTCCACCGTATCATTAAAGACTTCATGATCCAAGGTGGAGATCCGACAGGAACAGGCACCGATGGTGAATCGATTTGGGGCAAACCCTTCGAAGACGAAGTTCACGATCACGTGAAGTTCGACAAGCCTGGAATCTTGGCGATGGCAAACTCTGGACCGGCTACAAATGGCTCCCAGTTTTTCATCACGACTGTTGAAACCCCTTGGCTGCACAAAAACCATACAATTTTTGGCGAAGTGACAAAGGGCTTTGATATTGTGAAGAAGCTTGAGGTTATTGAAACGGACTTTCGCGACAAGCCTGTCAAAGAGCAGAAAATGATCAAGGTTTACGTTAAATAGCCACTGCTATAGACTTTCCAACCTATTTTTGAGGAAAGATCTATGGATGCAGTAACTCGTTCACGCTTTTGGGCTACAGACAGTAGTGATAGTGAAGATGAAATGTGTGTTTCACCTCCACCCAAAGAGTTCTGGACAGATAGCGAGGCTAGTGATCCTGAGCCTATGTTTGAGGGCGGCTGCCACTCTCCAGCATTTGATCAGAGTACGCTTCCCTGTAAGCCAAGGGCTCTTACACATAGGCAGTTCCGCGCACTTCGTGCTGCAAAAACGCGCTCTCTAAGCACTACGGATAGAAAAACTCAGGGTGTGTTGAAGGCTGTTTCAAATGAGCTTCTTAGTTGCGATTTGAGGCCTGTAGGAAATGAGCTCTTTTGTCGCTATCTTTATCAGATTTTACAAGAGCGATTGAATGCAGTAGCAGACCCTGGCACTTCTGCTTTTCACAATTATGCTTATGAAGCTGCGACATCGATCAATAGTTTTTTAACTCAAGCCCTAAATCTTGTTTTTAGATATACCCGCATTCAAAGACCGCTATATTTAAACGCCAATCATATTGTGTTAGGTGATGATACTGGGGGACGCCATATTGGAAAGATATCAGACGTTATGGGTGCAATTGTCAATCCAGAAACAGGAGTCTTCGTTGGTCAGTACGCGATGCGAAATGGACAGGTTCATCAAGGAACATTTTTCCCCGAAGGTATTGCTTGTGGGTGCCGGCTTTCATCTGTCTTAAATAGACGTATATCAATTGTAACAAGAAATACGACGGAGTTATGCTCTGTTGTTTTTCGCAAAAAGCCATTTTTTGTAGAGATTTATTTGCGCGCTCAGGGGATTGCTGCTGCTTCTGCTTTTCCTCTCTTCCATTTGACGCACTGGGATGGAACGGGACATCTTAATTATTTACCTGGGTTGTCATTGAGTTCTTTAGTCGCAAAGCGCATGGTTGGGTCGAGAAAGGACAGTGATGTTAAGTATGAATTCGATGAAACTGTCATTCTTGAGGTGGGCGGATATTTCAAGGGACGTGGGTTTCCTCAAAAAGGGATGTATCTCTCATTGAAAAGAGGCATGTATTTGGCAATTCGAGCAGATTATCAGGCCGCGCTTCCAAGAAGTGTAGCCGCTGCATGATCGGCGATCCAAAGAGCTTTGTGTTTTGCTGAGCCAATATGAGCAGATGGGTAGTCGCCACCGCTCAAGACCTCTTTAAGCATCTCTTGCTTTTTATCACCCATCACATAGAAAACAATGTGGTTAGCCGTATTGATGAAGGGCTGAGTCATCGTTAGGCGCCAAGTCTCTTTTTGGGGGACGAAATTTGCGACAACCTTGCGCTCAGTCTCTTTTAACGCCTCAGTTCCAGGAAAGAGAGAGGCTGTATGCCCATCATCGCCCATACCTAACATGACAAGGTCAAAGGGGCGTGAACCTAGAACCGAAGAGATGGTCTCCTCGTAGTTCTTAGCTCCCTCTTGAGCATCTCTTTCCCCAACCATGCGGTGTATATTCTCTTCGGGAATATTCAAAGTCCCAAGACCCGCATCCATTGCCATTTTATAGTTGCTATCTTTGTGGTCTGGGGCAACGCAGCGTTCATCGCTCCAAAATAGATGGACTTTTGTCCAATCAAGTTGCTCTTTATACTTATCTGAACTTAGGCGTTTGAAAATCTCTTTGGGAGTAGATCCTCCGGAGAGAGCGACATAAAAATGGTCGTGATTTGCGATAGAGAGCTTTGCGCACTGTATAAAATGCTCAACGCAAAATTTGAGTGTTGCTTCTAGATCACCTGGGACAGAGAGGACGCGCCTTTCATCGATTTGTTTTTCCATACTTATTTATCAAGCTCCATCAAAAGTAGCATTTCAAGAACGCGTAGGTAGTGGCTTGAGGTTCCAGGGTGACACACTTCATTGACAAGCGATGATCCTGAGCTCTCTTTTTCAAAAATGATTCTTGAGGCGATTTTACAGACATCCTTTTCACACGTCTCGATATCGACTTGGTGGGGAGCATCTTTTTGCCTATGTAGCTTGAGTTTATCATTTTCATTGAACTGCACTTCAACAGATAGGATGCGTCCCGGGGGAAGAGAGTCATATAGATCGGGTGTAATTACCACTTCGACCTCACCAAATGTGAGAGTTAAATCCTTGCCACTTTCAGATTTGTTTGAAAATTGCCAGCCCAAGATTGTTGCAAGCCATGTGGAAAGATAGATGGCTTGGGTCTTCGTATGACAGAAAAAGTCTGTCT
Organism: Simkaniaceae bacterium; assembly: GCA_022763045.1. Classification (GTDB taxonomy): domain Bacteria; phylum Chlamydiota; class Chlamydiia; order Chlamydiales; family JACRBE01; genus JALEGI01. Next base: position 51,176 of record JALEGI010000003.1, on the reverse strand, counting down.
CTCTTGAGTTGTACTGAATAATAATCTTCTTTGCAGTTGCAAGCTCTGAGCGCTTTTGCCCATTATAGAAAAGTGAGGCGAAAAGATGGCGCCAGCTCTCAATTCTTGCCCAGTTTAGATCGGCAATATCACAGCCAGTTTTTTTCTGATGCTCAAGGGTCGCTTTAGCAAACGCCGACATGTCGCAAGAGGTCTCCGAGTCAAAAATCGTTCTGGAGGCAAACTTTTCGATTTTTAAAGTTACTGGGTCAATAGAGCAGGGGTCGCCACCCCAAACAAGATAAATTGGTAGATCAGGCAGAAGGTGGGGGAGAATCACAAATGGAACGCGGTTGTGAAAATCGCCGCTGACCTCAATATCAATCCAGTCGCAATAGATTTGTTCTTCAGCATTGAGGACAGAGACACTCGACACGAGGTTGCCCTCGCTTTTGTCCGTGTCTTCAGTAATGAAGAGAATCCGCGAGGGAAACTTTTGAATGATACTTTGGGCAACCTTTTGAAGATAGGCAGCCCGCTGATCTTTTTTTGAATAGATCACTAGGTTAAACAGGCAAGCGCGCATCTTTCCCGAGCCCTGCATCTCATCCCAAATGGAGACGAGTTTCTCCTCAATTTCAGCAGGGTGAACAACCATTTTTGATGTCACAGTAGCCTCCATTTTCTCTTGTGGCGTGCAAGTAGTTCAACCGCAGACTCAGGGCCCCAAGTTCCTGCCTGGTAGTTGGGGAAGTCGTCTGGGACATTGTTTTCCCAATATTCGAGTAGGGGAGATAAAATCCGCCAAGAGTTGAATACTTCATCTTCTCGCGTAAAGAGAGTATTGTCGCCAATCATACAGTCACAAATCAATCGTTCGTAGGCCTCTGGTGGCGCCATCCCAAAAAATTGTCCGTAGCGAAAATCCATTGTTACGGGTTGAATGGGGCTAGAGGGGCCTGGAACTTTACAGTTCATTCTCAGGGCAATTCCCTCATTTGGCTGAATTCGAATTGCCAAAACGTTAGGTCGGTTTTTTTGCCCTGGCTGGTGGAAGAGAATACCCGGAGCATCTTTAAAACGCACGGAAATTTCAGTCACCCGCTTAGGCATTCTTTTAGCTCCACGTAAGTAGAAAGGAACGCCAGCCCAACGCCAGTTTTGCACGTAGAGCTTCAGAGCCGCATAGGTTTCAATCTGCGATTTTGGATCGACATTTTCTTCCTCGCGATATCCCTTGCAAGCCTCACCTTCAATAAATCCAGGACCATATTGGCCCCGTACCGCGTGGGACTCAAAGGTCTTTTCATTGAATGGAGAGATGCTTTGAAGGACTTTTACCTTCTCATCGCGAATTGCCTCAGCAGTCAAATTTACTGGAGGCTCCATCGCAACTAAACTGAGAAGTTGCATCATATGGTTTTGGATAATGTCTCGCAAAAGGCCCGATTCTTCGTAAAACCTTCCACGGGTACCGATGCCAATATTTTCAGCAACGGTGATTTGAACATGATCGATATACCGATTGTTCCACATATTCTCGAAAAGAGAATTCCCAAAGCGGAAAACAAGGAGATTTTGCACCGTCTCCTTTCCAAGATAGTGGTCAATACGGTAGAGCTGCTGTTCATCGAGGTGTTGCATCAGATCTGTTTGCAACTCCTTTGCAGAGGTCAGATTATGCCCAAAGGGCTTTTCGATAATGACGCGCGAGAAGCGCTCATCATCTGTGTTGTAAATCAGCCCATTTTTCTTCAACTTTTCGATAATTGTTGGAAAAAAACTTGGCTGAGTGGAGAGATAAAAAACGCGATTTCCTTGGGTCCCTAGCTTTTCATCGAGCTCTTCAAGAAATTTCTTTAAACTCTGATAGCCATCATCTTCGCTAAACTCGCTTTGGTGGTAGTAGAGCTGCTCATGAAAGTTACTCCAAAGATCTTTGTCTACAGGTTTAACGCGCGAGAAGCTGTTAATGCCCTTTTCCATCTCGTCGCGGAATTGATCGTGGGTCTTTTCTCTACGAGCAAACCCAACGCAGGCAAAATGTGAGGGGAGTTGGCCCTCCCGTTTCAGGTTGTAAATCGCAGGTACTAGCTTACGCGCAGTTAAGTCGCCAGTTGCCCCAAAAATGACTAAAATACACGGTTTGACGGTTCGATCGCCATGACCGATTTCCTGAAAGGGATTTTCTTCCATATTCCACCTTTTTCAAATAATAGCTTAATATGTCCCTTTTGCCTATTTCACTCAACATTTTTTTAATCGGCTCATGACAACCTCTTAGGTTCAAAAAAAGAGTGTAATTAAGTGTATCTTGCAGAAAATCAATCTCTTACAAACTGGATTTACGTAAGTGGTTGATGTGGGCCGAGTTATCGCTTTGTTGAGAGGTAGGTTTGTAAGATGAGCGATGCGGAGAGCTCATCGCTTTTCTTCGCTCTCTCTCTGCGATTGAGGCCACCTCCCATCATCAAACGGTCGACGCCACTTGATGTAAGCCTTTCGTCGAAGAGATGTACGGGCCTGCTAGAGGCCTCTTTTAGCTTCTCGGCAAAGGCGCGCGCCTCTTTGCTCATTTCACTCTCTTGGCCAGACATGTGAAGAGGTAATCCAACGACAAATTCCTCAATTTCCCCCTTATCTGCAAGCGCGGAAAGGACGTTTTTGACTCCCTCCTTGCCCCCTTTGACCGCTTTGAAAGGTGAGGCGATAATTTGGCTCTCATCAGTTAAAGCGATGCCAATGCGGGCGCGCCCGTAGTCAATTGCGACAATTCTACCCATCGATCATTGCCTCGATAAAATCACGAAATAGAGGGTGTGGGTCGGCTGGCTTTGACTTGAATTCGGGATGAAATTGGACGCCGACCATCCAGGGGTGCTCTTGCACCTCGACAATTTCACAAAGATTTCGATCGGGCTCAACGCCCATGATTGAAAGACCATTTTTTTCGCAGAGCTCTTTGTATTTATTATTGAACTCGTAGCGGTGGCGGTGGCGTTCGCTAATCTTAGTCGACTTGTATGCCTTGTAGGAGAGAGAGCCCTTTTTTAGCTGGCAAGGGTAGGCTCCTAGGCGCATAGTCCCTCCGAGATCTTTGACGTTTTCCTGCTCTGACAGAAGGGAGATAATCGGCTCAGTTGTTTCAAGATCAATTTCAGTTGAGTTTCCATTTGTCAAGTGCAAGACATTTCGAGCAAATTCAACCGTAATTACTTGCATGCCAAGGCAGATTCCAAGACAAGGGACCTTATTCTCTCTGCAGTAGCGAGCGGCAGTAAGCATACCCTCCCAACCACGAGAACCAAATCCACCTGGGATAAGAATGCCATCGCAATCAGCACACTCTTTTTTAAGCGCTTCAATGGAATCGATCTTATCCGATTCAACCTTATGGATTTCGAGTCTAACCCCCGCCTTAATTGCTCCATGATAGAGCGCTTCGAAGACAGATTTGTAGGCGTCAGCATGCTCGAGATATTTTCCTACGATGCCAACTTTGACTTTGCCCTTTGGGTTTTTTATGCTCTCAATCATTGCTTCCCAATCTGAGAGCTTTGCTTGACGTTTTTTTAAATCGAGCAGGTCTGCTAACTCAGTGTCTAGTCCTTGCTCTTTCAAATAGAGTGGAACTTGGTAGATTGAGTGTTTTACATCTGGAAGGTCGATCACGCGGTGTTTAGGGACCGAGCAAAAGAGAGATATTTTACTTTTCAGACCCTCCTCAAGAGGGTTTTCACATCTGCAGATGACAATATCAGGAATGATCCCAATCTGTCTTAGCATCTGAACCGAGTGTTGAGTCGGTTTTGTTTTAAGTTCTTTTGCTGCAGGCAAGAAGGGGACGTAGGTGATGTGGATGTTCACGCATTGCTGGGAATGCTCAAGCCTAAATTGTCGAATTGCTTCTAAAAAGGGATCGGATTCAATATCACCTACAGTTCCACCGATTTCGACTAAGACGACGTCGATATTTTTATCCTGCTCATGGCAAGAGAGGATGCGTTTTTTAATCTCATCGGTGACGTGGGGAACAACTTGGACAGTTTTACCTAGATAGTCACCACGGCGCTCTCTTCGGATAATGGTATCGTAAATCTGACCAGTTGTCGCGTTTGAGGCCTTTGAAAGGGGGGAATTTGTGAAACGGTAGTAGTGGCCCAGATCGAGGTCAGTTTCAGCACCATCATCTGTGACATATACCTCGCCATGTTCAAATGGATTCATCGTCCCTGGGTCGACATTTAAATAGGGGTCGAGCTTGAGCATGGCAATTTTAAGCCCTCTTGCTTCAAGTAGCTTTCCAATTGAAGAGGCGGTTAACCCTTTCCCAAGAGATGAAACAACTCCACCAGTGATAAAAATGTATTTTGTTTTCATGAAATACCCAGTTAAATGAGGTATTCTAACGGATCTCAGAGATAGATTTCAAGAAATTGGTGCTAAAGGGGTTTTATGTTAAGACGGCCAGTTGAAGTGCAACGGGTCATCCGAGGGGAGGGTAGCGGGGAAAATTCTTCTATTTTACTAGGTGCTGTCTTAGGTCTAAGGTCAGGAGAGGGTTTCCCACGAGTGGCTGCAGTTGATCTTCTGCTCGAACGAATATCGCTTTCTGGAACTGGGGTGGCTGGCGCTAGTATTCCAATTGGTTTAGGTAGCTCTGAATCAATAGGGTCGTTTGAAAAAACCCTGTTGTAAAAAGAGATTGATTCGTACGGTGTATCTGCTGCATTAGTTTCAGTAGGTGCGGCATGTTGTTTGAAGAAAAATACTAAATCTTCAGTAGGTATTCCGGCCTCTTGAAAATCATGGATTGTAATTGGTTTCTCTATGATGGAGCTAATACTTTCCCGGAGTAGGGCTACAATCAAGTTGTCTACGCGGTAGGGCTTTATTAATTCAAAAGCAGCTTTTACTTTTTCAGCGACTGAGTCTTTCGAGGTGACCTCAGCGGCAAGAGGGGTTAGGACTTCACTGCGCGCATAATCACCAAAACTGCTTGTAATGATATTTTTCAAAAAGAGGGGGAAGTTTTGATATGTTCTAAGGACATACGCGTAGGTTGGAATGGAGGTCGTAGGAGTTTCTGCTAACTTCTCGGAAAGGTCTTTCATGACATAACGCTCGTAGCATTGAGTGTATAGCTCAGTTGTCCGTGACTGTAGAAAGGATGTATCAGCTACTTCTGAGAGCTCAGACACCTGTTCATGCAATCTTTGATGTGCATCAAGAATATTTGGAAGAGTCGCCTTTACTTCAACGCCAAGAGCTTGGTGCAATGAGGTTGCTTTGAGCTGCTGCTCTAAAGCCTCCACAGCGCTGTTATATGACGAAGTAACTGACATAGTTCTAAAATTTAATGTTTATATACAAGTATATATGTTTTAGTGTTAAATCTCAAAAATTAAAAAAAATTATTAACGTTCTTTGTCTAGAAAAATGATTTACAGAAGAGTGAAGGATTTCGTATGATGTTTGCTTTGTGATAATTAAGTAATCTAATGTCTACTAGTCTTTTTGATCTTTTTTCTATCGGAATTGGTCCATCTAGCTCCCACACAGTGGGGCCGATGCGAGCTGCTAAATCCTTTCTTCTTAAGCTTAAGAATCTTGGGAAGCTACATCAGACGCAAACGCTTGTTGTTGAGCTCTTTGGGTCTCTTGCGATGACGGGCCATGGTCATGGAACCGATCGCGCTCTTTTACTTGGGTTTGAAGGCCACTCTCCAGAAAATGTCCCAATTTCTAGGATTATGGGGATTGTCGATGCGATCGAAAATGCAAAAAAGCTCCAACTGCTTGGTGAAAAAGAGATCGCTTTTAACCTTACCCAACACATGATTTTTGAAAAGGGCAAGAGGCTACCCTACCATTCCAATGCAATGCGTTTCACCGCAAAGTCTGAGACGGGTAGCACCTTGCACAAAGAGGTTTATTACTCGACAGGTGGAGGGTTTATTCTCTCGCATCAAGAGGTAAAGCAGGTAAGAAAAGAGGGCTCGACGGATTTTATTGTACCATTTCCGTATTCAACCTATGCCGAACTTTCTAAACACTGTAAAAATACAGGCAAGATGATTTGGGAGGTCGTCCTTGAAAACGAAATGGCCTTTGACATGGAATCGAGTGTGCGTAAAGGCATCTGGGGCATTTGGAGTGTGATGAAAGAGAGTGTTGAAAGGGGGCTTGCAACAGAGGGCATATTGCCTGGTGGGCTGAATGTGAAGCGGCGCGCACCTGAGCTCTTCCGCTCTTTGAAGCGCTCGCGCTCACAAGATCCGGCGCAAATTTTTGATTGGGTTTCACTCTACGCACTTGCGGTAAATGAGGAAAATGCGGCAGGTCATCGCGTGGTTACATCTCCAACTAATGGGGCTGCTGGGGTTATTCCGGCTGTCTTGCACTATTATGAAAAGTTTGTTTCTCAGTACAAGCGCGAGGGGGTCATTCGCTTTTTTTTAACAGCAACTGCAATCGGCTCTCTTTTCAAAGCTGGCGCTTCTCTCTCAGCGGCCGAAATGGGATGTCAAGGAGAGGTAGGTGTTGCCGCCTCAATGGCAGCAGGAGGTTTAACAGCAGCGCTTGGAGGGACCAATGAGCAGATTGAAAATGCTGCAGAGATAGCAATGGAGCATCATCTAGGGCTTACATGTGATCCAGTTGGCGGTCTTGTTCAAATTCCCTGTATCGAGCGCAATACAATGGGCGCACTCAAGGCGATCAATGCCTCAAGACTTGCTCTTAAAACTCAAGGCGAGTACAAAGTTAGACTAGACGAGGTGATTGCTGCCATGCGTGAAACGGGCGAGCAGATGCATCACAAATTTAAAGAGACCTCCATTGGAGGGCTTGCCGTATCAGTTGGAAATGTGGAGTGTTAATGGATTTATGTGAGCAAAGAGCGAGTGAAGCGCCAAAATTGCCAAAAATACTACAAAATATCGATCAGGTAAGGCTCGAGGGGCAAAAATCAACAACATGTATCTCCCACCAAGAAGAAATAGAAAAGCAATTCCCCACACTCTTTGGCGCTCCAATTTTAAAAGGCTCCACCGGTGACTCAATTGAGCGTAAACCCTTAAAAGTGGGTGTTGTCTTGTCTGGTGGCCAAGCTGCAGGTGGGCACAATGTGATTGCTGGCCTTTTTGACTCTCTTCCAAAGGGCTCCAAGCTCTTTGGTTTTTTGGGCGGCCCTGGTGGAATTGTCGACGGGCACTACAAAGAGTTAACTTCTCAGTTTATTGCTAGCTACCGTAATCAAGGTGGATTTGACATGATCGGATCTGGACGCACCAAGATTGAGAGTGAAGAGCAATTAAAAAAATCTAAGGAGACGATTGAGAGTTTAAAGCTCGAAGCACTGGTTGTTATTGGCGGGGATGATTCAAATACAAATGCAGCAGTACTTGCAGAATACTTAGGATCACAGGTGAATGTTGTTGGGGTCCCCAAGACAATTGATGGTGATTTGCAAAATCCCTATGTCCAAATCTCTTTTGGTTTTGATACTGCGACCAAAACGTATTCGGAGATGATTGGAAACATTGCTCGAGATGCAATTTCTGCAAAAAAATACTACCATTTCGTTAAACTTATGGGACGCAGCGCCTCGCATATCGCTCTAGAGTGCGCGCTGCGCACGCAGCCCAACTACACCTTTATATCTGAAGAGATCGAGCACTCGGGTAAAGCTCTCAGTGAGCTCATAAAAGAGCTCGCGGAAATGATTGAAAAACGTGCTAGAGAGGGAAAAAATTACGGCGTCGTTTTAATTCCGGAAGGATTAATTGAGTTTATTCCCGAGCTTAAGTCGCTCATCTTAGAATTAAATCGAGGCGAGCTATCAAAAGAGGGAGAAAAGGTGCTGCACGCTTTACCCTCTGCAATTCAAGAGCAGCTACAAATGGATCGCGACCCTCATGGGAATGTTCAAGTCTCACATATCCAAACAGAAAAGCTCATCTTAGAGCTTGTGAAAAAAGAGCTCACGATTGAGAACTTTTCACCCGTAGAACATTTTTTTGGCTACGAGGGGCGCTGCGGGCTGCCCTCTCACTTTGATGCTAATTATTGCTATGCGCTCGGTAGCTGCGCTGGAGTGATTCTCTCGCATGGAAAAACTGGCTATATGGCTTGCGTTACAGACATTCATCAACCAATAGAAAAGTGGGGAGTTGCAGCTCTTCCTATCACCTCCCTTCTATGCGTGGAGGAGCGTAAGGGTAAAATGAAGCCTGTCATCCAAAAAGCCTTAGTTGACCTCAATGGAGCCCCATTTAAAAGCTTCTCTTCAAAGCGCGAGTCATGGAAATACGCAGATGATTATCGCTTTCCAGGTCCAATCCAGTTTTATGGTCCAGATTTAATAACAGAATCAATTCCTTTAATTGTTAAATAAAATGTAGACTTTTGTAATTACATATTATATATGTTAGTTTGTTTTGGTAAAATAACAGTGTAATATGTTTAAAAAGAGATACAAAAACCCTCACGTTAAAGACATTAAGAAACGATTGGTCGATATCGTTTGGTGGCAAGTTGGAGGGTATAAAGATGCGCTTCCTCCACCGCGCCCGCCGAAGGGGTTTTCGTATCCCAATCCAAGTGAGAGGCTCGATGAGATGGAGCCTCAGATTACCTGGATCAACCATTGCACATTTCTTATTGAAGTTGATGGTTTTAGGATTTTAACAGATCCAATTTGGGGCAAGCGCTGTTCGCCTTTTCGCTTTTTTGGGCCTAAGCGCCACCATGCTCCTGCAATTTCTATTGAGGATCTGCCAGAGATCGATGCATGTGTTGTCAGTCACGACCATTACGATCATCTCTGCTCTAAGAGCGTGAAAAAGCTTAAAGAGCGCTTCCCAAATATGCTCTGGCTTGTACCTGTCGGTCTAGAGCGCTGGTTTCACCGAAGGGGGATTTACAATGTCAATGAGCACCACTGGTGGCAGCACTCAGTTGTTGACTCAAAGGCATTAAAAATTACCGCAACTGCTGTGCCTTGCCAACATTTCTCTGGACGAGGGGGGTGGCATCAAAACAATACTCTTTGGGCGGGATGGGTGCTCGATTTCAAAAGGGGAAATAAAAAATCAAAACGCCTTTATTTTGTGGGCGATACTGGGTATAATCCAGTTGATTTTAAACGTATTGGCGATCGGTTCAGCGATATTGATTTAAGTTTGATTCCCATTGGAACGTATGTCCCACATGAGTTTATGGCGCCTGTTCATATCGATCCTGACAAGGCGGTTCAGATTCACAAGGATGTGAAGTCAAAGCTGAGTTTAGGGATGCATTGGAAGACATTTTGTCTCTCAGGTGAAGGGATGGAGCAGCCGCCCTATGATCTCTATCTCTCTTTGGCAGAGTCAAACATCAATCCGCTTGCCTTTCGTGTTGTAGACCCTGGGCAAACAATTAATTGGTAAAATTACTTCCGCACTCTATTCGCCTTGCGCTATCACTTGCCTATTTGTGGGAAAACCCCTATCGGTGTGCGCGCAAATTTAACCAATCGCGAGCCGCAAAATTGCTTCATGATTACGGCGAGACTCCGCTTGAGGTAGTGAAGCAAATTATAGACTATTTTGGAGTGAAAAAAGGGGATTCACTGATTGATCTTGGATCTGGGACTGGTCGGGCTGCATTTTGTTTTCACCACATAGCAGGCTGCGTGACTCTTGGAGTTGATCACAACCCAAAATTTATAGAGAGAGCTGAGTGGGTTGTCTCTTTTTTAAAACTGAGCGGTATTGCGTTTCAAAATCGCGATCTACTCACGCTTCGGTTTGAAGGCGTAGATTGGGTCTATCTAGCAGGCACCTGTATGAACGAGTATCTAATAAGGGAGCTCAAAACTCATCTCGAAAAATATCCAGTCAAAGTTTTGAGTGTTGGCGAGCCCCTTTTTAAAGAGATCGATTCAGTGCCAGCATCCTTCCCTTGGGGAGAAACAAGAATTTATCTGAGCGCTTCTAGCTCTTCTTGAGCCTTTTGCCCAAATTCACTTTGGTAGTTGGTAATTTCTTGGAAGTAATTTCTTGCCATATCTATTTCGCCCAATTGTTTGTGTGCCTTGGCTAAGAAATAGGCCGCTTCTTGCGAAGGCAGTAGTTTGTAGGACGCCTCAAGGTCTTCTATGGCATCAGTGTATTTCTCTTCTTGAAAAAAGAGGATGCCGCGCTCTAAAAAGGAGCGGTAGTACTCGGGATCGAGTTGAATTGCTCTGTTAAAAGCGTGTAGAGCATTTTCAAAGCGGTTTGAGTACATTTGCGCCTGACCTTTAAGAAGGTGAAGGTTGACTTCAAGTGGCTCAATTGTAAGTCCACCCTCTGCTTTACCCAGCGCCCCCTCAAAATCCTCATTTTCTCTCGCTAGCATGCCTTTTTCAAGAAGGTCATAGGCAGATTCAGTATTTTTTAGAGGTTTAATCGCTTCTTGATAGGTTGAGCTACCAAAGTACCCACCTTCATTATAACCTTGAAGAAGTTTTGTCGTAGCATTGATTCTCTTGTCAGAGTAGGGGTGAATAGAGAGTCCTCTAAAACTCTTTATCTTCTGCTTTGCTCCCATCAACTTAAAATGTAGGGATAAAAGCGCTTTTGGTTCATAGCCCGCTCTTGATAGGTATTCAACAGCCTTTGCGTCGAGTTCGAGTTCGGTTTCAAAAGGAAGGGGTTGGTATTCAAGTTGTTGTAAGATGATCTTTTTGAGTGAAGAGCTCGATTGAGCAAAAAGTGGAAATTTGTTCTCTTGAATTCCCTTATAAAGCAGAGGGCTTAGTGCAATATTTTGAGCTAATACCGCAGCAAGTTCTGCCTCATTTTCCAGTTGTAAAAGGAGTCCACGGTTGATGGCAATTTTTCCACTCAAAAAGGCTATCGCATGAGGAGCTGGGTCGTTGACGATCACAAACTCATAGGGAAGTTTTGGGAAGTCGGAAACGCGTGCCAGTCTTGAGCCCACTTTATTGATATAACGCGCTAGACTCGGGTGAGTTGTATAGAGGCCTCCCGACTTTTGCTGGTGCCAGTGGAAGAGAATTTCGTTTGCTTTTACCGCTTCGAGTTGATTGACAGCAGTTGTTAACGCGGTTGATGTCCCTTTATATCCTGTTGCAAGGCAACCACTGACAGTCAGTGTGATTGCAGCTGCAAAAACAAATGGAAGATATTTAAGGTTCATTAATCAACCGGTTATAGAAAATTTTTCCAGATACTACTTGAACCCAGGAGTTGATGGCAAGAATTTTTTTGTTAGTTTGTATTGATTGTAATTTTTATATTTTGATATTACAACATTTATAGATTTGGAGGAATTTATGGAACATAATAATAGGGAAAGTTTATTTGTTGAAATCGATAAAGAAAGAAACGACATGCATTCCTATCTCTACCAATCAGATGTGGCACCTTCTGTGAAAGAAAAGTTGCAAGATCAGCTCAAGTGGTTCAACCACCAGGTGAATCACTACAAAGAAGCTCCAGATTTAGAGGTCTTTTTGGATAAGTTCAACTGGATGGTGAAAAACTTTAATGAGGAGCTCAACCTAGATCACCAAGAGAGATTTCCCCTGCAGTTTCAATCTGATGAGAGAGAGAGCCAGTAGTTTACTCCGTGAATCATAGCCGATTCATCAGGGTTAAAGAGGGGAGTGTGGTGGTCCCATCCCTCTCCCTGTTTTGCTCCTAAAAGCCAAAAAGCTCCAGGTCTCTTTTCAAGGTAATAGGCAAAATCTTCGCCACAAAATAGAGGGGATTGAAGCTCAGTCTTATAACCAGCTTTTAGTAGCGCCTCATTCACTTTTTCATAGCTTTCAGGGTCATTGATGACGGGAGGGTAGCCCTCAATAAACTCAAACTTAGTCAGTTTTGCGTTGGAATAACCATTGATAATATTTTCCACACGCTCTTGTAAAGCATGAACAAACTTTTTACGGTTGTCGTGATCGCTAAAGTTGCGAAAGGAGTAGCACAAGTCAACTGAGCTTGGTCTAATGTTAGCTGTTTGACCGGCCTTGGAAATCGTAGGGACGAATGAAACCTGCTCAATAGGGCCTAGGACTCTTACAGGAAGTCCACGAAGTGCAGTGTGAATATCGACACTCACATCGATAGCATTAGCTTCAATATGTGGATTCATCACATGTCCGCCGGCAGTTTCTATTCGCATCTCAAAAAAACCTGAATTTGCCATGAGCTTGGTAGGGGCGCTATAAAACGTTCCCTTTTGGTAATTTGAGATGATGTGCAGGCCATAGACTTCATCAACTCCGTCAAGAAGGTTTTCCTTTTTAACAAGTGTGCAGCCCCCAGACATCGGGAAGCACTGCTCTTCGGCCCTTTGCCAGACAAACCTCAGGTTATACTTAGGTTTTGAGAGTCCCTTAAGTGCGCCAAGGAGCATTGCACTGTGACAGTCGTGGCCACAGGCGTGCATCACTCCAGGGTTTTTTGAGCTGTAGGGAAGATGTGTTTTCTCTTCGATTGGAAGGGCGTCACAATCTGCACGTAGAAGCCTTCTTGGAAGTTTTGGATCGATATTGATATCAACGACAATTCCCCCTTTTTTCACCTCAATCGAATGGTCGAAAGGGGATTGGGACAGGATTTTTTCGATCTCTGAATGGATGAGTTCTAGCGTCTTCTCCTCTTCCCAGCTTAATTCTGGAATTTCGTGTAATTTTCTTCGAATATCAATTGTGTAGCTTTCTAAATCGCTCATATTACTCCAAAAAAAAACACCTCTTTAGAAGAGGTGTCAAAAGGGAAGAGGACCCGGCGAAAAGCATGTCCACAAGGGACGTGTCGCCTCACCAAGAGGCAGCTGTGCCGAGGGTTATTTTACACGAGATAAAATAAACTTCCCCTTTGACTTATTTATATCATTTATTTCTTAATTTATCAAAATAACTAATTCTTTTTTCCATTTCTCTTTCAAACCCCCTACTAACAGGGGTATAAAATTTAGGTCTTGAGCTAAACTCGTCTGGAAAATAGTTCTGTCCAGAAAATCCATTAGGCTGGTCGTGGTCATAGAGGTAGCCCTCGCCGTAGCCGCTCTCTTTCATCAACTTAGTCGGCGCATTTAAAATTGTCTTGGGAGGTGAGAGGTGTCCTGAATCTTCAACTTTTGCAACTGCTTTTTTATAAGCAAGATAGGTGGCGTTGCTTTTGGGAGCTAAAGCTAGGTAGATTGTGGCCTCTGCAAGTGCGAGCTCGCCCTCAGGAGAGCCAAGGCGCTCATAGGTGATTGCTGCATTGTTACAGATCACAAGAGCTTGTGGATCTGCCATACCAACGTCTTCTGATGCCATACGAATTAATCGCCTTGCAAGAAAGCGTGGATCTTCACCCGCTTTAAGCATTCGAACAAGCCAGTAGAGCGCGGCGTCGGGATCTGAGCCCCTTACAGATTTATGTAGAGCAGAGATAAGGTTGTAGTGCTCTTCACTTGCGCGGTCGTAAAGAGGTAGTCTCTTTTGTAGCAGCCCCTTTAACTCCTCTAGATCGACCTTTTTTCCTTTAGAAAATTCTAAGACATTTTCTAATAAGTTTAATAGGTGCCTAGCGTCGCCAGATGATTGCTCAATAAGCGCCTCTTGAGCTGAAAGTTCAATTTCTATGCCGTAATTCGTTTGGAATCTGTCGAGTATAACTTTAAGAGAGCTTTTATCTAAATGGCGTAATTCGAAGACGCGCAACCTTGAAAGAAGGGCATTATTTAAGGCAAAAGAGGGATTTTCAGTTGTCGCACCTATTAATAGGAGCGTTCCATCTTCCAAGTAGGGAAGAAAGGCGTCTTGTTGCGCTTTGTTGAATCTGTGGATTTCATCGACGAAGACAATGAGTTTCTTTTTAAATAGGGGGCGCTCTTTAAACTCTTTGATGATTTTCTTTAAATCTGTGATTGAATTGAATACAGCGCTAAATGAAATAAATTCGGAGTCGAAAGCTTTAGCATAAAGGCGGGCAATTGTCGTTTTACCGCATCCAGGGGGTCCCCACAGGAGAATAGAGATGGGGTATTTTTTATCTGCGACCTTAGTCAGAAGTCCGTTTTCACCAAGAAGATGCTGTTGACCGATCACATCTGAAAAGGTCTTAGGTCTGAGTTTCTCTGGGAGGGGGACTGACATACATATATTATGTACATAGCCCTATTTGTTTGTAAAGTGCCCCTCATGAGTTGGGTCCCACTCAGGCTTTTTAAATGCGTGTAGAATGATTGGTATCGCTGCCATTACAACAAAGCCGATGATTAAGAAGAGCTCGTAAAAGAGAAGACTTCCAATTTCAAAGCCCGCAGGTGGTACGTACACGAGAAGGAAGGCAAAAAGAGAGGCTAAAATCCCGACGCAGGCAACTACCCACATGCCCTTATGTGGGTGGGGAATGCTATAGGCGCGCTCGACGTGAGAGTGTGTGTAGCGCAGACGAATTGCGGCTGCAAACATAAATAGATACATCGCTAAATAGATTTGAATGCTTAGAGCCGATAGGATCCAGTAGGAGATGCTTAAATCTGGCATAACGAGAAAGACGCAGGCAACCAGCGTTACTATAATTGCCTGGAAAAGTAGTAGATTTGTAGGCATTCCGTGTTTGTTTTGTCTTTGGAAAAGCGGGTGTAGATCTCCATGTTCGGCCGTTTCAAATAGCGCCTTTACTGGTCCAATAATCCAAGAGTTGACTTCCGCAATAGCTCCAATAATTAGAAGAATGCCAAGAATTGGAAGTAGGGGTGTCAGGTTATAGCGTATTAAAAATATCTGGAAGGCCTCCATCAAACCAGCAACAAGAGAGATGTTGGATTTTGGAATAACAAATGCAATTGCAAGAGAGCCAAGCATGAAAAGAAGAAAGGTGATAAGAGCGCCAAAGATGATCGATCTAGGGTAGTTTTTTTGCGGCTCTTTAACTTCACCTGCATAACCTGCTGAAACCTCCAAACCTGCAAATGCTAAAAAGAGTCCTCCAAGAAATACAAGGTTTTGAAGGCTATTAAATTCAGGAACGAGAGCATTCCAGGAAAATTGAATTTGTGCAGGTTGTCCTGTAGCGAGCCATTGGACACCGAGGTAGATGATAAAGATGCCAGGGACAATGGTGCCGCCGATTACACCTATCGTTGAAAAGAGTGTAGAGACGCGAATTCCCAGGTAGTTCATTAACGTCATTCCCCAGAAACAGATAATGATTACAAGAAACGTATAGAGGCGATTAACGACCTCATGACCAAAAATAACATAGGTCAAAGTTGTCGCAACAAAGGAGAGAATTGCGGGATACCAAGTGACGTTATGAACCCATTGCATCCAGATAGCAAAAAAGCCCCAACGGTCACCAAAAGCTTCACGCACCCAAATGTAAATACCACCAGAATGAGGCCAGCCTGTTGCAAGCTCAGCCGAAACTAGAGCGCAAGGAATCAAGAAAAGAAGACCCGCTAAAAAGAAAAAGAAAATTGAACTGTAGCCAAATTCAGCGACTAGTGGGAGGTTGCGTAAACTTGCCATAATCGACACGTTCAGCATCGTTAAGACAAAGAGAGAAATTACGCGTTTGTTATTACCTTGTTCAATCTCCATGGAGCCTTTCCGTTAAGATAGCAAAACCCCATTGTTACGCGATTCCAAAATAAAAATAAAGCAATTAATTTTTATCAAGCCACTGGATAATGTCGTTTGATTCGTACATTGGTTTACCATCAATGAAGAGGCATGGTACTTGGCGTTTTCCACCATTTTTGATTAACTCTTCGCGAGCAGTATCATCTTCGCCAATGTCAACCATCTCGATTTTCCGCCCTTTTTCTTTCAGATAGGTAGCGACCTTTTGGCAAAAAGGGCAAGTTTTTCGCATGTAAAGTTTGAGTTCAGTCATCTCGGCAAATCCTCCAGTTAGTAGCAAAGTGGTCAAAAGTGTCAGAATTTTTCTAAACATACGCAAAATGTAGCAAAAATCTTCAATTTTTGGTATGACTTTTATGCCTCTAACCGGCTCTGACTCAGTAAAATAGGTTGTAAAAAAGCTAAAAATATAACGCAACTCGTTGTAGTCTAGTGGGATAAGGTCTTTGTTTTAAAAAAGTGAGTTTTATTTAATTAACTAAAAACAAATTTTTTAAATTTTATCGAAAATTGTAAATGCTCTCAGAACGTATTCTCAAGGCGATTTATTGTTTAATTTGTTTTAACTACGATAATTAAATTAAAAAAAAGTATTCAAAAATTAAAATAAATTAATTATATCTAGAGTTAGGAAAAGGGAAGGTTTGTTGTATCAAGTTTACACAGCCTTCTAAAAAAAAGTTCCTAAAACCAAAAAAAAGCAATAAGGAGTCGTCATGGCTGTCAAAAGAAGAAGAGCTGCTAAGAAGACTACAGCTCGCAAGACAACTAAGAAGCCAGCTGCTAGAAAGACTACTGCGAAGAGAAAGACAACTACTCGCAGAAAAACAGCTGCTAAAAAAACAACAGCGAAGCGCAAGCCAGCTGCTAAGAAAGCAACTACTAAGCGTAAAACTACTGCTAAGCGTAAGCCAGCTGCTAAGAAAGCAACAGCTAAGCGCAAAACAGTAAAACGCAAAACAGCTGCTAAAAAGACAACAGCTAAGCGTAAGCCAGCTGCTAAGAAAGCAACTACTAAGCGCAAAACAGTAAAACGCAAAACAGCTGCTAAAAAGACAACAGCTAAGCGTAAAACTACTGCGAAAAGAAAGCCAGCTGCTAAAAAAACAACAGCTAAGCGCAAAACTACTGCAAAAAGAAAGACTACTGCTAAGCGCAAACCAGCTGCTAAAAAAACAACTGCTCGCAAAACAACTCGCAGAAAAACAACTACTAAGAGAAAAGTAGCTGCTAAAAGAAAGCCAGCTGCTAAAAAAACAACTCGTCGAGTTGTTCGCAGACGTAAGACTGCAAAAAAATAAGCTCTAGTAGTTTATAGCACCTACACCTAAAAAGGAGCTCCTATATGGAGCTCCTTTTGTATATAGTAAAGGCTCTATCCCATAGTTTCATCGCGTGAAGCTTAATCGCAACGTAAAATCCAACAATTAAGTCGCTTGGAAAGTGATGACCACTCATCATCCGTGAAAAACCCAGTATGAAAGCAGCTCCCAGTAGGGGCCATTTCCACTTCTGGAATAAACAGCCTAAGCCACATGCAGTCAGTGCAATAGATGCAGAGTGTGATGAGGGGAAAGAGAAGTAGGCGTTTTGCAGTTTGAAGAAGAAAAATCCAAAGAGATCAGATTGTAGTAAAAGCTCGGGTCGGGCTCGACCGGCAGTGAATTTCAGAGCGTAGATAACGATAATTGATGCGAAAGCACTACAGAGCACATTTAAAGCCGCTGTGCGCCCTTTATTTTGCTTTGTTACACAAAAGTATACTGCCCATATAAAACACTGCGTTTTGAGTTCAATCACATGGTTAATCCACCAAAATATGTCATGTTTAAAGAATATTGTTGAGCTAACCCATTCGATTGCAAGGGTATCGAAGAAGATAAATGAGAGCAGAGCAACGATGAGCATATTACGAGACGTTTGTGAGCTGCTTTTTTAGGTCTGTGTAGAGGATGAAAAGGACAACAGAGCTAATCAAAAGCATCAGACCTGCTGGCATGAAGGCTTCTGTTTTATAGTAGCGCCACCAGAAAAAGCCATCTAGAAAGAGGATGACAAAGAAGGCACCATAATTTGCCCACACCTTACCCTTGATTACCTGGTAGGTAAGTAAAGATAAAATGGCGCCAAAGCCGCAACCTGCTGCAAGAGAGGGAATAGATCCAGCTTTTACAAAGCCAACGATGCCACCTGAGATGAGGAGCAAAGTGTAAATAATGAGTGTGATGTAGCTACGTTTCATGCCCACAAAAGTAAAGAAATATTCGATTATAGGCAAGGGGCATATGCATTTGGCCCAAATTTTAGCTTGTAAAGCCGCTTTACAAGCTAAAAGGGCGAGCTAAAAAAGCTCCGCTTGGGCGCTACGAAACTATGTAAAGCTGATAAGCTTAATATCAAAGGTCAAATCTTTTCCCGCAAGAGGGTGGTTTGCATCTAACGTCACCTGCTCTTCATTGATCTTTGTCACTGTAACGATTGTAGGGATTTCGTTTTCATCACCTATCTGGAGTTTTGTTCCCTCTTCTAGCGGTAGCTCTTTAGGCAAAAGGTTTCGGTCAACACTAGAAACAAGCGTTTCATCGTGATCTCCGTAGGCCTTGTGGCTCGCAATAGTAATTGTTTTGCTCTCACCAAGCTGCATGCCAACGAGCGCCTCTTCAAAACCTGGGATGAGTTTTCTCTCGCCAATGCAAAACTCTAGAGGTTCCCTCTCAAGAGACGAATCAAAAACTTCTCCGGTGGCTATTTTTCCTGTGTAGTGCACTTGAACAGTGTCACCCTTTTTGGCTCGCGTCATCATCTCTCCTTAGCGGCTGCTTTGCTTAGACGTTCATGAATTGTTTGGTAGAGACCATGAGTTGGAAAGTCGACGTCGATCCAAATCTCTTCTATTGTGGCCCTATCAATTTCTCTTAGCTTCTCGTAGAGATTAAATGCAAGCTCATTTGGATTTTTTATTGAACCGAGGTGCAAGAGCCTTTCGCATGTGTATTTTCTCTCTGTAAAGCCAAGAATTGCAGGGTGGTTTTGCGGGCACTTTGCGAGGTGAATTTTTGCGCTTGGGCTGTAGTGTTTGTGTAGATTGCCTGGGCAGGCTGTTTTACCAGCTAGCGTGGGTTTATAGCCTAAAGTTTTAGCCAGTTCATCCGCGCTGAGTGATCCGAGACGTGCAATTTTCCACTCTCCATCAAAGGTTAAAATTGTCGATTCAACCCCTCCTTGGCAAGCGCCTCCATCTAAGATAGGGAAATCTTCACCGAAGTCGAGTGTAACGTGGGAGGCTTGTGTTGAGGAGGGGCGGCCAGAGATATTAGCAGAGGGGGCAACAATGGGGCCTGTCATTTCAATAAGCTTTCGCGTAAGTGGGTGGTTTGGCATGCGGATGGCAAGAGTTGGTTGACCTGCTCTGACTAGATCTGAGCTTGCGCTTAGATTTGCCGGTAATATGAGCGTAAGCGGTCCTGGCCAGTGCGCTTCTATGAGTTTTTCAGCTTGGGGAGGGAGGTTTGTAATTAAACTTTTGACTTGATTTAAGTTAGCGACATGGACAATCATAGGATTGTTTTTAGGGCGGTTTTTTATTGAAAAAACTTTTTCAATTGCTTTATTGCAGCTAGCGAGAGCTGCTAGACCATAGACAGTCTCTGTCGGCAGGGCAATAATGCCCTTATTTTTGAGGATTTTCTCAGCATCTTCTAATTTCATGGGGAAATTGTAACAAGTGAGACATTAAAGGAGAAGTAGATGAAACTGGGCCTTTTTTTTGGAGGTAAATCGTTTGAACACGAGGTCTCTTGCGCCTCAGCAAAATCCATCTATGAGGAAATCGACCGAAGTAAGTATGAGGTGACCCTTGTCTGGATCGATCCAAATGGGGTGTGGTTTCACCTGATTGGGACGCCTAATTTTGATGCCCCCGAGCTGGGAGAAAGAGAGGTATATGAGAGTCGCAAGCTCGATGTGGCCTTCTCAATTTTACACGGCCCTTTTGGTGAAGATGGGCCCATGCAGGGGTATTTCTCCCTCTTTAATATCCCCTTTGTCGGTCCCGATCTGCGTACATCGGCAATTTGCTACGATAAGGCGCTCACGCGCAAGCTCGCAGGGCTGAAAGCCCCGAAGTGGCTTCTCTATTCAGGGCAAAGTTATGACGCTCTTGCCGAAAAGCTCGGTGAGGTGATCTATGTCAAACCCAATCGTTCAGGCTCATCAGTTGGGATCTCACGCGTCAAAAGCGCAAGGCAACTGCAAGAGGCGCTTGATCTAGCGGGGCGCTATGATGATTCAATTATTATTGAGCAAGAGATTCGCGGTAAAGAGATCGAAATTGCCGTTTTAGGTAATAAAAACCCGAAGGTCTCACTGCCTGCCCGCGTGATTCCCAAAGGCGCCTTTCATAGCTATGAGACGAAGTATCTCGATCCAAATGGCGTAGTCTTTCAAATCCCGGCAGAGCTCAGTCAAAATAAAATAGCGGAAATTCAAGAGCTTGCTATTGAGGCCTACCGAAATTTAGGGTGTGAGGGCTTTTCACGCATCGATTTTCTGTTGGATGGAGAAGAGAGGGTCTTTTTAAACGAGGTCAATACACTTCCAGGTTTTAGAAAAACATCGACATATCCAAGACTTTGGGCGCTCTCAGGTATCAGCTACTCTAATTTGATAGAAGAGCTCATTGACTTAGCACTTGAGCGCCAGGCTAGAAGAGAGTCATTAGCGTTAGGTGAATTGCAAAGAGTAGCGCAAGCAGCCAGGTGAAGAAGTGAATTTCACGCACCCTCCAAGTGATGAGCTTCATGATCGCATAGCTGACATATCCTAGTGCAAATCCAAGGTAGATACTGAAGGTAATTGGCATCACAAATATCGCAATCAGCATGGGAATCACATCTGTAATATCTCCCCATGCCATCCCTTTGAGCTCCTCAATCATCAATATCCCAATTACAATCAACACAGGTGCACTTGCAAAATGAGGGATTGAATGGCAAAGAGGATAGAAAAAGAGACAGAGCAAAAAGAGAGCTGCGACAATAATGGGTGTTAAGCCTTTCCGCCCACCGGCCTTAATTCCAGCGGCAGATTCGAGGTGAATGGCCATAGATGTTACGCCAATTAATGAGCCGAGCATACTTCCACAGGTGTCAGGGGTCAAACAGCGGCGTTGATTGGGCATTTTCCCATCAGGATAGAGCATACGTGATAGCACAATCAGAGCTGCTGATGAGTCAAAAAGGGTGACGAGGAAGATTGAGAAAAATATATGGGGGAAGTAGCGAGTAAAAATTGAGCCAAAGTCAATCCGCATCCAGTTGGGTTCAAGTGAGGGAGGCGATGCAATCAGCCCTTGCCATTCAGTCATCCCAAAAATCAGAGAAATTGCCCAGAGAGCTAAAATGCCTAAAATGAAGGCTGCGCGCACTTCGAAGTAGAGTAAGGCTCCAATTAAGATTACTCCAATTCCGGTCAGTAGAGAGGGGAGAGTGAAAGGGGAATTAAAGACAAGCATCCCGCTCTCTGAAGGCGCAGCAATCCCAATTTGCTTTAAGCCAACCATAATAAGAAAAAGACCTATTCCTACAACAGCTCCCTTAATTAATGGGCGCGGAATGCTATTCAAAATTTTAGCCCGGATGCCAAGGAGATTTAAAATAAGAAGAATCAGCGCTGAGAGGAAAACGGCAGCAAGTCCCATGCCAACGGGCATGCCATGACGCAAAATCACTGTGTAGGTGAAAAAAGCGCTTACTCCCATCCCAGGGGCAATTGCAATGGGCTGGTTTGAGTAAAAACCCATAAAAAGACAGGAGAAAGCGGTCGTGAGAATTGTTCCCACCATTAGGGCCCCAAAATCCAGCCCTGTTTCTTGTAAAATTGATGGATTGACAAAGATGATATAGACCATCGAGGAGAAGGTGGTAAGTCCGGCGATAATTTCAGTTTTAATGTTCAACAGCAATCTCTTTTGGTGATGGGTTCAAAGCCAAAGCCTATGCAGTCTAAAATTGCTCCCGCTACATTTCTTGGGTGGCCGACATCTGGCTCTTGGTGAAAGTACAAAACGGGATTGAAATTCAATTCGATAATTGCATAGCGACTGCCTGGCTTATGTGGACTTTTTATGATCATATCGACGCCACAAATTTTTGCTCCGACACTCTTCGCCGCTCGAATCGCTATCCTTTTATACTCATTAGCAACCTGATCGGTAAAATCGATTGCCTCGCCACCTGTTGAGACATTCGAATTGAAGCGCAGGAAGACCTTTTCCCCCTCCTTAGGGATCGATTCTGCTGTTAAATTTTGAGATAGGAGATGCTTTTTTTCATCTGGCCCAAGTTTGATGGGGCGTTTTTTGCCTTTTGCGAGCGTCTTGATTGTATCATGGCCATTTCCAATCACACTTGCGGGATCTCGGCGCACTACCCCTGCAACCTTGTTTGATACGACTAAAAATCGATATTCTCTCCCAGAAATAAAATCCTCAACAAGCACACTTTCCCCAAATGCAAAGGCTCGTTTAAGAGCGGCTTTGTACTCTTTTGGCTCCACAAGTTCAACTCCAAGTCCATAGTTTGTGGTGTTGGGTTTCACGACAACAGTTTTACTTGGGGGTGTGTGCGAGAGCGCTTCTGTAAGTGAATTAAAATGCATCCCTAAAGGTGTGCGTATATTTTGCTCATCAAGTAAAAGCTTAGTCACATGTTTATTTTCCATCAGTAGTGGCGTGATGTAGCTGTCTTGTGAGGTGCAGCTTGCCTGTTTAACTAGCTCTTGACCACCCAAGCGCAAAATACACGCCTTTTTATCAAGAATTTCGACCTTTACATGCCTGCGAATTGCTTCTTCAATTAAAACGCGTGTTGAAGCCTCCATCTTTTCTGCTCTCTCAAGCAGATCAAAGAGCTCAATTGAGTTTTTGGTAAATGTATCAAAGCGCCTTCTCTGGGAGGGTTCTAGCTTGCCTTTGCTTAGGGTTTTGTAGTGTTCTTTGCAAAGTGTAGCTCCAAGCTCTAAAAAGTCATTTGAGGCGATTATTTGCGAGGGGAGTTTAGAGGGATCTTCGAAGCGCAACCACATCTCATCTAGTAATTTGACCATGCCAAGTTTTATAGCAAGTGGTCGCATCGCAGTAAAAATTGGCTCCGCCTTGCTTTTCAGCTCCATTTTTCTCCCCTCAATTGCCACTTGATGTTGAAAATCAAGTGATTTCTTATGCGCTTTGTGTGTCAAGTTGGGGCTCTCCGAGAGAAGGAGATGAAGGAGAAATAAATGAAGAAAGTCGAGCGTTTTTTTTGAGATGCCAAGAGGGGAAAAGGGATCGAGATCGAGTGCGCGCAGCTCAACATACTCTATTCCCCTTGTGGCAATAGCATCGGTTTGATTGAGCTCTTCTCGAGGAAGGCATTTTGGCCGGATTAAACTATAGTGCTCATTTTCAATTTGCAACTGACCACGGGCAATTGCCTCACGGATCTCTTTCACGTAGCCTGATACAGAATTAAAGGTAATAGGGCGTGCATCTTGACTTTTTGATTGGTAGCCGTGCTCTGATGTTCTGAGCGATGTAGCATAGGGAAATTCAGGCAGATCTTTAAATGATGGATCTGAGGAGGGTGAGCTTCCAAATAAATAGGTAATGATCCAGCCATCTCTAATATAGTTGCGAATTAGACCGAGATAGGTATCTGTTTGAAATTGTCTGCAAGACTTATTGCTCTGCCGCTCTTTGTGTAGTGCTTTCCAAAATGCCGGGCGCATTGAGAAGTTGTAGTGAAAACCAGAGATCATTTGCATGTGCGAGCCATACGCTTTGCAAAGCCCATGGCGATAACTTTCTTTCTTTTTAGCAGAGTGGCTATTGCCGTATTTTGCCACCCAATCTTGACATTTTTTAGGGAGTTTTGGTGGCATGCTAAGCGGCCAAAAATACTCATTTGGCACCTTTTTTTGCGTGTAGATTGAGAGGTCTTTAAAAAATCGCATTAGGGCAGCGTGTGAATGGAAGGTGGGCGTTGTCCATTCAATTTGCATTTCAGCAAAGTCAGTTGTGATCAGGGGGTGTGTTAGCTTCTCACCGAGCGATTTTGGATGAGGCTCTTTTGAGAGGGAGAAATCTTTTGTCACTCTCAATGACTCTTTTTCAATTCCACACTTTATTAAAGTTAGATGCTCTTTTTTCAAACAATATCTCTATGCAAAAAAGTATTTATTGGTTATTCGAAAGGTTGGTGTAGTTATGTATCGAATCATCCTCATTTTTACAGCCTTAGTTGTTGCTGGTTGCGTTTCGCGACCTCAATACACCTCTGCGGCAAAACCGGAAGAGATTGTCGACCTTGAGCCCCTTGCAGAAGCTGCTTGTGCAAGCGATCTATTCACAATCGGTTCAGGCCCAAAAGAGGATTGGTGGACTCTATTCGACGATCCTCAACTCACCTCCTGTATCCAAACTGCTTTTAAAAATAACCCTTCTTTGAAAAGCGCGCAATCAAAAGTCGCGCAAGCCTTTGAAAATGCTAAGGTCACTCGCTCAAAGCTCTTTCCCTCACTTTTTTTCAACTTTGACGATAATTGGGAGCACTATAGTAAAGATACCTTGAGTGTCTTTTTGCCTGGTGCAACCGGAACAAATCTAAATATTATCGATATCAACCTCGATTTTAAGTACGAGTTTGATTTGTGGGGTAAAAATCGCCATCTCTATGCTGCTAAGCTCGGTCAAGCTAAGGCAAAAGAGGCCGAAGAGAACCAGGTCAAGCTTGTGACTGCAATCTCAGTTGCAAAAGAGTACTTTTCTCTAATGGCCTACATGCAAAAGCAGCTCTTTTTGAAAGAGCAGCTCGAGGATGCGATGCGCTATTTGCGGGTCAATGAGCTCCAGTATAAAAATGAAACCATTGATTACATGACTGTGCTTGAGCAAAAAAATCGCGTCAATGGCATTAAAAAAGCAATCTATTCAGCTGATCAAGATATTTTAAACTCCAAACATGCTTTGAATACTTTGATGGGGTTAGGGCCAGAGGATGAAAATCCGATTACATATCACTGGGATTATAAATATCAGGTTCTTGAATTGCCTCACCACATGGGGTCAAATCTTCTCAAAAGACGCCCCGACTTGATGGCGCAGCTTTGGCTTATAGAGGCAGCAGCCAAGGAGATTGGCGTTGCCAAAGCGCTTTTTTATCCCGACATCAATTTGCAGGCTCAAGGGGGCTTTGAAGCCTTTCAACTCCATAACCTCTTTTCTCATGATGCGATTCAAGGATTTTTAAAACCGACACTCTCTCTTCCGATTTTTACAGGTGGGCGACTACGTGCAAACCTGAAAGAAAAAGTTGCTGGTTTTGGCGTTGTTGCAAATAAGTTCAATGAGATGATGCTCTCTGCTGCAAGAGAGGTGAGTGATAGAATTATCGATATCTTGGCGATTTCAGATATTTTAGCGACAAATGTCGATGAAGTTAAGGTCGCGCAGCGCAATTTCGATTTAAAAATGTCGCGTTTTACAGTTGGGATCGACACGCTATTGCCAGTGCTTGATGAGAGCCAAGTATTACGCTCAAAGAAAATTGATCGTCTGAGCAGCGAGTGGACCGCCTACATGAAAACCCTTGAGCTTATCAAATCACTTGGTGGGGGTTATCAAAGCGAGGCATCTTTAAGTTATCAAGAGGTAGTGAAATGAGTGAAGAAGATGTGAAGCAGGGTATCAAACCTGGCAAAGGGCGTCCACTTATCATCGCGGCAGTCGTGATTGGAGTAATAGCCATCCTCGTATTTTTTTACTGGCTGATCTGGCTAAGATATGAAGATAAAACTGACGATGCCTACGTGCATGGTAGCAAAGTGAATGTAACCTCACAGATCAAGGGGTATGTCTCTTCGATTAATACAGATGAGACCTTTCTCGTGAAAGAGGGAGATGTTATTATCGAGCTTGATAGAACAGATGCAACGATTGCACTTGACCACTCAAAGGCAGTTTTAGCAAACACTGTGCGCAATGTCACTGAGATGTTTGAAAAGGTAATTCAGCTCAACGCTCAGTTGCAACGAGCGAAAACAAAGGTAATCAAAGCGCAGGTGGACTATGACAATAGAAGGGCTCTTGTCAGCGAGGGGGGAGTGAGTAAAGAGGATTTTATCCACTCTGAGCTCAATTTAGATGCGGCTAAATACCAAGTTACTAACCTGCGCTCGCAGCTGATCCAAGCCTACACCGCAATTCAGGGGACAACTGTTTCAACGCACCCTCTTGTAGTAGAGGCGGCTAATGAACTTACGCACAACTTTGTCAATCTTGTGCGTTGTAATATACGCGCAACACAGACAGGGATCGTAGCGCAGCGATTTGTTCAGGTTGGGCAATTTGTTGAACCTGATGAAAATTTGATGGCGATTGTTCCACTTGATCAAATGTGGGTGCAGGCAAACTTTCGCGAAGTAGATGTCTCACAAATACGTATTGGCCAGCGCGTCACTGTAAAATCGGATATGTATGGAAATGAGGCCATCTACTCTGGGATCGTGAGTGGTATTGCAGGTGGGACAGGGGCAGTCTTCTCGCTAATACCTCCTCAGAATGCAACGGGCAATTGGATCAAGATTGTCCAAAGGGTGCCTGTGCGTATCGATCTCGATCAGTCTGAGGTTGAGCGCTTTCCTCTCCGATTGGGACTCTCTATGTATGTCGATATCGATACGAAGGATCAATACGGAACGCGCGTGCCAACTGAGGCGAGCTCCCGTCCTGTTTTTCGCACCTCTGTCTACCGCGACCAAGAGGATGGGGCTGAGGCGCTAGTTGCGAAGATTATTTCCGAAAACACAGTGGATCCCGATTTAGGGGCTCCACCTGTGCAACTTTAGGAGCTTGTGATGGCTGCGCCCATGAATCAAGCCGTCTCTGATCCCATGTTGGGAACTAAAAGGGTTGTTTTTAACCTCTTTATCTCCCTTTTGACATTCATGTACGTCCTTGATTACTCAATTGCAAATGTTGCGATTCCTTACATTGCTGGCTCGCTAGCTGTCTCTACAGATCAAGGAACCTATGTGATCACCTCCTTTGCGATTGGAAATGCAATTTGTCTTCCTCTAACGGGTTGGCTTGTAAAGCGATTCGGTGAGAGAACAGTAATTGTCATTTCTACTGCATCTTTTACACTCTTCTCTTGGTTTTGTGGCGCTTCGGTGAGTATTGAGATGATTGTGATTGGACGTTTTATCCAAGGATTTTGCGCAGGCCCGATAGTTCCTCTCTCCCAAGGGCTGCTAGCGAAGTATAATCCCCCAGACAGGCTTCCAGTTGCGTTGGCTATTTGGGTGATGATTGTCGTTGTTGGGCCAATTGCAGGCCCAATCTTAGGGGGATGGATTTGTGTCGACTATGTGTGGCCGTGGATTTTTTATATTAATGTTCCCTTTGGCATTTTAACGACCTTTGTCCTCTACATTTTGCTCATTGATCGTGAGGATATCAAAAAAAAGGTTCCTACCGACTATCTTGGGCTTGTCTTGCTTACCCTCGCCGTCAGTTCGATGCAAATTGTTCTTGATAAAGGGCAGCAGTGGGATTGGTTTAATTCCCACGTGATTATTGCACTTACGATCATCTCAGTGATTTCCTATACCTATCTCTTTATCTGGCTTCTTGTGGTCAAGTTTCCTCTGCTTGATCTGCACTGCTTTAAATTTCGCTCTTTTCGCCTCGCCTCGATACAGATGTTTTTTGGCTATGGCATCTATTTTGGCATGGTCGTATTAGTTCCCCTTTGGCTTCAGCAGTTTATGGGGTATAACGCGCTTTGGGCGGGGCTTGCTGTTGCCCCATTTGGGCTTGCTCCACTCATGTTTTCAGCGCTCATGCCAAAAGTTGTGGCAAAGTTTGGCACGATGATTCCCCTCGCGTTTTGCATGCTGATTTTTGCTCTGGTTTCGTATTGGACGGCCCATTTTGATACCAACGTCGACTATTATCACATCGCTCTCACCCGGTTTTGGACCGGAGTTGGGTTTGTTTTTTTTGTTGTTCCAGTGAACGCTCTAGTAATTCAGGATCTTCCAAGTGATCTGATGCACAACGGCCTTGGAATTTTTCACTTTCTTCGAAGTGTCTCGGGCGCGATTGGCACCTCGGTCTTCACAACGATTTGGCAGAGACGCACAATTTTTCACCATGCAAGACTCTCGGAAATGATGAGCGCATTTAATGAGAATCTAAGAGATGGAATGAAAACACTGATGCAAGCAGGCTTTGAAGGTGATGCGGCAAGGCTTTGGATCAATCGGGCAACAGATCAGCAGGCAGCGATGCTCTCTTTCAATGACGTTTTTCTTGTCATTGCAATTCTCAGTGCAATTTTGTGTCTCTTGCTCTTATATGCAAAATACAGAATTACTCGGGAAAAGGCCGGTCAGGTTGAGAAGAAGGGGGATCCAGTACCTTCCAAATAAGCCAGACTGCAGCAAAGATTGCTGTTAAAGCGCCAATAATCATCGGAAGTTTAACCCAAGTGGCTGCAAGAAATCCTCCAACCACACCTGCCACAATCTCTGCAAAAACCAGAACTGATTGGTTAGCGCCCAAAGATTCACCCTGCACATTTTCTGCAACCCTATCGGAGACCATGAGAGCAGAATACGAAAAACTCACCCCTATGGCAAATCCAGGGGGTAGGAGCGTGATAAAGAGGAGCATAGAGTTGTCGAGTCCCAAGATGATTAAAATAAAGACGCCTAGAATTAAGCCTGCAAGTGCTGCAATTTGCCTTGGAGAGAAATGTTTGGATAAGTAGGGAAAAAATAGGGGCGCGATACAGATGGGAATCGAGAGATAGCCCGTCGCCTCACCAAGTAGCGTTACATTGAAGTCGTATTGGGTCATCAAAAGCAGTGGGAAAAACGAGAAGAAGAAAAAGATGCAGAGAAAGAGGTTGAAGTTTGCGAAAAAGACGTTTTTTAAATTAGGTCTTGTAAGGGGTTTGTAGAGTGAAAAGAGCATGTCTGGAATGTCTATACGTTTTGTCACAAAGGTTTTAAGGCTCTCCTCAAATAGAAAGTACACGATGAACCATGCAAGAACAGTGAGCCAAGCTCCTAACCAAAAGGGTGTGCTGTAGGTGAACCAACTTGCCGTCTCTGAGTCTGCAAGGAGCCCACCGACAATTGGTCCAAAGATGTAGCCTGTACTCGAGATTGTGATGAGCCATCCGAAATTTTTAACTTTATCTTTGTGGTTGTCACTAATATCTGCCATGGCAGCTGTTCCAATCACAACAATCCCTTCAAAAAGACCGCATGTCAGCCTTCCAAGAAAGAAGAGTAAGATATTTTTCATGTTAATCGCAAAGGCCGAAATCATGTAGGTGGGGATGATCAAAATCAATGAGTAGAGAAGGACATTGCGCCTTCCATATTTGTCCGAGAGTTTCCCGAGAAGAGGGCCTCCAAAGAATTGCCCAAGTGGATACATCGCACTTAAAAATCCAATTAGCACGCTGCGTAGCCACTGAGGATAGCTACTTACTAGCATCCCTTTATCGGGATCAAAGAGTAGGGCTGGATAGAGCGGTAGCCCCATCGAATAGCCAAAGTAGCTCAAAAAGAGCACCACCAAAATTGGGAGGGTCGTTTTAATACGTATCATTAATGCGCATTATTGATGCTTGGCAAGTCAACTTCAAGCGATTTTTGTATGCGAGGTGGAGCTTTTTCTAAAAACTCATCTCGACTACTGCTCGTGATGACCTGCATATCTTCAAGTGAATCGATTATATGGGGTCTGACAAACACGACGATATTTCGCTTGTCATTGCGATTGGTGTCTTTGCTAAACGCAGCACCAAGTCCTGGAATAGCCCCAAGGCATGGGACACCTTGTGTGATTTGCGATTTGGCGTTACGCATCATTCCACTCAGAATTAAAAAATGGCGATCGGGGACGTGGACTCGAGTCACCATGTTGGTCTTTGTTGTCTGAATCCCGCTTACAGATTTGGAGTTCACCATTGGTGAATTGAGAGCTTCTGTGATCTCTTCGGCAAGCTCTAAAGTGATGATGTCTTTCTTTCCAAGATAAGGAGTGATATTGAGACTTACTCCGACATCTCGGTAATCGATATTTGACGTTGTCTGCTGGGAATTGCCAACGGTTTCGACAATTGATCCAGCAAAGGGGATATTGTCGCCAACAAAGATCTTTGATTGCTTGTTGTCTTGAGTTAAGACCTTTTGGTGCAAGACCACGCTGCTCTGGCCATCAGACTCAAGCGCTGAGAGAAGCGAGCCGAGAGAGACAAGAGCTTTGCCTTTAAATAGAATCAGATCGCCAATAACGCCTAGGTTAAAGCCCTCACTTAAGGGAATATCAGACCCTGTACGCGAGGAGACTGTCTGAAGCGTTTTAGCTAGCTGCGAGCCGCCATTACGAGCAGGGAAATTGCCTAAACCAGCGCCTAATTGGTCTTTGTACTTTCCTACGGCGCTCCACTCAAGTCCCAGGTCAAGGCCTGTCTTCATATCCGTCTCAAGAACAAGTACCTCGATGAAAACTTGTCTTTGTGGGCGATCTAGAGTTTCGATAAGATGGACAACTTGATCTGCTGTTGCACTGTCTGCTGTGAAGATAAGTGAGTTACTCGACTCGAGCCAATGAATGGAATCAACTGCCTTAGTGAGTGCTGCATCCTCTGTGACATTTTTTGCAATTTGCCGGATGGCTGTTAAAATCTCCATGCCCTTGGAATATTGGATTTTATAGAGCTGAAAGCGATCTTTTCCAATTGAGGTATAGGGAAGGTTGGGCGACTTGCTCGGATCTTTATGGATGTGGATATAGCCAGCATCTTCATGGATTCTCAGACTGTTTTTTTTTAAAACTGCAACGGTTGCATTCAGAAGTTCGCTTGGAAGTACCGGACGACCTGAAATGAGTGTTGTCTGAAAGTCGAGATCATTCTCATCATAGACAAAATTCACCTGCGCGACTTGGCTCACAAATTTTACTAATTCGCTTGCTTTGACTGAGGGGAAGTTAATAACCATTCCCTCATCTGAAAAGAGAGAAGTAATGAGCAATATCGAGAAAGCTAACTTTTTCATCTTTCACCTTTAAGAGATGAGAGAGTATAGCTTAAAGGGGAGTTTGAGAGAATGCGATTCTTTTTTAAAATTTGAAAAAAGGTAGAAAAGAGAAATCAAATATCTCTCTAATAACCATTTAGAACCGCTTCTCTTTATATTAAATTAACAATGAAGTTCAAATATCTTGCGATAGAAATTGAGCTCTGCTTCTAATGAACGTTTGATTGCATCAGAGCCGCGAAAGCCGTGCTGTTCTCCTTCAAAGAGAAGATACTCAGTTTCAATACCCTTTTCCTGCAACGCTTTGTACATGAGCTCAGATTGCGAAGGGGGGACAACCTTGTCTCCATCACCCTGTAGAAGAATAATTGGGCAAGAGAGCTTGTCAGTGTGGTTTGCTGGAGAGCGTGCATCGTATAGATCTTTGCGCTCTGGGTATGGCCCAATGAGTCCATCAAGGTAGCGCGCTTCAAATTTATGCGTGTCTTGTGCTAGCATGCCAAGATCTGAGACCCCGTAGTAGCTCGCTCCTGCAGAAAAAGTATCTCGAAAGGTTAGAGCTGCAAGCGCTGTGTAGCCTCCGGCACTTCCACCAGCAATCGCAAGATAGCGTGGGTCGGCTTTACCAACTTCTACTAGATAATTTGCCGCATTACATGCGTCGTCGACATCGACAATTCCCCAGTTGTCTTTGAGCCTTTCGCGATATTCTCTACCAAAGCCGGTGCTCCCTCCATAGTTCAAATCGCAATAGGCAAAGCCGCGCGATGTCCAGTATTGAACGACCATGTTAAAGCTCGAGACTGTGTGGCCAGTTGGGCCGCCATGACAGCGCATAACAAGAGGAGGTGCGGTGTTTTCTGGCGGTTCAAAGTCGGGATTTGTTGGGGGGTAGTAAAAACAAAAGGCAGTCTTATTGTTTTCAGTCGGAAATTCAATTGTTTCAGGCTGTGAGAAATACTTGCGGTCAATATTGACAGAAGCTGCCTCTCTCAGCCGGTTTAATTTAAGTGTGTTGAAGTCAAGTGTGACAACAGCTGATGGCTCTGTTGGGGTACCTCCGAGGAATACAAGTTTGTCTTGGGCCGAGTGAAGGTCGCGGATGACTGTGTAGGGAAGATTTATCGGATTGAAATCGTGGGTTTCGGGGTCGATCATAGCGAGATAATCTGTACCCTTGATTGTATAGGTGCACATGATGTGCCCCTCAAAAAACGTGTAGGGATTAACGCCGAAACACCAGTGGGGAGTTGCAAAGTCAGCCTCCATCTTGTGAATAGCTTCAATTTCCCCTCTGTAGCGGTAAAGGTTCCAATACCCCGATTCATCTGAGACAAAATAGAGGTCACCCTCAGGAGAAAAACTTGGCGCTGCAACTGAGATGTTTTCTCCTCCAGCGACCTTTTCTTGGGTCTCTAGTGTGCCGTCATCACTCAGCGTGCCTAGAAAAACCTCAGAGCTATCCCAGGGCATATTGGGTTGATTCCAGGCAAACCAGGTGAGGCGGCTGCAATCAGGACTCAGGCGTGGACTTGCATAAAAGTCCCATCCTTCAGCAATTGGTGTTACTTTCCCAGATTCGACGTCGATTGAGACGAGACAGTTGATGACATCATCGCCATGCTTTTCGGCGACAGAGTAGATTTTTTGGCGCTTTTCGTCGTAAACGCCATCGGCAAAGCGGTACCCTTCGGCAATAGGTTTGATTTCCCCATCGAGGCGGTAGAGTTTTTGATCTTCGTTATTTGAAAAGAAGATCTTGCCATTTGAAACAATGAGATTGGCGCCGCCATATTCGTGAACACGAGTGCGCGCGTTGTAGGGAGCGGGAAGAATCTCCTCCATTTTATCCTGGCATTGACGCATAATGACATTGCGCCCCCCTTCAGAGGGTCTGCCCTCAAACCAGTAGATGTCGCGTCCATCTGTAAGGACTTGCCCTAGTCGTTTAGCATCTTGGACAATAAGTTCAGCTGAGATGGGAGAGTCCCAAGTCCCGAAGGGCTTTTCAGTTTTAGTCATTTTTATCTCACGTAATTTTTTCCCTGATTGAGTCCTGATCGCGCCAAAAAGTGGCAAATGATGCCAAAGCCAATCGTCACTGCGTAGGCTTGGACCAGAGGTACATCAGAGACTCCTGTCATAGCGTAACGAATTCCATTGATATTGTATAGAATCGGATTTATTTTTGAGATGTTTTGCCAAAATGGCTGGAGGTTGTCAAGTGAGAAGAAGACCCCACCGAGGTAGACAAGCGGTGTCAGAACAAAAGAGTTGATCATCCCAATATGTTCAAAAGAGGTCGATCGAATAGCTACAGCTAGGCCAAGCTTGCTGAATGAAAGGCCTCCAATTAATATAAATAAAATTGCATGAGTGAAGCTATAAAAAGTGAGTAGGGTTTTCATCTGAAAGTACATAAAAGCCTCACCCACTAGAAACGTGAATGTAGCAACAATCAGGCCTCGTATAAAACAGGCGCCACTTATTGCCCAAAGAATTTGTGAGGTAGAGAAAGGGGCGACTCTCAAATCTTGAAGCTCATTGACATATTTACCTGCGACTACTGAGCTTGAGGCGTTATCGAAAGCGTTGCGCAATAGGGTCATTGTGATAAGGCCAGGGATCAGGAAGGTAAGATACGAGGCGCCATCTTGATCCTTAATTGCATTTCCAAGGCTTATGCCGAAGATAAGGATATATAGAAGGCTTGAAATAATTGGCGCTGCAAGCGTCTGATATGGAACGCTCATGAAGCGCATGATCTCTCGCGACATCAGGCCGTAAATTTGAATAAAATAATTGGGTTTAGCTACTGAGGACGTTTCTAAAGACATCTTCTAAGTTTCCTTCTCGAATGTGTACATCTTTTATAGTTCCAACATCTAGATCTATCTCAGCAAGTAATTGTTTGAGGCTAAAGGTGCTTGGGACAGCAAATACAAGTTGGTTGTTTTCCTGAGTCTGTAGATATTGATGGACTATGGCCGGGATTTGACACTCAAGTTGGATAGAGATTGAGCGTTTTGACAAATTACTTAGCATATCGGAGAGTGGAGCGACTTTCAAAAGCTTTCCATGATCAATGATACCGACGCGGTCGCAGAGATTTTGCGCCTCTTCCAAGTTGTGCGTTGTGAGCAAGATGGATACTCCACTTGCCTTCAGTTCCTTGACAAAAGACCAGAGCGTATCTTTAAGCTCAATATCTACTCCTGCTGTCGGCTCGTCTAGGAGAAGAAGTTTGGGTTTGTGTAGCAGCGCTTTTGCGATCAAGATGCGCCTTTTCATTCCACCGCTTAGCTCGCGCACTAACTTGTTTCGATGGATCCAAAGATCGAGTCTCTCCATTAAATACTTGATATAGGTAGGATCAACTCGATTTCCATAGTAGTTCATATGAAATTTCAAGACATCATAGAGTTTAAAATAGCCGTGATTTACAAGTTCTTGGGGGACGCAGCCCACCATACTTTTAGCAATTCTTGGCTCCTTCTCTACAGTATGACCAAAAATTTCAATTTCTCCACACGTTGGATTCACAAGGGAAGTAATGCTCGAAATGATTGTGGTTTTGCCTGCCCCATTTGGACCCAAGAGGGCAAAGATTTCTCCCTCTTCGATTTCAAATGAGACGTTATCAACGGCTACAAGCTTTCCGTAGCGTTTGACAAGAGATTTAATCTTGAGTGCGGTCATATGAAAAAGTATAAAATTCTCATTTTTTCAAGTCGAGGAGTAAATGACACAAGTCGGCAAGTACAATAGCTAAAACTGTTAGATGAATTAAGTCGCGATGAAGGTAGTAAAACTTATATAGAGTTTTTTGTGTAGGAAGTGAGCTATAGACAAGAAAAAAAATGCCAGCTGCACAACCTAGAAGCCATAAAATGCGAGTGAGTGAGCCAAAAAGGACAGAGTGAGAGATTCCTCTGTGGCGAAAAAAATAGGCGTAGAGGCGAAAGGGAATGGAAAGGATGCCTCTAACAGAGAGCAGTTTGATCTTGTTGGCAACATCCATGTCGGGACTCATAAAGAGAGTGGTGTAGGTAAAAACCCCAGAGAAGACAAGGAGCTCCTCATTAGAAGAGGTAAAAAAGTAGACGCCAACTGCAATGAGTAGAGGGAGCGCTACGCAGAGATTAAAGAGTGTGTGACCGCGATAGTTCGACATTTATTTTTCCTTCCCATTCATTGATCCCCAGTTGAATTGTCTCCTCTAATCGTTTGTCTTCAAACGAGTCGCCCTCTTTGATAAGGTAGCTTAGCATTGCAATGTCATAGGTGTGAAGTGAGCAGCTAGTTAAATCATTTTCATAGAAATCCAAGGTCTCAACACGTTCAATGATATGATTGCGCAGCGCAGGGTTAATGCAGCCAAGAGTACAGAAAAAATACCCTTTTTCACGTTTCATTTCGATTCTGTGAGGAGCGTGGTTGTAGTCGTGGTGGACAGTTTTAGTGACCATCTGGAAGAGTATCTTCAATAGTTTAGGGTCGAGAAGGCTTTGCATGTAGCTTGGTGTGATCGAATAGAAGAAAGTTTTAAGGAGAAAGTCATTGGTCTTTTGTCTCTTATCCAAAAGTTTGGTTAATATATTGAAGACCTCAGCCTGTTTGGAGATCATCCCACCGTTGTAGTCGCGCAGCTCGCCAACAAGGTTTGTCAGCGTTTGAAAGACTTCACGACGCGCTTCAAAGAGATCAAGTGAGAAATCGCTGCGTAGAAAGTCTTGCTTCTTGAGATGAAGTTCAAAGACATTCGCCTCTTTCGGGAATCGTTTACGCAATTGCCCGACAATTTTGGAGTCGATTTTATCGATCAGGTAGGGACTTTTTCGTTTCGAAAGAAGCTCTTTGAACCGTAGAGCGTCGCGTTTGATAAGCCGGAGCAAAACGATTGTGAAAGAGATGTGACTCTCGCTCTGCTTTTGAAAGTTAATAATAACCTGTGGAATGTCACTTGCATACTTAAGTTGGTTTGAAAGCGTGACAATGTTGCGCATTACCTCTTCTTCATTTTTAGGCATGAAGATGGGGTTAATTGCGCTCTCAACGGAGGTCTTTAATTGAGTTGAGAGCTCGAGTTTGACGCGCCTGCGCTCAGATGCAGAAAAGGGTTTACCATCAATCTTGGCAATTTCCAGGTAGAGCGTGCGAACCTGTGAAGGCGCCCTGCGATCGAGTATAACAGAGTCTTGAACGAGCTCGATATCTTCGAGAAGATTCATAAGCGCGCGCATCACATGCCTTTCTTCGAAGAGCTCGTTCTCTTTAATGAGGTTCATCCCAACAATGACTCCCAAGATGGGCCGCGATGCCCCTGTTGTTTCGAGTTTCGTTGGTACGATTTTTACACTCATGTGGCGCTGGGTTGGCATGTGCGCTTGGGCGTTTTGAATTGTTTTGCGGAAGAGGTATTTGTAGGAGATGATTCGGATTAAATGCTTCATGTCGCGAAGCGCGACAAAGCGATCTTTAAACAGTCCAAGGTAGAGTTGCAGTTCATTGAAAATATCGCGATCGAAGATTTGCGGCTTTGCCTCTTGTAAAGGTGCCATATTCTCTTGGATTTTCGACATTTTTTGCTCACCCATCACTTTGATCAGGAAGTGGTGCATCTGGTCAAAGCTACTGAGGTCAAGCTCAGTCGAGGGGCGATCGATGAGTGTCGAGATATTCTCCTCGATTAGCAGCTTTTTCTGAGGGAGTGTGAGTGGTTTTGAAGAGACAATCGAGCGGGCGTGTTGAACGACCATGATAATTAGGCGCATTTCACGCATAAAGTCTTCAATACTTGATTTGACAATCGCTAGATCCTTTTTCGAGCCGATTGGAGCAATCAGCTCAAGGGCAAGGCATTGCAGCCAAGGCGCCTTTTTGAAGTTGAAGGCCATTGTATTGACGCTAACAAGGGGAAGTTGTTTTCCAGGGATGAACCAGCGACTACACATGTCTGCCAAGAAACGACCAACACCATGTGTGTAGGCAGAGGGGCACATGCAGCTAAAGCGCACAGCGTAGGGCTCTTTCGAAGAGGCAGACCAGCTCAAAATTGGCATCTGCTTTTGCATCTCTTTATAGAAAAGCTCCTCATCTTCAATCTCACGCAGAGCATCTGGGAGTAGAATTTCGATCTGCTTTTGGACAGCGTGTTTGAACAGGTTAAAGCCCTCAGCTCCCTCATCTGGATGGTGATAATAGGTCTCTATCTCTAAAAAATCACTCTTCATATGAGGCTATTCAGTTTGCGCCGTTTTGGTATGACAATCAAGTAATTTTGCCCGTTCAAAGTGAACAGAACCAATTGGCGAGATGTAAACTCCTTTGAGTCTGGGGTTTCTTGAGTATAAATAATTTTTGTGGCAAATCGTCGACATCGGTGAGTATTTTGCAAGAAGCCTTTCTGCTTCTTTGACAAGTTCCATCCGTTTCTCTCTGTCTGTGCAGCTTCGGACCGCATTTACAGCATTTTTGTAGTCTTTAGATTCCCAGTTGGTCGTATTGTGTAAATTCTTTTTCGAGCGGTAACGATCTAAAATGTTCAAGCTATCTGCATACTGCGCTGTCCACTTTGAGAGAGAAAATTGAAAGTCGTGCTTATAGGCTTTATCGAGAAATATTTTAAATTCATACCCTTCAAGTTCAACATGGACATCTAAAACTTCACTCCACATCCGTTGCAGAGCTTGAGCAAGTCGAGAGTTCATATCGTGAGATGTAGTATAGAGAAGTCTAAAGTGCTTAAGCTCTTTCCTGCTAATCCCAAGCTCTTGAAGGGCTTCGTTAAAGAGTTTACGCGCCTCAATTGGATCAAAGAGGGTGAGTTCATCGGATAAATCGTAATCTTTTAGGACCTGCGGGAGGGGAGAGCGTGAGGGAGTGTCGCCGGGCTGCAAAATGTGGTCGGCGATTGTTTGCCGATCAATTGCAAGTGCAAAGGCGCGGCGCATTTTGACATTGTTGAAGGGGAATGCATCAACGTTAAACATCGTAATAATTGAGCTTGCCACCTCTGCTGTCTCTGCAGCGCCTGAGCGGGTCAATTCCTGGAAACAATCGACAGGAATGGGGGTGAAGAGATGTCCAATAAAATCGAGATCTCCCTTTCGGTACATATCATAGGCAGACATGGCATTTGCAACGAATGAGATTTCAATCTCATCGATGTCGACCCCTTTTTGATTGAAGTAGTAGGGGTTTTTCTTGAGAAGAAGATGGTGGCCGCGCTTGTATTCACTCACGTAGTAGGGGCCATTTGAGACAAATTTTTCCTTTGAGCGAGCTGTCCAGCAGCGGTCCTTTTCCTTAATCGGATTTGGGAAGAAGCTGCAAAAACCTGTGAGCTCGAGAAAATAGTTGGTTGGTCTTTCAAGCTCGACTACAATAGTGTGTTTATCAACTGCTCGAACACCGAGTTCAGAAACGGGCTTTTTTGCCTTCTTTATTGCCTCAGCGTTTTTAATGGGATAGAACATAAAGGCATTTGGTGCTGGAAAATCGGGGTTTAGACTTTTTTTCCAGGCGTAGACAAAGTCGTGGGCAGTAAGTGGCGTCCCATCGGACCAGTAGCTTTTACGTAAGTGAAATGTATATTCCTTCCCATCTGAAGAGACCTCGATCTTATGAGCAAGGGCTGGTGTGCGCATCGACTCTTCTGTCATTTGAGTAAGGCCAGTGAAGAGCATGTACTGGACCATTGAAGAGAGTGTGTCCCCATTCTTTGTTGGGTCAAAATAGGGCGGCTCTACAGTTGTATTCAAGCGCAATCTTTTAACATGCTTTGTCTCTTTTGAGGGAGAGCAGCTAGATAGGCTAAAACACAAAAGCAGAAGGACTAAGATGCGACTCATGCAATTCCAGTGTTAAAAAACGCTACAATATCTCGATAAGGCATTATTTGCAAAGATTAAAGATCGTCCTTTTCATCGAACTGGTTTTGGCACTCGGCAAGAGTATCTTGATCAAAGTGTATTCCATAGAGATGAAAGCCGCCAGTAGGGTGGATATAGAGATCTTTAATATAAGGTTGTTTAAGGTAGACGTTATTCCAGTGGTATAGAACGGTGAAGGGCATTTCCTCGCTAACAATTGCCTCTGCCATCTCCAAGCAATCATAGCGCTCATGTACCTTTGGGTAGTGGGCGGAGTCTTGGATAATCTGTGAATAGGACTCATTTTCCCAACCGCTATAATTTTTTGGGTTATCGCGGTATTGGAACCGCTCCAGAATATTCATTTGATCATTGTATTGTGCAACCCACCTCGCTTGAGAGAATTGAAAGTCGCGCTTAACGAGGTGATCCATGAAGGTGCGGTACTCAAACCCCTGCAAAGTCACCTTAACACCGAGAACTTTTCTCCACTGCTCTTGAAGTGCCTGTGCAATTTTGGGGTAGGCGTCAGTTGACGCGTGCATATACACAAGAGGTCCAAGGGTCTCTCTTGTGACGCAAAGCTCTTTTAATCCCTTTTCAAAACATTCAATTGCCTTGCGATGATCTCCATCATTAAAATAGCGATAGCTGCGCATGTTTTTCAAGATAGGAGGGACGGTGTCTGTAGCAGGAGTTTCATCAAGTTGAGTAATATTTTCTACGATGTCCTTGCGGTTGATTGCATAGGCAAAAGCTTTGCGAATATTTTTATTGTTGAAGGGGAATTTTGACACATTAAAAAAGGTCGCAGTCGAGGCTGTAAAGGGGTGGGTTTCAATTTGACCACTCTCTTTAAGCATAGGAATGGAGTCTTCTGGAATTCCTGTAAATGGGCCGCCTAGCATATCGAGTTGGCCCTTTTCAAACATCTGAAGAGCAGTCGAGGGGCTATTGATAAAGCTAAAGTGGATCTTCTCGAGGCGGATATTCTCTTGATCCCAGTAGTAGGGGTTTTTCTCTAGAAGGATTTCGGCGCCATGCTTCCATTTAGAAATGATATAGGGCCCATTTCCCACCAAATCGGGTCCTAGTTCGTCTGCCCAATTTGGATTTGTTCGGATAATTTCCTGATGGACCGGAGAAAAGACGCAAAAAGCAACAAGTTCCAGGAAATAGGGGGTTGGCATTTCAAGTTCGACGACCAAAGTCTTCCGATCTTTTACATAGATCCCAACCTCTTCAAGGGCAGCCTCTCCATGTTTGGCCTTTTTTGCGTTTTTGATGCTGTAGAGAAGGTGGGCGTTTGGGCATGGAAAGCGCGGTGAGAGCATGTCGAGCCACGTCTCTCTGAAATCGCGTGCAGTGATTGGCGAGCCGTTTGACCATGAGCAGTCTCGCAGGTGAAAGGTATAGGTAAGGTGATCGTCAGAAATGTCGATTCGCTCGGCGACAGCAGGGGTTGCGGTCCGCTCAGGCGTCATGCGAGTGAGGCCTTCATAGAGAAAAAAATGCATGCTTGAAGAGACGTATGCTGCACCCTTGCGTGGATCTAGCGTTTCGGGTTCATTCGGGTAGTTGAGGTTGAGCTGGTGCTTTTCAGTGAAGTGCAAGCGCTCATCCTTGGAACAGCTAAAAAGAAAAAGAGAAAGAGCGAGTAGGTAGGTGAGTCGATGCATAAATGCTCCTGCATAAGTTTAACAGGAGCATTTTAATTTATACAAAAGATTCTGTAAAGAACAAGTCGGCTCTATTGGATGTTTTTTGCAACAACCAGGCGGACTAAGTGAGCTCGCGATTCAAAGTAGGCCTCAGTAACCGGTCTCACATACGAATCGTTATATTCAAAAAGCTGATCATCTTCATGTCTGACGATTGCAGTGATGTGTCCACCACTTCCAGCTCCAACTCCATGAGTCGCTGCAATAATCCATGCAGTTCCCTGATAGTGAACATCCCCTTTATAGTTTTGTTCTAAATCGTGAGTAGGGATCCAGAATGGATTTAGAAGGCCATCGTATTTCGGCTGTCTATCGATTTGTTCTAGACGCTCTTCAAAAACAGGAATGTCGGTGAGAGATCTCGTTCTTTCGAGAGGTTGTGGTGAAGGCGCCCCATCAGAGGAAGAGCCTCCAGTCGAGGGACGACCTAATATTCTTAGGTCGGTTAAGCTACTTGTTCGACCTGTGGAGCTAAGGGGTCTCTCCCTTACAACTTCTTTCCGAACTTTTCTATATCCTCCCCTGGGAAGGCTCACGAATAGAAGCGGTGGTGGGGAATCATTAGTAGTACTTGGCATAAAGTGGGTAAAGGTCTGTTCCAGGCCATTTTCCATCATTTCAGGTGCAGTTTTCCTGCTTTTTCGGGTTGTCTCGGCATTAATCACATCTTGCAAAGATTTGCACTCTGTGACAGCAGTTGGGGAAATCAGAAATGTTGCGGTTGTAGCGGGAGTGGACATCGGATCCTCACAACCTGCATGCCGGTAGTAAAAGCCTGTATGTTCTACGGAACAGGGTAGCCTCCCGTCGACATCTTTGGTCCAGAGAAGTTTCTGCAAAAGTGCCATAATAAGAACCTGAGGGTCTTCTTGCTGGTAAGATTCTAGCCCTGCTTGATTCTGGACAGCTAAAAGAAGATGATCAACGTTTCCTCGGTTTGGTAAAACGCCGTCATTTCGGATAAATTCTGCTCGAATATCTCTTAATGCTTTAGCTAGACGATTTCGATTCTTAATGTCTGGGTCATTTGTAGGATTTTCCATTTCCTTTAACATCGAATCAAGAATCGAAGCCATTTTTTTGTTAAGAAAAAGTCCTTGCATGACGCTATTAAGATAGCAAGTATTTCCTAAGTTGTTGAGTCCATAGGGAGAGCTGTTGTTTGGTCGAACCTGTGGCGCTTGTAGTTGTGGTAGTTGCCTTCTATTATTGCCGATAACATCTAACACTTGATTCAATGATCGAATATGTGCGCGCTCTTTCGAAGTTTGTTTCGAGGACAGAGGTAGCTTATAGTTTTGTAGATTTTTACCGAGAATAGCTAGAGTTAAACCCTGCCTGACAAAGTCAGATTTTGCTCCATAAACAGTGGGGTCATATGCGGGGCTGTCGACAAAATCATCTGCAGCATTTCTCGCTTCAATTTCTCTCAATAAGCTAAACGCAGGATGTGTTACATCTTGCGAAGTCAAATGATTGGCAACAGCAACTAGCGCAGTTTTTCTCGCGGCAACATTGCTGCCAAATAGCGCCTCTTTGTGCATTGAAAAAAGGGCGTCAGCAGAATAGATTGCAATGCGCTTTTTCGCTAAACGTCCTATCGCGGCTACCATGCCGAAAATGAGAAAGAGAACAGGGGATACGGCAGCGACGAAGATGCGGCCAATCACATCGAGCACAGCGTCATTGCGGTCGAGCTTTTTTCCAAGTGTGTGCTTTAAGCCATTCCAAAGCTTGTCGTTTGGATATGTGTATGTGATCCCTCTAGGTGGACAGTAGGCAACCTTGCTCATTTGGGACTCCTTTCTATCTTTCAATATGGGAGTATACATTGGAAAGTAAATAAAGAAAATATAAATACTATTTTAGCGGCTAGTTGGGCTCAAATCCAACACAGGTGTAGTAAACCTGCGTACAATGAGTTGAGATATCGCCACTCGGTCCAAAAACCTGATTGTCGACAATTGCGCACCTAGTATCATTATTTTTAATCAGAGCGCCATCTTCAGATCGCAATGTGTAATTGTAGTAGTGTCCATCATGCTTTAGGGAACCATGATGAACAACCCAAGAGACCGGTTTTAACACAATATAGCCCTGAAACTCTGCATTTCCATTGTGTAGAGGTAGGCGAATGAGTTGGTTAAGTCCTGAAACGTCTACCCGATAGTCTTCTATACGATCAGCAATTTGGCGAGCTCTTGGAATAGAGATGACCATCTTTTTTCCAATTACAGTCTGTTTAATTGCACTCTTGTCTGCAATACCGTTATCTTGATTTGGAGGAATAAGAATTAAGTTGTGGCAAGAGCTGTCATAGCCTGAGGCTTCTCCGCGCATTGTTGCCTGCACCATGGCTTCGATCTGATCACCGGGAGAGTAGACTGGAGTTGTATTATAGTGAAGTGAATGCTTAATCGATTGATGGTGTGAGCTACTATATTCCAAGCCAAAATAGGGGCGATCTGTTACAGAAAGCAATCGAAGAAGTGCTAGCAATTTCTCTCCAGAGTCCATTTGTTCGCTTTTAGGTATTTCAGCGGCAACAACCAGTGGGTCGGTCAAAATTGCATTGAGTCTATCTCGGACTGTTTCTCGCTTAGGTTCGTTTCTTAAGCAGTCGCGAAGAGCCATAATTTTAGCAAAAAGCGCTCTTTGGTCAGGGCGAATTCCATCGAGGCAAGCGTAGGTGTCCCACATGTCGTTAAAGTGCTCAGATACCAGCGCCTGCATAAATGCATTGAAATAACAGGAGTTGCCAAAATTATGAAACCCATAGGGGGAAGTTGCAGTGCGAGTGGTGATTGGGGAAAGCTCTGGTAGCGGAGCGCTTCTAACTTGATCCCAGTTGACATCGTTACCCTCTTCAATCAGCTCGATTCCCTTGTAGCGTGAGACAAGAGAGTCTACAACTTTTTCGCGGTTTGCTCCTAAATCTGGTGAATAGACGGATTCTGCCCAATCGCGAATCATAATGTCAGTGAGCACCTTTCTTGCCTCTATGTCTTTTGGGTCGACAGAGAGCTTTTTGCTTGCAGCATTTCTTAGATCAGAAGGAGTTTTTTTTCCTTGAAAGAAGCTATCGACGTCCATGTCAAGTGTTGAGGGAGGTCTTTGGTAGCAATTGAAAATACGCGCTCCAGCATAAAGAGAGCCAAGTATAAGATAGACAGGCAAGGCGACGAGAGCGATAAATAACCTTCCAATTGCATCGACAACAGGGTGTTTTTGGGATAGGGGGCCAATGAATGCATTGGTAAAAGTGTTTAACTCTTTGCCAAACCTGTAAGAGACTGGGGGAGCTGATTGAATTGCGATGCTCTGACTCATTATTAAGTCCTTTAAGGTTAATGCACCTCTATTCTAACTCAATTATTTATAAAATAAAATATATTTACTTTTTTATTTTAACATTATCCAAATGTACAGATCCAATTGGTGAGATATAAAAACCATCAACATAATCTTTTTTTAAATACGACATATTCCAATGATAGAGGCAAGTCACAGGCATCTCACTGGTGAAGATTCTTTCTGCTTTTTCAAGAAATTCATATCTCTTTTGGGCATCTGGAATCTTTTCTGACTGGTTAAGAATTTTAGCGTAGCGCAGGTTTTCCCAATCAGCATAGTTTTTTGGAGTGTTTTTATATTTAAAGCGGTCAAGTACATTCATCGGGTCTCGGTACTGCGCAGACCAGGAGAAAAGAGCAAGG
This sequence comes from Simkaniaceae bacterium, assembly GCA_022763045.1. Lineage (GTDB taxonomy): Bacteria > Chlamydiota > Chlamydiia > Chlamydiales > JACRBE01 > JALEGI01. Next base: position 7,153 of record JALEGI010000003.1, on the reverse strand, counting down.
TCGTAATCACGGCGATTAAGCGTGTCAAGAAATGTTTTTATTTCAACTCCAATAAGGGGGATATCAATGTCAAAGGCCTTTTTCCACTGCTGCTGAATCTCTTGTGCAACTCTCTCATTAAAATTATAGGTCATGAAAGCAAACTGAAATTTAAGGTCGGGCTTCAAAATACCAAGCTCTTCAATTGCCTCTTGAAAGAGTTTTCGCGCCAATGGTAGGTTGGCATCCTCATAAAATTCGGTGGTTTTGCCGCCCTTTAAAATCGGGGCTACAGGACCGGTTGCGATTGTTTCTCCAAGCTGTTTAATGTCATCAACGATCGATTTCCGGTCGATTGCATAGGCCAAAGCGCGACGCAATTTTGGATGCGAGAGCGGAAAGCGTGTTGTGTTGAAAGTGATAAATGAGGTAGCACCAATTGGATTTGAGTGAATCAATTGATTTGCAACTAAATGCGGAATGGAATCGATAGGGATTTCCGAGAAACAAGTTCCCATCAGATCGATATCGCCATTCTCGTACATTTGGTAGGCAGTCATACTGCTTTCGATCAGCGAAATATTAATTTCTTCAAGAGAGATCTCGCAGTGATTCCAATATTTGGGGTTTTTATGAATGGTGATGAGATCTTTTGTTCTCCACTCTTTTAGAGAAAATGGACCTGAACAGACAAAGTCTTCGTTATGGACCTCATGCCAATTGGGATTGTTTAACTCGACCTTATGGTTGATTGGAAAAAGAGCGCAGAAAGAGGTGAGCTCTAGAAAGTAGGGAGTGGGCTTTCTAAGTTCTACAACAAGGGTTTTGTCGTTGATTGCCCTAACGCCGACTTCATTTGTTGAAATTTCGCCATTTTTAGCTCTCTTAGCATTTTTAATTGGGTAGAGCAAATAGGCATTTGGCGCCGGAAATGAGGGGTCGAGCATGCTCTTCCATGAGTGCTCAAAATCCGCAGCTACTATGGGGTCCCCATTTGACCAGTAGGCCTCCCTCAGATGGAAAGTGTATGTGAGTCGATTGTTTGAGATTTCGACTTGGTCTGCTAGGGCTAGGGCTGTAGAGCTCTGAGGCGTATAGCGGGTGAGGCCCTGAAAAAGCATAAAATGCATAGAAGAGGAGATGTAGTCACCACCTTTTCTAGGGTCTAAAGTCAGCGGTTCAAAGGCAAAATTTACATTCAGCGATTGTCGCTGTTGTTCGGGTGGTTTTTTAGAGCAGCTGGTGCAGAAAACAAGAAGGAAGAGAACAAGAAGAAATCTCATTTAGTAAGATCCAAGCCAAATCTTTTTCTAAAAGCATATTTAGTCTTTGCAATAAATGCAAGAATTACACAAAATCTGTTAACAACTTTTGTAAGGCCATAGATTCCCATGGAAATGGACCCTTATCAGATGGATGGTGTATGCCGATTAACTTGAGCGAGATAACGACTAGAAGCTGGCTCGTGCTTATTGCGATGACGACCTGTCTCTCGGTCATTTTGTTTGATTCTACAGTAATTCCTGTCGCTCTTCCGACAATCCAAAAGGATCTTGGAGTTTCTCCGGTAAATGTTCATTGGATCATGAACTCCTATCTCCTTACTTATGCTGCGCTGGTCATTGCCACCTCAAAGCTTGCTAATCGTATCGGCCATCGGACGGCTTTTTGTCTTGGGATGTCAATCTTCGCCCTTGGATCTATTTTTGGGGGCGTTGGAACCAATGGTTTAACGATCATTTTTGGTCGTGTGACTCAAGGATTTGGGGCGGCGCTCATGGGCCCGGCGGCTCTTTCGATCCTCTTTGCGACATTCCCTCCCTCTGTCAGAGGAAGGGTCTTAGGAATCAGCGTAAGCATCAGCTCTTTTTTCTTTGCTGCTGGCCCCTTTTTTGGCGGGCTGTTAACAGAATTTTCCTCGTGGCGCTACCTTTTTTGGGTTAATCTTCCGATCGCTGGCTACGGCATTGCTCTCGCTTTTATGACTGTAAAGGAGTCTAAGCGGCGAAAAGAGCCTTTTAATTTCCCCGGATTCTTATGTCTTGTTTTAGGAATGTTTTGCTTAGTTTTTGGTCTGACTCAAGCGAAAGTATGGGGGTGGAATTCAAGTTATGTCCACTATTTTTTACTCTCAGCTGGAGCCCTGCTTGGACTTCTTTTAGTTAACTCGAGGCTGACAAAAACCCCTTATGTCAATATTTCGCTCTTCCGCTTTCCCACCTATTTTTCAGGGATCGTGATTCTTTTTTGTATGCAGTTTCTCGTAGCTAATACGATTTTCTGGCCGCTCATTTTCCAGAAGGCAATCGGGCTCTCTCCTTTTACATCTGGTCTCTACGTCTTAATTTCTACACTACCTCTTATTGTTATCTCACCTCTTGGTGGGTATCTCTCAGATCGCTATGGGCCAAGAATTCCTGTACTCACGGGAATTGGATTTATCTTAACTGCCTTTTTCAGTCTTACAATTTACTGTCTAGCAGTGAGGCTTGACATTCTCTGCTTTGCAATGTTTTGCTTTGGAGTCGGTACCTCGTTTGTTATGACCCCTGCAAGCACGGCCGCTCTTTCAAATATCCCTGAAGATAAGCGCAATCTTGCAACAGGCTTTTACAACACATTGCGCTTTACAGGAGGTGCAATTGGAGTTGCGGTGTTAGGTGCTATCAAAAGTCAGGTTAAAATTTACGAATTTAGACATGTATTACAAAGCATGGACATTGATCTAAACCCACTAAAAGTAGCGCGCGCATTTTCAAAGTCAGGATTTGTTTATGAACCGTTAAATGAGCTCTCAGATGTGACAATCTCTGCTTTAAAGTCGCTCTATGTTGCCTCTCAGCTCAAGGCTTTTATTTGGATGAATATCGTCTCGATCGCAGTCACTTTAGTTGCCCTTTTCTTAACGCTGCGCTATCTAAAAACCTCTCAAAGCTCGGGGTCGTTGATCATGCCCGCCACCGTCTCATCAAAGTAGTGAATTAGCTCTGGATAACACTCCTCAAGCCATTGTCTAAATTCAACAATTGCCTCTAAAAGTTTTGCTTTGTAAACTTCCGGGGATTTAAAGGACTCATTGATGCGTAGAGAGCCTAGGTCAAGTTGAAATGGCTCATCATTGAGAAAGGCAAGATTTGTGCCGAAACACAAGTCGTGATCTTCAACGCCCTTCTTTGAGCGCTCAACAAGATAGTGGAGAAGTTTTCTGATCCCAGTTTTGACCCGATCAACTTTTCCCTCAAGCATAAACTGGTCAAAATAGGGATATGTTAGAATTGCACGCCTTTGGATAATAAATTCAAAGTCATCGAGGTTAATCTCATACTCAATGCCTATCTTATCGACTATTGTTATCTTCTGCTTGAGGTAGTTACTTTTATTGAGATGTAAAAAAACAATCCCTGTCTCCTCTGGAAGGTATTTTTCTGCAATCATGTATGACTTGAAAGTCGCATCAAAGATGCACTTTTTTTTGTCGGCAGTTTTTTGTCGGCGTTTTTCTAAAAAGTCGGGTAGAGGCATCCAGTTTGCCCAAATAGGGACGCGCATGCGTTTGTGCTTTGTCAGTTTAAGAACATATTGATCATCAGCGCTTCTAAAGGCGTAGCTTTGGCCACCTGGAGCGAGGAAGTAAAATTTTTGAGAGAGGATCTCACGAACCTCTGCTAATTTTTCTGGAGTGGGAGCGCCTGAATCCCACCTCTTGTCATAGGGGTGAGGGTCTGTAATGTTAATCATAGTGAACCCCCCAGTTGCTCGATGGCAAAACCTCTCGGTTCCGACAAAAATTGCAGATGATATCAGAAGGTAAAAACCCCATTTCAGAGCACGTTTCATGCACCTAGCATACTCTCTACAAAATAGTTAGGCTAGAAATTTTATAACCCTCACATAAATAGAGACTTATTTTTTTCAATTACAAGTTCCAGAGTTTTAATGAGCTTTAAAAGGAGGTGCTTCCATTGTTTGATTTTAAAAAACTAAAAGAGATAATAAAGTTATAAAAGAGTTTAGGTAATAATATGAATAAAGCAACTAAAAAAGAGAAGCTTACAATACTAGAGGCAGTTGACAATCTATCTAGTATGGCTGAGATGGACTTTGATGAAATGAACGACGAAGAGAATCTCGTCTCAGCGAGGAGATGGCTTGATACTAAAGATGTTGGGCACACGCAAGAAAACGTCAAACAGACCTTCAACGTCGTGCGCAATTATCTAAAACACGTTTGTGAGGGAGAGGCGAGCGGTGAGACCAAAAAAGGAGTTGAAGCTATTATGTCTCTTGCCAAAGAGGCTGCCGGACGCATCGACACCTACAATTCCCTGTTTCAAGACTCAGTAGGCGAACACCTTTTTTCAGAATCAAAAGAGTTTCGCGATCTTGAGGAGTACTACTACAACAAAGTTCTCAAAAAATTTGAAACAGCCATCGAAGAAGAGGATGCTTGGCTTGAGGAGTGGGGAGATGATAAGAGTGACCTTCTTGACATTCATCGACTTGGACTTAAAGATCTGGAAACCGTTAAGCGAGACCATGAGTATGAGCTTTTTTATATTAGAAAAGAGGATGGACGCCCCTTTTTCAACCGAAACCTCTTAAGGCATATCAAACTTGTTTTAGACTTTGATGATCTCATTGGCTCTGAGTATGGTGAAGACCCTCTTATTCACATCTCTTTAATCCAGGACCATGAAGCAAATTATGCTGCTCACGAAATTCATTCAGCTGTTAGACCAAAGCTCAACGCATTTTTATCTGGCTTTCGAAAGTTTAAAAAAGAGCCCCTAGCAGTCATGACAAATCAAGCTGTGATGGCGCTCATGCTTGCTGCAAACAAAGAAAACTCCATTGAAAACAACGCGCGCAAAACCTGCATGAGCTACTTTCACGATTTTCAGCTCTATCTCAGATTGGCCCTCACATCAGAGGACTATCCAAAGCTCATAGAGGATCCGCCAAAGGATAAAAATCACTTTGCAAACAAAGTTGTGCAGCTTTTGCACACCCTTTGTTACTACTTTTTCATGCACAAATTGAGCCGCGACAAATCCCTCAAATTTATTGGACAGCTCTTCAAAGCAGAGAAAAAAGGCTCAGTTTGGACAGACATCTTAGACAGGCAAGAGAAGATCTACGATTTGCTCATGCACTATCCAAATGGACCTCTCTTTAAAACACTTGATATCTTCCGCGAGCAAGAGCAGTCTCACGAGTTTGAGCCACTTCTTCAGGGAGATTTTCCCAGCATTTTATTTGACTTTATCAATAGCAAGCACAAAACCACCGTTATACGCACCCCAAGCCCCACTAGACAATCAGTGATTGATAAAGCCTACCCCAGTGAAGAGTTTGTCGGGATGCTGCGCTACCTATCTGCGCAGACAAAAAAGCCAAAGTATCTGCTATTTAACTTTCAGGATAGAACCAACTGGCGCGAATATGCCCGAGCACTCTGTCTCGAAGAGCTCTCCATGCAAGCAGAGTTCTCTGACATTCTCTACGTCGCCTCACTTCCTCGCGATACCGAGTTTTACAAGCAGGCTGGCAATTACATCAAAGAAAACAGCGCAAGCGGCTTTTTGAGAAATCTCGAAGACCAGGCGCTCAGCGGCACAGCAACAGGTTACTTTTTCTCTCCCTCGATCAGCGCAACAGCCATAAAAAGCTTTGTCAAAGAGATCATACCCTACATTCACAAAGCCTTTTTTGCTAAAAAAAGCACCCTAACGCGTAAAAATCGCCTCGATTTTATCGAGCTCTTTTACCTCTTGCTCGAGCTGAAAATCGTTTTGATGGTTAACCCCTCAATCATGAGCTTTACATGTAAAGACTGGATTGACATTGGCCCGACATCAACCTGTGAGTTTTATGCGCTCATTCGGATATTGACAACCGAGAAAAAATGGAATGAGAGTGAGATCGAAGAGGTGGTAGAGATGCTCTTTTCTCCGGCGCTTATCTTACGCGAACGAGCGATTGATTCGCAGCGTTTAAACAGAATGGTCTCCGCGCTTTCGCATTTTGCCTCACACCTACACAAAGAGCGCAAGAAGATCACAAAAGAGCTTGAGAAACTCTATCCCAAGCTCTTAATTAAGCAGCTGAAAACTTCAGAGCTCTAGCCTATTTGCCAGATGGGGCAAACATATCAGCGTATGTCATCCCGGTCAGGCCGCTTGTCAGAGGAGAGGCTCCTTTCGCTCTCATCCAATCTCCTGTGTGTTTGATATAGTCTGGCCGTCTAGCAACTAGGTGGTCCTGTGTTGTTTGCAGTACTGTTTGCAGACCTCGCATTAGTGGAAGAATCTCATCTCTACCTTTGAGATATTCCTTGTGAGCGTCTTCTCCAGTTCCGCCGCCGGTATTCATTGCAAAAAATTCATCCATGTATTTCACAATGCTATTTGCAATTTGTAGACAAACCAAGTGATTTGCTTCTTGCTGACGCAGGGTTTTGCCGTATTTTACTAGCTCCTCAACGTCTGGTAAGGTGTTAACTTCTAATATAGCTACTTCACAAGAAATTGCGGCTAGCCTGGGAAGCAGTCCAGCTTCTCTTTGAGTCTCCTCCCTTAACCAACTCCATCTCCCTTCTAGGGTAAGTCCCAAATTTGCAGCTTTTCGAAGGGTGTCTAGGTAATCCTTTGAAATTTGGGTAAAGGTCATTGAAGGGTCTTTTAGCTTTGAGTCTGTTGGTACCTCTGGAGCTGGAATTGCATCTTTAAAGGTAAGAGGCATAAGTTTGCCCTGAACAAAGGTGGTTGTTGAAGCGCTGGTAGGCGTTGTTGAGCCAGCTCCTCCAGCGCCTGCCGCTGGGGCTCCCATTGTTGTGTCTTGTCCTGGTGGTTTTGCTACTGCTGTTGCCATAATCGATCTCCTGTTAAGCGTTTTCGGTGGTCGAGAGTTTACAGCAACTTAACAATTACTTGCCAAGTACTTTTTTAAAAAATTTACATATTCTTATTTTCACTCTAGTGGAATAGAGCTCTAGGATCATTTAGTTTAGCGATAAATCTTCGGGGATCATTGAGTACGAAGAGTACTTTCCACCCATGCCTCTCAGCATGTTTTGCCAAAGTTTATCAGGTGGTGTTGTGAAGACATCTTCGGCTTTAGCTGGAGTAAGAAACCAGTCGCCATCAAGAAACTCCCTCTCGAGTTTGCCGCCTAG
>JALEGI010000021.1 GCA_022763045.1 Simkaniaceae bacterium | reverse complement strand
TAAAGCCACTTGCCTGCACAAGTGCAAAGAGGGTGAATTTAGGATTTTTGAGAGTTTGGAGAAAATTGATATTAGGATTTTGGGGGGCTTCTCTTGGAGTGGTTTGTGCGGCAACGGATGCTAGTATTCCCAGCAAGAGTAGAAAGATCGAAGGGCCAATAGGGCCGAGCCAGTAGATAAGAATTGCTCCAAGTGTTGGCGCAAGAAGGAGTGAAACTGCAACGATTGCACCTTGATAACTCCGCGAAAGAAAAAGCGATGCGCCAAAGGCTTGAAAGGCTCTGGCTATAAGAAGCAGAGTTAATGTTTGCGCGGCGATACAAGCGATTGTCCCGCAAACAAATGCAATAGAGCCATAAAAAAGAATTCTGCGGGAATCGATTCGTGTAACGATGAGTTGCGCGATAGCTGCAAAAATCAAGTAAATTGAGAAAAAGAGCTGGAGATTTCCTTGGGTTGTTTCAAGGGCGCTTCTGAGTTCAGGGATGAGTGGCAGGTAGATGTCAAAGGCAAAGGCAAAAATTAAAGAAAAGATCCAAGTCATAGAATCACCATAGATAGTCCAATTAAAACGATGATCACTGACAACACGCGTTTGATCAGTATGACTGGTAGCTTATGGGCTAAGTAGACGCCAACTGGTGCAACGATAAGTGAGGTAATGGAGAGGGTAAGGAATGCAGGAAGGTAAATATAACCTCCTAGTCCTTCTGAAAAACCTCCCTTTTGAATGGAAAATAGATATGCTAGTGTTCCCACAATCGTGATGATCAGTCCAGATGCTGCTGAGGTGCCAATTGCTTTCTGCAGTGGGATCTTATAGGCGATCAGGAAGGGAACGACAAAAAGTCCACCTGCAATTCCAATAAGTGATGAAATTAAGCTATTAAAAAATCCTAAGAGAAAGAGGGGAGTCTTCGTTGGTAGCGTAGTGAAATTACTGACAATGTGAGCGCGACTGAAAAAAAGCAGTCCGCCGATAATAATCTCTAAAAAGCCAAAGATGATTTTTAGGACATGCGACGATAAGAGTTTGGCAATTTGCGGCCCGATAATTGCCCCTATGATGATCCCGAATCCCATTGGAATGAGAAGACGCCAGAGAACAGATCCGTGTGTGGAGTGTTTGTAGGTGGCCGATGCTGTATTGAAAATCATTGAGGAGAGGCTAGTTGCAATGGCAATGTGCATGATCGAGTTTGCGGGCATTCCCATCCAAGTGAATATCACAAGAAGTGCAGGTACGGTCACTATCCCTCCACCAAAGCCAAAGAGCCCCGAGCAAAGTCCTGCGCAAATTCCGATTAATATAAAAGCAAGTATCCAGATCAAAATTACACCTCAATTTCTCTATACATAAATTTGAATTTTAAATACTATGTTCAGAGTAAACAAGGAGCCACCAATGAAGAATCCCTCACGCTGGATTGTTTTAGCAAGTCACGGAAAGCTAGTTACCTACGAGATGAAAAGTCCTAAAGAATTTGAGCAGATCAAAGAGGAAATTCATCGGAAGGCCTCAATGCGTGAAAAGCATTTTACCACTGATAAACATGGCGAAACTGCTCCACATGCCGGAAATGTTCACAATTCTGCAGGACCTCGAGAAACATATAAGCAACTTGAAGAGCGTGAGTATGCAAAGCATATTGCGGAGTATCTCAACAAAGCCCATGACAATAAGCGTTACGAGTGGCTCTATATTGCCATGAGTCCTGCTCTTTTGGGTTATGTTAGAGAGCACCTCAACAAAGGCGTGCAAGAGGCGATTCACAAGCAGATTGACAAAGATATCGTTAATGAGAAACCCGATCAAGTTTGGGAGCGCTACTTCGCAGCATAAATGATTACCTATTGCCTACCTATACTTGCCTCTTGTTTGCCCGTCCCAGAATATCCTGAGCTTAAAGCTGAGGGTCATGTGGATACCTATCATGGACAGAAGGTTGCAGATCCCTACCGTTTTTTGGAGGATGAATCCAACCCAAAAACGCAAAAGTGGATAGAATCTGAGAATGCATTGACTGAAAAATATCTCAATGCAATTCCCATGCGGGCTGATTTGAAAAAGAAATTCACGAATCTTTTAGACTATACGCGCTTCTCAACTCCCGTTCGCATTGGAAACAAGCTTATCTATTTTGCAAATTCTGGCCTCCAAGGCCAACCGGTCCTCTATATTCGAGACAATCTAAAATCGCAACCACGTGTACTGCTCGATCCAAACACCCTTTCAGAAAATGGAACTACGTCTATAAGTGGCGTGGAGCCCTCTTTTAACAATAAGTATCTTGCCTACACTCAGTCTGAGAAGGGCTCAGATTGGAATGAAATTCGCATTATCGACCTTAAGTCGGGCAAGCCCTTAGATGATGTGCTCAAAAATGTGAAATTTAGCACAATTGCATGGAAGGCAAACGGGTTTTACTACTGCGCTTACGACAACTCGCAGGGAAAAACTGATGACTTTCAAAAGGTGTACTACCACAAAGTTGGCTCGCCACAAAAAAACGACAAGCTGATTTATCAGGATAAAGATGAGCCAAATCATATCTTTTCTCCCTGGATTTCAGAGAGTGGGGAGCTTTTTCTTTTTGTAAGCGTAAACGGCAAAACTGGCTACCAAGTTAAATATTACGAAAATAAGAAGTGGAAAGATCTGATTCCCACTTTTGATTACGTAAACTTGCCAATCACCTATCTCAATAATGAGCTCTACATCTTGCAAGAGGGAAAAGCATTTATTTATGACCCCAAAACTGGCAAGAGGCGTCCCTTTCTTTCAGATATTAAAACAAATATCGAAAGTGTGGACTATGTTGGAGGGAAGTTCTTTGTCAATACGCTCCAAGATGCCTACTCAGTTGTCTACGTCTATAATAAAAATGGGAAGCTAGACCATGAAATTACACTCCCAGAATACGGGACAGCGTCAGGGTTTACAGGTCGTCAAAAGGATCGAGACACCTTCTACACCTTCTCATCGCTCACTCAAGCTCCTACAGTTTACCGCTACCGCATAAAAGGGCAAAATTCTGAGCCATACCTCGAGTCAAACCCTAAGATCAATTTTAAAGCCTTTAAAACCGTCCAAGTCTTTTTTAACAGTAAGGATGGGGTGAAGGTTCCCATGTTTATTACATGTAAAAGAGATCTAAAGCTCGATGGAAAAAATCCGACCCTCATGACTGGTTATGGAGGCTTCAATTACAGCTATACTCCATCATTCACTCCTTCAATCTACCCAATGCTAGAAAAAGGAGGAGTCCACGTGCTTGTGAATCTTCGTGGAGGGGCTGAATATGGCTCTGAGTGGCACAAGCAGGGCATGAAGCACAGCAAGCAAAACGTTTTTAACGACTTTATCGCTGCAGCTGAGAAGCTTATTTCTCTAAAGTACACAACTCCCGACTATCTTGGAATGACAGGCGGCTCGAATGGGGGACTTTTGGTCGGTGCAGTCATGACGCAAAGGCCCGATCTTTTTGCCGTTGCCATTCCTCGCATGGGTGTCCTCGATATGCTTCGCTTCCAAAACTTTACAATTGGCTGGGCTTGGACAGGGGAGTATGGCTCTTCTAAAGACAAGGACGAATTTCAAACTCTTCTTGCCTATTCGCCACTTCACAATCTCAAAAAGGGTGTTAGCTATCCTGCCACCCTCATTACCACTGCTGATCATGACAATCGCGTAGTGCCAATGCACAGCTACAAGTTTGCTGCAACTCTACAAGCTCTTGGTAAAAACGACCGCCCATATCTTCTAAGAGTCTACAAAAATACCGGACATGGGATGGGAAGAGCCGTCTCGCAGAGTATTGAAGAGATGTCAGATCTCTACAGCTTCTTTCTCTGTAATGTGAAACACTAATTTTAAATTAGATAATTTACGGGTGTTTTGCGTTTAAGAAATGACGCAGGACAATTTGTTTTCTGAGGGGTTCCCCTTCATTTCAATATACTTGAGCTTGTGGCGTTTTTTGAGATATTTTGCCTCAGGTGGCATATCTTCAAACTTATTATGCCTAAGGCGAAGTGTGGTTAGATTTATAAGACCTATAAAAGAAGGGGGAAGGGTGGTGAGTCCATTGTCGCATAAAGAGAGTTCTCTTAAGGAAATGATTTTGCCAATCGCCGCAGGCAGCCTGCTAAGATTGTTAGAATCAAGGTTTAGTGTTCTAAGTCCGGGAAAAGAACAGAGTTGAGTAGGCAGACGATGTATTCCCATTGCTATATGCTTAATGCTTGGATTATAGACTCTTGGGGTGCGCATTTCCTGCTCAAAAGCTTCTGCCATTTTTCTCCTAAGGGTAGGGTTTGAGCGGTAGTGCGTTGAGCGTAAATCTAGACTCCAAGGGGGGATCCTGTATGTAGTAGAAAATTCTGTTTTTATAGGTTTCCAACAAATAGTTGTTAGAAACTTACAAATAACAACTTCTTTATAGGTAATCAATCGAGAATCAATGGGGCCAGGAGGGGAAAAGCGATCTAAGTAGCGATGCATCTTTTCAAAGAGCTGGTCGTAAGTATCGCGGCGAGTAATACCAATGTCCTTGGGGAAGATGTGGTCAGCAAGCATTGCCCAACATTTTGCGAAATTTTTAATGTCACTTTGAAGATGGCTTGGCAGGCCGAGTTTGATGGCGCGACTAACAAGGCAAAAGTTTACGAGCTCTGCAGCAGATAGATAGGAGGCAAGATTTCCAATGTTGCCTTTTACAACTCTTAGCAAAGATTTGGAGGGAGGTGGTACAGATTCAGGCTCTGGCTCTGCGCGAACCATCGGATGCGACCTGTAAGCCATCGAGCGTGTTATTGTATAAAATGGTGTCATAGGGGGACAATTCTACAGCGCTGTGGCTTAAGATACAAATTAAAAGAACGTCTGATAATTTATGTTATGTGATTTTTAGTCGCTATCAGAGGTGTCTGAATCAAATGTTGGGCGCACAATTCTTGTTGCTGGATCGAGCCTCATTTCTGATGTCATGATTTGAAGCATTACTCCAGTTGCGTCATGAGAAGTACCACCCATCAGCTTGTTCGCATTTCCGATAGGCAAGGAGCCGTTATCATCTCGAAATGCAACAGATGAAAGAGCTCTTGCAACAACCTCTTGCAAGCTTGACTCAGATGGAGCTTCTACTGCAACAATCACTTCATCATCATCAGGAGTGAATAAAGTGACATTAATGTGACTTGGCGTTGCCGTTGGTGTTGGCGGACGCGAGCTTGGAGGTGTGGTTGTTGCCATTTTTTGCCTAAAATAAGATTTTATATGCGTATATTATGCAATAAAATAGAATTATAAGCCACTCAATTTATTTAATATTGGTTTAATTTGATCTAATTGATTTCCAAAAAAATCTAAGTCGACCTTTTCTACAAGCGGTAGGGCCGTTTTGATGAGGCTAACCCCTGATTCTGTGGGCTTTAAGATGCGAGCTCTTCCGTCTGAAGGGCTGCGATCACGGGTAAGGAGCTTTTTCTCTTCTAGAGTTCTTACAACCTGTGAGGTCATCATCTTGTCTGTCATGGCAACTTCAGCAAGGCGGTTTTGGGTGACATCCTCCCCTTCTTCTGTGAGCCAGCAAAGCCTTGCAAGTAGAACAAACTGTACATTGGTGAGCCCGAGGGGCTCTAGGACTGTGCGTTGTAGGCGCTGCCAGCGATTTGTCATTAGCCATAGAAGGTATCCAGGTGAATCTTTTGAACTTTCGTATTTTGACGATATACCCATAAAAACAACTCTTTTAAATTTTCAGGTCTTATTTTAATTATAGTTTTTTCTTTTTCATTGTAAACTAAATAGAGAACAGGTGTTCTTCTTATCATTATGGTTTCACAATGTTAACAAGGCACAAATTGTAGGCACAATTAAGATACAAGTCAATAAATCTTTTATTATGTGCGCTTTAGAGTTTATCCTAGAATTATGCAATCAAAATTACCCAGCTGAAATCTGTATTGAAGGTTTGTTTCAGGAACTTGGATTGCTTCCGGGATTTCACGCTGGATGATGGATTGTAGCGAATCATCTTCATTGCATTGAATGACAATGGGTTGAGATTTATCGCAGCTTCCCTCCGCTATCGGCCCAATAAATTTTGGTCCAAAGGCCTTGAGCTTATCAAAGAGCTGTCTCTTTTCCAAGGCGAGCCAGGCGCTAAGTTGTAGGGGTGTTGTCGGTTCAAAGTGGTGATACATTTCAAAAAGGAGATGCTCAGCGCCAAAAATTAAAGGGAGTTTTTTGGCTTCACTATAGCTTACCCATCTATAGCCTGTGTGTTCTTGTGACAGAGTGACTTTTGGAAATGTTTGTAGAGATGTGCGAAAACGGTGAAAAGTGAAATCGATCTCAGGACCTCTAATGTAGAGGGGCTTGAGGGGTAAGAGTTTGAGGTTTTCGATGCCAGTTTCTTCTAGTAGCTCTCGATTAGCAGCTTCTAGGGGACACTCCCCTTCTTCAAACTTTCCTGCCGGCACTCCCCATGTCCCTGGTTGGGCGACCTGATCTGAGCGCTCTAGAAACAGGTAGCGCCCCTGGCATTCGAGGTAGCAGCTGGCAACTTCAACAATCGGGTTATAATCATTGGGAGGCTGTCTATAAATAAGAAGCTTGGGATGTTCAAGCTCCATTACATATTTTTCTTTTACACCGTCATCTTCATGACGTAAAAATTTAAACCCAACTTTTTCATAGCAGCGGATAGCTGCAAGGTTGTCTTTGGCTGGATCAATAATGATGCGTCTAACCTGGCGATTTTCGAAGGCGCGGTGGCAAAAGGTTTTGATAATTAGTGTGCCAAGGCCACGGTTGAGGTGAGTTGTCTTCGCTATGAAGATATCAATACTATAGGTGCCATTTGGGTCGTCTTGACGGAAGTAGATGTATCCTATGGGACGATTTGCCTCTTTAATGATAAAAGCTTCATCTTCAAAGGCCTTTTCAATATGCTCCTCCACTGTTTGATATCCCTCTAAAAACCAAGTATTTTTTATGTGAGGAAGCTTTGCCCATTTTTTGAATAATGGGACGTCGTTTTGAGTAAATTTATCGAAAGTAATTTTTGCTATCATATCGACTGGAGAGTATACTTGATCTTGCGTTTGGAGGAAAGATGCGTTACTACATTTTGATTTTTTGTCTGAGTTTATCTATGGGTTTTTCTCAAATTATTCCTGTTAATAGCGCTGCTGAGGTGGAAAAGTATGTCACTGAAGGAACGCTTGTTGTTTTTGATATCGACTATGTTCTTGTCCGTCCGGTTGACAAGGCATTTCACATGGGAAACATTATCAAACATCGTAGTGTCGTTAAATCTTACCATAGTCACCTATCCCCCATGGCAAAAGATATGGGAGCGAGCTTTTTAGTAAGTGGTGAGCTCGAGCTTATGGAAAGCGAGCTGCCTACTTTGATCGAAAGGCTCGAGAAGGGAGGGGCTACTTCGGTTGCTCTTACTGCTGTCAAAAGCGATACTCCCTGGTCCCAAAAGGGTTGGCGCTATGAACAACTCAAAAAGCTTGGGATCGACTTTTCAAAACCTTTTGAATTAAAAAGCAAAGTTTTCGAAGAGGTTGATCATGAGGTAAAACCCGTTTTCGATCGTGGCATTCTTATGTCAAATGGCCAAAGAACAGGTCCTAATAAAGGGCTTGTTTTGAAGGCCTTCATCGAAGAGGTTGGGCTTGAACCCAAACGCATCGTCTTTATTGATGATAACAAGGACAATCTTATTGCAATGGAGCAGGCCTTTTCGGACTTTGAGCTCTATTGCCTCTTTGATCTCTATCCTTACAAAAGACAAGTTGAGGAAATATCTACTGAAGAGATGGAGTTAAAGTGGAAGCAACTGATTGTAGATGTAGAGAGAGGCCTAGAAGGGTCACAGTTTTAGGCCTTCTAGGGTCAGGTAAGAGTCATTTTTCAAGAAAGCTTGGCGATAAGCTAGGTTTGCCGGTATATCACTTAGATAAATACTATTTTCACGCTAACTGGATCAAAAGAGATCGTGAAGAATTCCGAGCAATCTTAGATGAGATTGTGGCGAAAGAGTCTTGGATTATTGATGGCAATTGTATGCATAGCTTGCATGGAAGGCAAGAGCGCTCAGATGTAACCTACTACTTTCGACTCCCGAGACTTATTTCTATTTGGCATATTTTTAAAAGAGCGTGGATTCATATTGGTCGGAAGCGGGAGTGTCGCCCAGAGGGCTGCAGCGAGGCCGTTTCTTGGAGTTTAATCGCTTATACTTGGAACTTTGACAAAAGATTCAGGGAGAGGATTTATTCCTCTAAATGCAAAGTCATTGAGGTGAATTCAAGGGTTGATCTTGAATCACTCTTTTGAGCCACGTTTGAATACCGTTCCACCTTGAACTTTCCCGCGAACAGCAGCGTGGCGATCTAGATAGACGCGACCATTTCCTTTCTCAAAAACGATATTCCCAAGCACGGTTGTGTCGTGTAGATAGATCTCTTGAAATCTCTGGTCTAGTGGGCGTACTCTTAGATCCTTAATTTGAGAGTCCATAAATACAGATTCGCTTGTTGTCAGCGATACTGTATTCAAAAAACGTGAGTTTTTTGCGCTCAACTCACCAACAATTTCCGTACGATTTTGGACTTTACACTGCGATAAATAAATTTTACCAGTTCCCACAACGCAGCCAAATTGACACCGGACTGCTTCTAGAGTGCCATCAATTTTAAGTGTACGAGAAATTTTGCAATCAATAAGCCGTAAAAAACCATCGATTGTCAGGGTTGTAAAGTTCCTGCTACGGTAGGCGTAGGTGCCATCGGGAAGAGTTGGCTCGTCACTTTGCGGGCAGCTGGGGCTTGCTGTCAGGTGGATAACAGCTAGGAGCGGAAATAGTAGATGTTTGATCATATGAACCTCTAGGGTCCCTTATCGGTGGAAGTTCAGTTGTTGTCAAGACGCTCTTAATCTCTCCAGGCAGGGGGTGGACGTATTTGAAGTCGGTTTTGAAGTGGGCATTTTGCGGACTTTTTGGAGAGACTGTTTGGGACCAGTAATTTCGTGCATATTGAAATCGTAAGATTTTGACGGCATGTAGGGTATAATCGTGCTGGGGATCTTCGAAGGGATTAATCCCATACTGCCTGACAATCTTATCGAGTTTTGTGGCGAAAGCTTGAGGGTAGACTTTGAAGGCATCTCTAAATTCTGCGCATTGAACAAGTAAATCTAAATTTGGATTGGCTATGAGATTTCTGTGAAGATACCCGGATATTGTCTCTCCAGGTCTCATTTCATCTGTGAATGGGGTTGATGCAAGCGATCTAAAAAAAATCGTGTTTGGTTTGTTGATAACACAAAAAATAAGATCTCGGACGAGTAGTTTAATACAATCCTCCCGAGTGCAGAATTTATAATTCCAAAGTTGCGTTATGTAGGTTGCGCTTAGTGGATTGTCGTAATTTTCTTTTTTTAACCTGAGTCCACTTAGTTGAATTAATGCCTTTCGACAAACTTCATCTGACTCCCCCTTTCCCCTGTAATAGCGAGGCATTGAGTAAACAGCCTTTAAAGCTCTTCTAAAAATTTTTGAGCAAGGATTGAATGCTTTCTCTCTGTATTGAAAAAGAACCTCACCTTGTAGTTCGGGGTCAAGGAGCTCAAAGCAGTACTTGAATAACGCAAGATTTGCATACTCTTCATGGTACTTGTAGAGTTCAAGAAAAACCTTTAGTTTTTTCTGCGGGTCAATGTCGGGGTCTTCGAGTGTTGTGAGGATTTCCGCGATAGGTGGCCGTGAAAGTCTCCAATTATAAATCTCTTTTCTACAAGCAGCGTGCTCTTCTTTGGTTTGATAGAGTGTAGAGGATGTCGGGCCGAGAGTAATAGACAATTTTTTACAACCTCCCTCAACTGGGCCGAAAAAGACCCTTAAAGTAGTCGCTTTGCTTGGATGCGTAACCGCTTGATCAAGGGTTGAAGGAGCTTCAAGAGAGGTTGTATGGCTAAAGGTGACTTTAGTAGCATGAATTGCTCGCCTAGCAGGAGCGAGAGGAAAGTCGTGATGCTTTGGGTTAGAAGGGATAAATTCAGTCGAGTAGGTTCTTGAATTTAATCTAGAAGAGATCATATAGCTTTTTTAGCGGTATAGTATATAGGAATAACTATCTTAAAGCAATGGAATAGATAAAATCGGAGTTTGTTCGATAGTTGTTCCGCCCGCTTGAAGATTGTATAGCCCCATCAAAAGCGAAAAGGTTCTTTTTGAATTCACATCTTCATCGTCGATATAAAACCAGTGATCTTTGTAGCGCACCTTCACATAGGCGTTTGCTGGGACTCGTGAACAGCTGCTGACAGTCATTAATTGTCCTACAATGTCGTTCCAGTCAATTCTCGCTTGTGGAGTCGTCTCCATATCGCTGACCATTCTAGCATGCGAGCGAGGGACTTTCACTCCAAGACTAAGGTAGTACATGCAAGAGAGTACAGAACGAGGCATCACGCCAATTTCACCATCTTCATCAAAGCCTAAGTTTGTGTTAAGGACATAGTCCCCTTTTGACTTTCTTACGCCATTTAAAATATTGGCAAGCTCTTCTCCCTGGGGCGTGGAAGATGAGAAGAGGATTTGAAGAGAGGTTCCCTTCTTGCATTTATCAGCCTCTTGAGTCGTAACCCCAACTTGAAGCTTACCCTGAATTTGCAGCTGTCTCATTAATTCGGTGATTTGGTAGAAGCGCTTATACTCGGGCTTAAGGTTAGGAAGTGGGCCTGCTGCAGTTGGTGCATTTTGGGCATTATCAATACTTTGAATAATGAGACGGAAAATGCGATCAATATCCCAACCAGAGTAGATAAGGTGCTGAATAAGGATAAGGTCGAGGGGCTTTAAAAGGTGTTCAGCAAAACTCTTACCCTCAAGTGGGGAATAAGAGATTGTTGGTTGGTTGCGCCAACCTAAGTTGCCGCTTGGTTCAACAGGGTTTTTTTCATTTGCGCCAGGGATTGGAAAGAGCGAGCGGATTCCAGCGTCAAAACTAAATTGTGTTGTAATACCACTCACTTGAAGGAAATAGGGAGTGTCGCAGTAACGCAGGCGAATAAGATTGAGCAGCATCTGCTCTTTTCCCGTTTGCTGTAGTGTTACGTTATACGAGTTGCGACCGCCTGCACCTCTAAGCGCAACCGAGCTTGGAATGTGACATCCAAACAAGACGAGAGCAAGAAGACCTATTGATAGTACACCCTTCATTAACTCCCATCTAAATCACCAAGGCTTTTTTTAGCAACTACACTTTCGATTTTATGTGAATATCGCATTGTGGGAAGGCAATTTCTATGCCCTTCTCCTTAAATATTCTGTCGATTTCGTAGCGAACTTTAGAAGCTGTTGTGATTCCACCAACATTGTAGTCTTTGACATAGAGTCTAAGAGAAAACTCTAAAGAGCTGTCGCCAAAGTTGTTGAATAGGCAGTAGGGTTTGGGATCTTTAGCAACGTTTGGAAACTCTGCAACGATGTCGAGAAGGGTGTCTCTCACGAGCTCAGGATCTGTGCCATAGGCAACGCCTACTAAAATTTCATAACGTTTGACTGGGTTCTCTCGCGTCCAATTTTTGACTTCACTGTTAACAAATTGAGAATTTGGAACCAGTAGAGTTGCTCTTTCCCAGGTGCGAATTTCAGTTGCGCGTACGCTAATTCTTGTGACGATTCCACCTTCTGCGCCAACATCAATAATGTCACCTATGCGTACAGGTCTTTCAATCAGCATGATCAGACCTGAGACAAAGTTCGTGACAATTGGCTGCAAGCCTAAACCGACACCAACAGAAAGACCTCCAAGAATGTACCCTACTGAAGCGAGCTCGAAACCAAGCACGCGAACAGAGACTAAGACGGTAATGGCTAGACCAAGGTATCCCGCGGTTAGTTTTAGTGCGTGGGTCAAACTTCGATCAAGTGAAGTGTACTTAAACACGCGAGAATCTAAAAAGCGCTGTAGAAATTTAGTCCCAGAGAAAAGAGCTACAAACGTAATAATCGCTAGAAGTAGGTTGAGGAGTGAGAAATGGTGCGATCCAACTTGAAAACCAAAGAGGATTTTATTTGTCCATTCTCTAAGGGTGTAGGATGAGACGCCCCAGATAATCAAAAGTGTTGTTAAGCTGATAAAAAAGATGACAACAGCAAAAAAAGCCTTAGACCAGTATTCGAGGAACTGTTCACCTTTTTCAGAAAGAGTAATTTTCTCCCAGATTGTTCGATCGCGATTAACAAACTGGCTAATTGCTTTGCTTATAATAGAGAAAATTCCTCGAGCGACAACAATCAAGATTGAGCTGTAGAGAGCCCCTTTGTAGACGTAAAGGCTTACGGGAACAAAGCCAAGTAAAACGATAACTGGAAGCGCAAGAGTGAATACTTGGATTAAAAACGAGGTAATGGGGCTTTGTTTGACAAGATGCAAGATCGTACGCGCGTCGAGAAAAATGGCAAGGAAAAGGAGAAATAAGACTAGCTGAGTCATTTGAGCAGGCAAAGTCAACACGCGCTGCAAGTGGATAAACCAGGATGAGAGCAAAATAAAGATTGAGAGAAATACAAGGGAGTGGGACCACTTTCTTGCTGTGCGTGGTTCAAAATCAAAGATTTGGTACCGTGGGTTGCGGACTGCAAATATTGCAGTGATAATTCTTACAACAAGTACATAGCTTGAAATTAGCAGTAGCGTTGAGAGTAGAAAGTCTTGTTCAGTTGGGGAAAATGTGGGGTTTAGCTGAACGAGATAAAAGTAGATCGAGATAACGAGACAGGCAGGAAGAAGGCCTCCTGCGATGCAGGTTGCAATGAGTGCGACGAGCTTGCGCTGGATTTTCACCTCGTCACCAGTGAGTCTTGCTCCCCATTTGCGCTTGATCCAGATGCGAATTGGCCATAAAAGGATGATGGCTAAGACAAAAAAGGAGAGAACAGAAATAGCTTCGGTCGGCGTGTCCACTTCATAAACAAGATAGTTAACATGCTTTGAAACAGATTCTGAAAAGCTCGCAAATGATTCACCGATCTCGGTCAAACCTGCAAGAAAAACAGAGGGAATCCAAAGGGGTGGAGAGCGTTGAGTGAGTTTTTTTGCATGTAGAAGGAGTTTTTGTTCTCTGATTTGTCCCTGGTAATATTCTGCTCTTTTGATCACTTTGTTGAGTCTTGTGACCGTTTTATCGATGCGAGCTTCTTCTTGTTCTGAGGTCACAGTATCGCGAATTTCCTCAAGATCTCGCACCTCTTTTTGCACCTTTTGCACAAATTGATCGACCTCTATCCGAAGTGCTTCAAGTTGTTCATCAGTAATATTATTTCGAGAGAGCATCTCGTTGAATTGCGCAAGCTTGGTGTCGTAGTCGGAGAGCTTTTGCGATTCTGAGTTACCTCTTGGGAGTGCAAAGGTTGTCGAAATTAATGTGATAGCTAGAATATAGAAGAATTTTTTCATGGGTACAACTTAACAAGTTGTTGAGTTCTTTGCAACAGGTTCGACCCAACGATCGTAGGCTTTGATTAAGTCGATTAGTTTAAGTTCAGCAGATTCAAAAGGGACATTTTTTTCGACACACTCTTTGCCAACGTAGAGGTCTATCAGACCAGGTTTTGATCCAACATATCCAAAGTCAGCGTCCGCCATTTCTCCAGGGCCATTAACGATGCAACCCATAATCCCAATTTTCACACCGGGCAAGTGGGCCGTTTTTTCGCGAATTTTCGCGGCGACCTCTTGGAGGTTAAAGAGCGTACGGCCGCAGCCTGGACAGGAAATAAATTCTGTCTTAGTCGTCCGCCTTCTAGACCCTTGTAATATAGCAAAAGAGAGATTCTCTTCAAACATCACATCATAGGGTGTCTGGATGGCTAAACCATCTCCAAGACCATCGACAAGAAGTGAGCCGCATTCAGCAGCTGCTTGAATTGTGATTTGAGATCTTTGCCCAGCATATTCAAACCCCCAAAAAACTGGAATTTCTAGAGCGTTAGCGCTGAGCCAGCTGTAAAACTTCCTTGCTGTATTGTAGGGGCCTTTGTAAATAATGCAGCTAGGATTAAGATCTTTTAACACTTCCCAGCTTTCTTTATTGACGATTGCTACCTTTTCGCTTTGGATGAGGCTGAATTTCTGAGCCTCTATAGAATCGGAAGAAAGATTGAATCGTTTTAAATGCAGATGATCGGCTATCAAAGCGTGCTCTGTGAGGTGAGCATCAGAGCGCTTGGTTTTTTCTTTCAAGATAACTGAGCCATCGCGATGCAACACTGCTGAGGGTTTAGGCTTTTGGAAGGTGTTGAGTTGGTATTCGCCGATTTCATGATTAGCGAGGGCTGCAAGCCGCTTGCAGGGGTCAATTTCTTCCCATGGATCTTCTGTTAGTGAAACGCGAATGGTGTCGCCAATTCCATCAAGAAGTAAGGATCCTGTGCCGATTGCCGATTTTACGCGCCCATCTTCCCCTTCCCCTGCCTCAGTTACTCCAAGATGAAGTGGGTAATTCCAACCCAGAGCGTCGAGTTTCTTGACAAGCTGTCTGTAGGCTTCGATCATAACAGCGGTGTTGCTGGCCTTCATCGAAAAGATGATGTCATGGTAATCGTATTTCCGGCAAACTCGCGTGTATTCAAGAGCCGACTCGACCATTCCTTCAGGGGTATCGCCATAGCGATTCATGATCCGATCGGAAAGCGAGCCGTGGTTTGTCCCAATTCTGAGGGGTTTACCTAACTTTTTTAGTTTGAGAACTAGTGGGCTGAATTTTTCATCAATGCGGTTAAGCTCTTTTTGATAGCTATCTTCGTCGAAATCTTTTTGAATAAACCTTGCGCGAGGATCGACATAGTTGCCTGGATTAATGCGTACCTTGTCTGAAAAATCAGCAACGCTCATCGCAGCTTTAGGGAAAAAGTGGATGTCTGCGACAAGTGGGATTTCATAGCCTTTTGAGATCAGTGAATTTTTGATCTCTTCGCAAGCTTTGGCTTCATTTAGCCCCTGGACTGTAACTCGGGCAATTTCGCAGCCATGATCGGCCAATTTCATGATTTGGGCGACAGTTGCTGCAACGTCTTTTGTGTCTGAAGTGGTCATTGATTGGATGCGAATGGGGTTTTTGCCGCCAACTCCAACCTTTCCAACCATGACTTCACGGGTCGCTCTTCTCATGACGGGAATTGTACATTAATAGAATTTTTTTGCCAACCCATCCTAATGATATTAAGGAGTATAGAGCTAGTTGGGAAGTAAAACTAAGCGCTTGCACTGGTAGGGCTCGTGAAAAGTGGCTCAGATTGAGCGTCGGGTCATTGAGAAAAACAGCTCCAAAGCAAAGGGTTAACAGACAGGCAAAAGCGGAAGAGCAGGTAATTTTTGCAAATTTACTAAGACGAAAGAAGGTGCCGATCTCTTTTCTTAGGCTACGAATAAGAAGATAAGAGCTAAGCGTTGCCGCCAGAGTTGTTGTCAGAGCAATGCTCGTTGCACCTAAGTTAAAGACGAATATAAACAAGGAATTGAGAGTGATATTGAATCCAATCGAGATCAGAGAGATGATAGTGGGTGTTTTAAAATCTTTTCTAGCATAGAAGGCAGGTGCTAGCAAAATAGAAAGCCCCATTGGGAGCAGGCCAATTCCGTAAGCCCAAAGACATATTGTAGTATAGATGCAAGAGGTCTGGGAAAAGTCTCCACGGCCATATATAAGGTTGACGCTAGAGGCTCCAAGGCAAGCAATCGCAAAAGTTCCAAGAATTAGGATAGAGCCGCTGTAATATAGGGCTTTCTCGAGCTCGTCTTTGAATCCCCTCCCCTTCTCTCTAGAAAGCTTGGGCAAAAGGGCAGTTGCAACTGAGACGGCAAAGAGGGCAATTGGCAGCTGGATAAGGCGCATTGAATAGGAAAGATATGCGGGGCCTTCAAGTGAGGCAATGCGTGCAAATATCACATCAAGAGCGCTGTTTATTTGAGTTGCGCCGACTCCTATCACCCCTAACAAAAGAGGCAATACCATTTTCTTGATTTCCGGTGAAAAGAGGTGGATCCTCTGTGATACTGTTTTTGACAAAGAGCGCGAGGCAGCAAGGGTTGAAAGCCACTGAAGGGCAAAAGCGCAGACAATTGATATAGAAAGATTTCTTACAGCCTGATCGTGTGGAAGGCGGTGTGAGAAAAAAATTGTAAAAATCCAAACTAAATTAAATGCAACGGGAGCTAGGCTGCTAAGAAAAAATCGCCCATAGCAGTGAAGTAGTGCGCTGGATAAGGCATATAGGCAAATGAATATGAGTCCTGGAAACATCAGGGCTGTCAGTTTGATAATCTCGCCATTAGGTAAAAAATAAAGTGCTAATTCAACACATGCAACCGTTGCAAATAAGACAAGAGTGAAGGTCCAGACCAGGTCGCGGTAGAATTTGTGGGCATTTTGAGGATCTTCCTTTTTTAGACTCTCAAAATGAGGGATAAAGCCGTTGAGCAGGGCGCCTTCTCCAAAGAGTCGACGCATCAAGTTTGCTAAACGATAGGCAACAAAGAAAGCAGCTATAGAGGGGCTTGTTCCGAAATAAAAGGCCATCGTCATATCTCGAATCATTCCGGTGAAACGTGAGACAAAACTTCCCGTTAAAAATCTGAGTGCAGATGAGGTAACTGATCTTTCACTTATTTCTTGCATTTGACCACTTGATGAACGAACCCAATACAACTAGGATCGCACCAATGACCGCAAGGAAATCGGGAGTCTTGTTAAAGACGATCCAATCGAGTACCCCTGCAATAATGACAGAAAAATAGAAAAAAGGCGAGAGTGATGCCGGTTTTTTATATTTGAAGGCGATCCCCTTACCGAGTTGGCTAAAGACACTCGATACCGCCATTCCTAGAAAATAGATAACATAAACCCACTGATCGAGTCTTGTATCAAATTCTAGAGGGACAGAAAAACCGAAGAAAGTAATGAGAAGAAGGATGAAAGAGAAAAAAGAGGCAAATCCATAGAAATAGAGGAGGTTTTCCTTCACATTGTTGTGAACGCGGTTGATTCCGTAAAGAACAAGGGAAAAGCCAGTCGAAATACCAGCAATCAATCCAAAAATTGAGTAGGGGTCAAAAATCCCCGCGCTTGGTTTTAAGATGCACGCAACTCCGACAAGTGCAACCAATGTGCTATACCAAGTCGCCTTTCCAATCCGCTGCTTAAAAACAAGGGACGCAATAATCGGCGCAAATACAGGACCTGTGTTCCAAAGCATCATCGCGTTTAGCAGGGTTGTTTTGGTCAAATAAAAGAAGAGGGCATACTGGGTGATAAGTGTTGCTACGGCGCGCAAAAACTGATTTAGGGCATTTTTTCCGACAATAAAGGTGTGAATTGTCCGCTTTGTTAAAGCAAAAGGAACGACTAAAATAAGAGGTACGGCAAATCGTACAAATATTAGAAAAGGAATTGAAGTGACTCCAATTCCGAGTTTAGAGAAAAAACCAAAAAAGGCGTTAAAAAAGGCGGATATTAATGCAAATAATAACCCAAGCTCAAATCTTTTCTTTCTGTCGTGCATAATTGTTTTAATATGAAAAGCTCAAAAAAATTGCCACAAAATTATTTATACTGTAGTTGAAGAGGTAATGTTAGCGTTCGTTTTAATACCAATAAGTCCAGTTCTTGGCACAATAATGCTCATTTTGTGTCCAATCAGTTTTGTGCTTTTCAAGCTCTTTATTGCCACGCACCTTTTTTTGTATCCCTTTCCTTCGATTGAAGAGGAGTTTCGCAAGAGATTTTCCTCGACTGAGGCAGTCTCTCTCGATGAACTTGATCAAGGATATGCGGGTTTTTGCACGCGCGACTCCATTGAGTCAAATCATTTAAAATTTGAGATGATCCGAGCAGCACAAAAGTCAATAGTTCTCTCGGGTTGCTATTGTGGTGGGCAAATCTTTAACGATGCGCTCGATCTTATTTTTCAAAGACTTAGCCACAACCCTGAGCTTGATGTTCAAGTTCTTTGCTCAACTATTTGGTTAGAGCCTTCAAATGTAAAAAAAATGGGCTCTATTGCGAAACATTTTCCCCAAAGATTTCACTACACAGTCTACCGCGAAAAAAATCTAGCGGTAAATTCTGTCGATTCCAGGGCGCGCATCGCTTCAAATCATGTAAAATCAATTATCATTGACTATGGCCGCTATTTTATGATTGGTGGGTCAGCACTACAGGATCGTTGGTCAACACATACTGGTGAAGAGTCCCTACCCCCTCTAGACCTGCCAGCTTATGCACTACTCACTCAAGAGTCGATGGCTCCCCAGGCGTTTAGAGATTGCGACTTTATGTTCAAGTCTGAGAGTAGCTCAGGCGTCGGCCGCCGGCTTTACTTTGAAATGATGAAACTTATTAGCCGCTGGCAACTCTATGATCTCCAACGCGGAGCCCGAGAAAAAATTGCGCTCGATGAAATCCCAAAAAACCTACCTGACGTTTCAACAACGCTCCCCTCAATCGATTCGAGAATCGATCTTGTCAAAGATGTAAAAGTCGCGGGTTATGTTAGCGGTCCTGATCTTGGAAAGGGTCAATTTTACCAGGAGATGTTAGAGCAGATCCGCAATGCGAAAAGCTCCATTTATATAAACCACCTCTATTTTCATCCCTCAAAAGAGATGATGCAAGCTCTTGTTGAAGCCTCTAAGCGTCCGGGAATGAAAATTACTATCGTCACAAATCCGGTCACAGCTAAAAGTCCCGGGCTGCATTTTTTATTCGCAGCGCTCAATCGCTACTATCTTAGTAAGGTGGTCAAAAGGTGCGCGCCCAGTAGCGTCTCCCTATTCGAATTTCATAGAGACTTTGTCACCCTGCACAAGAAGATCGTTATATTTGATAATAAAACTGTTTTGACAGGCAGCTCAAATATTGGTTATGTATCGATGCGTATTTATGCAGATTACGAGTTTGATCTCAAGATTGAGTCCGAGCCCTTTGCTGCTCACACCTTGGCGATGATTCAGGAGGATCAAAATAAATATTCAATTGAGGTGGATAAAGACGAAATTACAAGGTTGAATCGCCTCATTCGCCTTTTGCTTCCACTACAAGTCTGCATCGAGTTTTTGCTCTAGCTTAACAAATTTCGTTGGAGAAAATTCTCCTTTTTTGGTAGCATTACCGAAGTTTTACCCGGATGGAGGCATGAGCGGAGTCCAACAAAAAGAGTTTAGTAAGTGGCGTAGACGCCTGTGGCCCGTTCATTCTTATGAGCTCAAAAAATTCCTCCCCTTAATTTTAATTAAATTTTTAATTTCTCTTAATTATGGGATCATGACCTGTCTTAAAGATGCCATGGTGGTCACCGCCAAGGGGTCTGGGGCCGAGGCAATTCCGGTATTAAAGGGGTGGGTCGTTCTTCCAACTGCTATTTTACTCACCCTGGTCTATTCTAAGTGCAGTTCCTACATGAAACGCTCAACCCTCTTTTATACGATATTTGGAGGGTTTCTTTTTGTCGTCTTTGCCTATGGGTTTATTCTCTGTCCAAATGCCGAATTTTTCTCACCAGAGGTGAGTTCAGATTGGCTCATGGATCGATTTGGAGTGCGCTTCCAGCACTGGATCGCAATTTACCGCAATTGGATCCACTCTCTGATCTTTGTTACAGCAGAGCTTTGGGGGTCAATGGTGATCTTACTTCTTTTCTGGGGTCTTGCAAACCAAATCACTGATGTGAGCGAAGCCAAGCGCTCCTACACTCTCTATATTGCAGCTGGGGATATTGGCGCGATCTTAACGGGTCCTGTTATCGCTCTTGCTTCGGGCTATCTCGCTGCGCACAACCTCACGCTAATGATCAAAATTCTGTGCGCCTTTCTGATCTTCTGTGGATTGTTGGTTATGGGGCTCTACTGGTATATCACGCGCTATGTGATGACTGATAAGCGCTTTTACGATCCCGATAAGATTGTCTGTAAAGAGGCCAAAGAAAAGATTTCACTGCGAGAGAGCTTTAAGATGATCTTCAAGTCGCGCTCTTTACTCTATATCGCGGTCCTTGTTGTCGGCTACGGCCTTGCTGTTAATTTAGTTGAAGTCACTTGGAAAGCCAATTTAAAGCTTCAATACCCCAATACCGAGGATTACCTCTCTGTCACTAAATCTGTCTTCTCCTCTGTTGGCTTTATTTCCCTAGTGATTTCTCTCTTCTTTTTTGGAGGGATTATTCGTAAGCTTGGGTGGCGCTTTTCGGCTCTCATTACACCGATCATGATCGGTCTTACGGGCCTTGTTTTCTTCTTCTGTTCGTATTTCCGAGACTACATTGGCGGTTGGACTGGTATGATTGGCCTCACGCCCCTCATGTTTTTGGTTGTCTTTGGGGCGATTCAAAATGTTTCAAGCAAGGTGGCTAAATACTCTTTCTTCGATCCAACTAAAGAGATCGCCTACATTCCCCTTTCTGACGAAGAGAAGACCAAGGGTAAGGCGGCCGTTGATGTGATTGGCTCAAGGCTTGGAAAATCGGGCTCTTCCTGGATTCAAATTGCCCTCATCGACATGATGGGAACGGGCTCAATTTTATCAATCACTCACTTGCTGATCCCACTCGTTTGCCTGACAATCATAGGTTGGGTCTACTCAATTCGCAACTTAAACCGCCAGATTCGCGCTCGCGATCAGCAAGTTGCTGAAGAGAGTACTGAGCTTGCAACTTAACACGCATCACTGATATCAAACGAACATGCTTAAAACAAAAGACCTTCCTGGAATTTTACTCCTAGCTCTGCTTTGGAGTCCCACTTTTCTTATTGTACGTATTGCCATTCACGAAATTCCTCCTATTTCACTAACCCTGCAAAGGGTTTTTTGGGGGGCAATTGTGCTCGTCATTTTATGTACAGCTTTGCGAAAAAATTGGCTGGTACTTTTGAAAAAGTGGTGGCTTTTTGTCGCCTCAACGATTGTATTGAACGCAATCCCCTTCACTTTATGCAGTGTGGGTGAGATCTATATTGATAGCTCTACTGCAGGCATTATTGAAGGCTCAACGCCGATCTTCACCCTCCTTTTTGCTCGCTATATTTTTAAATCTCGAGACATCGATCGATTTCAGGTTGCTGCGATCATCACCGGTTTCATTGGTCTGTTAGTTATTTTTCTTCCAACTGTTAACGATGGCAATCCAACAAGCTCGATTGGGTTTGTCACTCTAGTTTTAATGGCCGCCTTTTTTGCTTTTGGCTTCCTTTTTTCCGAGCGTTTTTTGAAATGGGCACCTGCTCTTGAGTCTGTTACACTGCAGATGGTCCTTGTTACGATCATATTGGTCCCATTTGCCCACTATTTTGAACACCCAAAAGAGTGCGTGCATCCGAGTTGGTGGGTCCTATTCTTAGTCTTTTTGCTTGGAGCTGTTGGCACCTCAGCGGCATGGCTTACTTATTTTGTTATGGTGAAGCGCACAGGAGCAAAAAACGTTGCACTTGCGACGATGTTTATGCCAATTTTCTCTCTTTTTTGGGGAAGGATTTTTCTTGGAGAGCCGATTACCTGGTACAAAATCCTTGGGATATGCGTGGTGTTATTAAGCGTCTTTTCTATGAGCTTGGTTGGCAGAGAGATCGTTAAGAGGTTGCTATCTCTGCTAGGGCTTCAATCCAAAGAGGGTGATCATTAAGTCCAGGGACAAGATCAATACTCTCCCCTCCTAGATCTTGAAACTCTTTTTGATACTCTACCCCAATTTCAAAGATTGTCTCTAAACAATCACAGATAAAAGCGGGGGAAAAGACGAGTAGGTTTTTCATCCCCTTTTTTGCGCACTCTTCTATGACATCAGATGCGTAGGGCTGTATCCATGGATCTTTTCCAAGGCGCGACTGAAAGCAGACGGTGTAATTCTCAGTGTTAAGTCTTTTTGCGATCGCCTTTGCTGTTGCATAGCATTGAGGGTAGTAGCAATTATTGCTGCATGTCGTGCACATTTTGCACTCTTTGTGAGCCTTTTTTAACTGCCTAACCGGTAGCCCGTGAAAGCTGAAGAGGATATGATCGTAGCTGTCGAGATTTTTTGGAGCTCGTGCAGCAAATGCCTCGATCATTTTCGGATGGTCATAAAAGTGATCAATAATTTTTAGCTTTGGAATCGTCTGCCAACCTTGGATGCTCTCCATCACCTTTTGTTGAACGGATCCAGATGTTGCAGAGGCGTACTGCGGAAATAGTGGAAGCACAGTCAGTTCTTTGCATGGCTTTAAGGCACTTGGAATCGAGGGGCTGCCATAGCGCATAGCAAGTTCAACTCGATACTCACTTCCAAGTTTTTTCTGCAAAAGCCCCTGCACTTGCTTGCCATATACAAGCAGTGGACTCCCCTCCTCTTGCCAAATGGCGCGATAACTACTTGCCGATTCGCGGTATCTCCGAGGTACAATGATTCCACGGACAAGAAGCTGGCGCTTAATCCAGGGAAGATCGACGACTCGGGGATCGAGCAAGAACTCATGGAGGTAGGATTTGACATCTTGGTTAGATGGTGACTTGGGTGTTCCTAGGTTAACAAGTAGAAGAGTCTTTGTCATAAATTCCTTTAAAAGAAAACGAAAATACCTCATTCTTCACATTTATGAAAAGGGCCTTTGCATTAACTCTTTTGATTTCGCACCTCTTTGCAGCTGGTGATCCTGGACCTGAAGTGCAGGAGCAAATAGAGAAAAATTCCAATCAGCGATCGCTAATCCGAACTCCTAGACCCAACCAAACGCGCTTTTCAATCTCCCCCCTATTCACCGGTCCACTTTTAACCCCATCTGGTCATGTTGTTCAAAAGGGGCACGTGAACTTTGAACCCTATCTCTTTGTGACGACAAAGTATGGAAAGTACAACAAACACTGGGAGCAACGCTCACGCGACACCGAGCAAGTGATTACAGCTTCGTGTCTTTTTCAATGGGGATTGACAAAGTTCATGGATATCAAGATCACTCCTCAAATCATTACTCGGATGCACGGGAGTAAGCACTTTACAAGACCCGGGGACTTAGCAATTGGTTTTGATTTCCAATTGTTAGAGGACCTTCCTTCTAACAGACTGCCTGGCGTTAAAATTGGTATTTCAGAAATCTTCCCGCTTTCAAAGTACAACAAGCTCAACCCAGACTTGGATGGGGCCGATAGCATAGGAGGAGGGTCATTTGTCACAGTTGGAGAGTTTGTTGTGACGCGCACATTCCATTTTTCAGGCTACCACTACCTCGGCTTTCGCTCCGCTCTTGTCTATTTGCTACCGGCCCCAACGCATGTCCGTGGTTTTAATTCCTATGGAGGTGGCTATGGAACGGCAGGAAAAGTGTGGCCTGGACAGTCACTTACCTTTTTTGTTGGATTAGAGTACTCTCTAGACAACCCTTGGGTTTTGGCTCTTGATGTGCAGTATGTCCATCAAAATAAAACGCGTTTTACTGGAAATAACGGTATAAAAAAAGATGGCTCTGCTGCTACCGTTGCAAGTCCATCTAGAGAGCAGATCGGTATTGCCCCTGCAATTGAGTATAATTGGAATGCGAATTGGGGAATCATTTTTGGTGGTTGGGCTACGATTGCCGGCCGAAATAGCGATAGCTTTGCCTCAGGCGTCGTTGCAGTTAACTATTATAAGTAAATTCATATGTCAGAAGAGAAAAAACCTGTTTTTTCGTTTAAAACACTTACTGAGAAAAACCTCAAAGCATGGGAAGAGGTTCTCACGCGCGTTTTAAGTCACAGATCGCGCACCTATGAGGTAAAGAAAACTGAAGATCTACGCCACCTGCAAAATTCTTGCACAGCTTTCGAGCATTTTGACTACCACTACGGTTTTTTGTCGAAAGAAGAGGCGCTTGTTGGCCGCTTTACAAAGTCGCAAGATGACATAGCTAAAGTCGCTGACTTACTCCATGATATTTATGAAAATGTAGAAGATCCTAAACTCTGCGAGCTTACGGTTGCAGAGGTGTTGACTAAAGTGCTCGCCTACCGAAATTTGCTTGCAGGGACTGAAATTGATATACCCACGCGAGTTGGCAGTAAAATTGAGATGCGCACATTCAAAGTTGATAAGGTTTTTGATCTCTGGCATCAGATGAAGGCCTTTGGGCTGCGTCCAGTCGATCGGGATGAGGCTCCCCTACTCCTTTTCAGAGGAACCGACTTCACCCTTACTTCTGATGAATCGCGCGCCTCAGTTGCTTGTAATTTTGATCCCTCTGGTCCAGGGCGTACGATTTACCTCGGCGCACGCGAGGCGATTCGCGCATGGCTTAAACGGGCAACCCAAAATCAATCTAAGGCACGCGCCTATGGCTATTCATTAGGCGGGGCCTTTGCCGCCTACGCCCTGATTGACGATCACCAGTTCTTTTCCAAAAAGGTCAATCAAACTTCATACCTTTTCAATCATCCTGGAGTTGATGAAAAACTGCAGCATAAATGGGAAAATCTCTCAGATAAGCCGCTTTTTGAGGCGTATGTGAGCAAAGGTGACCCAGTCTCTAAGTATGGGATTTTGGTTGGCGATACCTATCAGCTCAGTATTGAGGAGCGTCTTGCCCCTATTCGCTCTCATGTGACCCTCTTTTTTACCCAGCCCGAGTTTTCTATCGCCCCAGTCGATTTAAACGAGGAGAATAGCTCACAATCGCGTCATACCTACACAAAGTTGCACGCTAAGACTTCAAATCTCTTTTATAAAGTCGCGTTAAAGCACTTTTTCCCCCACCTCATCCGGGAGGGGGGTGAGGAGGAAACCTCTATCCTCTGGAGCTAACTAGTTGGCCGCATCATGGCACCCCATCTTCACTCTATCGCTCCTCACACGTATTAATTATACGCTTGGTTCGTCGCGATAGCGCAAATCTGGGGGCCCCTGAACGCCCTGACGGCGCTCTTTAACCTGATTAAAATCAGGATTTCAAACATCCACTCTTTAGTTAGGTAATCTACAATGTTTGCTTAGGTTTTTTTAACTCTGCAACAGAGGTAAGTTAGTTTGATAGCGTTGCTTTAATCCACTTAAGAAGCATAGAGTCGAGCCAGCGAAAGCCGTGTTGCGTTCCTGGAGCGCCAAGGAAACCAAGGTGTCCCCCATGGTCTGTTTTCGTTACTTCGACACAATTGGGAAGCTTTACTGTGTCAATATCATGCGGGTCGATAATTGGATCGTCTTTGGAGAAGAGAATATGCGTTGGGATCCGGATGTTGGGAATCAGAGGGAGTGAGCTGCAGTTTTTGTAGTACTCAAAGGCGCTGCGAAATCCAAGGCGTGGGGCAACATAGAGCTCGTCAAAATCAAAGACTGTGAGGTCAGGTGGTAGACTCACAGGCGGTAGGTCTGGGAAGAGCGCGTGTAGGTCGTAAATCGAATCGAGTAGATGACGAAGAAAGTAGCGCTCGTACATGCGGTTTTTTGGGTTCGAGAGCAGGCGCATGCTTGTTATCAGATTCACGGGAGGACTGACGGAGATCACCTGCTCTAAAAGCTCGGGCCCTCTATCTCCAAGCTCACCTGCTGTCTTCAAGACGAGATGTCCACCTAGAGAGTAACCAATCAAGATCAAAGGCGAATCGGGGTACTTTTTCTTCATGTATTCCAAAACGGCAATGATATCTGGACTTGAGCCGCAGTGGTAAAAATTGCGCGCGTGGCCGCGTCCAGAGCCACACCCCCTTAGATTCATTCTGACAGATTGGATGCCGCGTCGCATCAGCTTTTTCACAAGGCGCACTAAATAGGGTGAGCGGTGAGAGCCACAAAGGCCGTGCAGTAAAACAACAGTCGGTTTATCTGGTTTCCATCTCTTTGGCGTTGAAACCTCTACAGCTATTTCATCTTTGTCTGGTAGCTCAACATACTCTGTTTTTGAAGACAAAAAGAGTCCAATATTTAGAAGTGACCCTAAAATAGTTTGACCGTGGTAACCACTTAATAACGGAAATGGTTTGAAATAGTTATTTTCTTCCATATTAACTTTAATTTTACTTACGGATATCACGTTTTATAATATGTTTTCAACAACAATAAGTTTTCTCTTTAGTAAAATGAGTTTAGAAAATTATACTCCATTGCATGCGAAAGATATTGATGCTATTGCTTCTTGCAAATTCCGGTTGGGCAAACACTTTAGATGATGTAGTTCGTTTTATTGACAGAATCCTTCGCGAAGATCGTAATGCATACACAGCAAATTACTTAGAGCCGCAAAAGCACATTGTGCGGATGAATCGTTGGGGCGACTTTTTTTACACAGAAGATGGCGCCAAATGGAGGGTGGGGCTCGAGTCGAGTTTACGTGTGCGGCGCCATTGGCGTAAGGGTGATACTCTTCGCATTCAGCCCAATGATTCTTATCTCTGGGGTGGTGACTATAAGATCGTTAATAAAACGCGAAAAAGCTACGCCTTTGTCTACATGCAAAAACGCCCAAAGTGCGCCCCTAAGATTGCGCAACTAAATAAAGAAGAGGGATGGGTCGCACTCGACGATGGTACTACATGGCTTATTGATCCGCAAGACGCTAAGGAATTTGTGACCTGGGCTAAAAATGCTCCTATTTTGATTGGAGCTAATAAGGATAAGTCTCTGATGGGTAGATCGTATGCCCGCTATATCGTGATTAATGTCACAAGAAACAAGTTTGTTCGAGCTGAGCGAGAGATGCACTAGAGAATTCCAATTGAGTTCAAAAGAACCAGAATGATCACAACTGGAGCTAAGTACTTGATCGTAAAGTGAAGATACCCTTCGACAAGAGGTAGCCTTTTGAATAGGGCGCTTGCGCCGACATGAAGCTCAGTAATTGCTTTTTTAATTCCCCATTTCCAAGCAGCTAAGATGACAGCGCCAAGCCCCCCAAGAGGAATTAAAACATTAATCGTTGTCTCTGAGATAAAATCAAAAAGATTCATTCCCATAATTTGAATATGCGAGAGCGCCCCGAAGGAGAGTGCACAGGGCAATCCGATAATAAAGGCGCCAATTCCTGTAGTTGCAACGGCTTTGTGTCTTGAGAAGTTCTTTTCATCCATGAGATAGGCAATGAGCGGCTCCATAGCAGAGATTTGCGATGTGAGCGCTGCTAGGAAGATGAGAAGAAAGAAGAGGACGCCGACAAAGTAGCCGCCGGGAATTTTCGCAAAGACGATCGGTAGGGTTTTGTACATGAGTGCTGGACCTGAATCGGGGGTCACGCCAACTGAGAAGACGACAGTAAAGATGGCAATGCCGGCCATCAATGAGACAAGGATAACAGCGAGTGTAATTGGCAGACAGGTCGAGGGGATGCTCTCTTTTCGGGAGAGGTAGCTGCCATAAGTGACCATTGTCCCCTGCCCCAAGCTAACGCCAAAAAAGGCCTGTCCAAGAGCCGTTAGCACTGCCGCTGGCGTGATGAGGCTCCAGTCAGGAGTAAATAGAAAGTTCAGCCCTTTCTTAGCGTCGGGAAGAGAGACTCCTTTGATGACAAGAACAAGAAGAATTACAAAGAGAAGTGGCATCAGAAACTTATTTTTTGCCTCAATCCCCTTCTGAACGCCAAAGTAGAGAATGCCAGTTGAGATGAGCATGAAGGCGATTAGAGTGGTAACTGACCAGTAGGGAGAGCTAACCAGACGCGCAAAGTAGGCGCCTGCGAGATTTGCTGTTGTCAGGGGGATTAAGTGTCCAAAGGCAGCTTCGATGAGGTAGCCAAGAGTAAAGCCTGAGATCACTGCGTAAAAAGCGCTGACAATGAATCCGGTAATAATAGTCATTGTGCCCACGTAGCCCCACCCCTTGCCGCCAAGAGCTCTAAATGAGCCATGAGGAGATGATTGCTGTTTGCGCCCAATTAGCACTTCAGTCATTAAAACGGGTAGACTAACCAGAAAAAGGCAGATGAGAAAGAGCAGCACGAACGCTGCGCCGCCATTTTGACCAACGATGTAGGGGAAGCGCCAAATGCTTCCCAGTCCGATTGCCGAGCCGATCGCTGCCCACATGAACCCGATGCGACTCTTCCATTGCGCTCTTTTTCCCATTTCCCATAGAATATAGCTATGCGCGAATTAAAAATCACCCTATTTACACCAGAGCAAAAAGAGTCTCACGAGATTCCTCTAGTGACAGCTACAGTTAAGGCAGGCTTCCCCTCTCCCGCTGAGGATTTTGTCGAAAAGCGTCTTGATCTGAACGAGCTGATCGTTCAACATCCCGCCGCGACCTTCTTTGTTCGTGTTGAAGGGCACTCGATGGAGGGAGCTGGGATACTCGATCAAGATATTCTCGTTGTTGACCGCTCTTTAGAGGTTAAAAGCGGCGCGATTGTGGTCGCTCGCCTCGGGTCGGAATTTACTGTTAAGCGTATCCAAAAAAGCCAAGGAGGAATCTACCTCAGCGCAGACAATCCTGACTATGCCGATATTCCTATTGATAGCGAAAGTGAGTTTGAAGTGTGGGGCGTTGTCTCTTATATTATTCATAAAGCCACATGATTTTACTTGTCGATTGCAACAGCTTTTACGCCTCATGCGAGCAGGTCTTTAACCCAAAATTGGCAAATCAGCCAGTAGTCGTGCTGTCAAATAACGATGGTTGCGTCATTGCCCGGTCAAAAGAGGCCAAGGCACTTGGTATTCCTATGGGAGCGCCCGCCTTTAAGTGGCGCGATTTTTTCCACCGCCACAATGTGCATGCCCTCTCATCGAACTTCACGCTCTATGGGGATATGTCTGCTAGAGTCTTAGACGTTCTCAGCTCTTTTGGCTATCCCATGGAGATCTATTCAATCGATGAGGCCTTCTTACACGCCGATCAAGCCGATTTAAAGGCCATTCGCGATAAGATCTACAAATGGACGGGAATCACCGTATCGGTTGGCAGTGGCCCAACAAAGACCTTGGCAAAGGTGGCAAACCATATTGCTAAAAGAGGTAGCGGCACCTTTGCTCTTAAAGAGATTAATGCTGCTCTAAAAAATTATCCAATCGAAGAGGTGTGGGGCATCGGGAGGCGTCATACAAAAAAGCTCCACTCCTATCGCATTCGTACAGCGTATGACTTTGCAAGTCAAACTGATGCTTGGATTAAGAAAAACTTTACGATTACCGGTTTGCAGACCGCAATGGAGCTGCGTGGTATCCCTTGCTTTCAGCTCGATAGCGCCCCCTCTCCGCGCAAATCAATTGTCTCATCGCGCACCTTCAAGTCGACAATTTCCGATCGTGAGGAGATTGGGCGCGCGCTTTCCGCAATGTGCACCCTTGCCGCTGAAAAGCTCAGGCATGATTGTCTACAAGCCGCCAGCCTCACCCTCTTCATTGCCACTAGTCCCTTTTCTGACTATCACTCCAGTAGCGCATCTGCCACCCTTGCTCATCCAACGGATAGTACCCCTGAGCTCATCTCTCAAATGAAAGTATTGTTAAAACAAATTTTTAAATATGGCCTTGAGTACAAAAAAGGAGGCGTTTTCCTTTCAAATTTTTCCTGTAATAACGCGCCTCAGGGAGATCTACTAACCGAAGCGGTGCGAAATCCCGCTTTGATGCAAGTTCTCGACCATGTCAATGACAAGTATGGACCTTCGACCCTCTATTCTGCCGCTCTGCATCCACAGTCAAAGCGTCAAAATTTATTTTTAAACCACTCTCCACAGTATACCACCTCTTGGGATGATATAATTAAAATTAATGTTAAGTAGTTTTTAATTAATTATTAATGTATAATTCTCTATTATTAATAAAATTAAATAATGGAGAATTATATGAGCGTCAACATGAGTGAAAGGTTGTTTCCTAAATATGAAACAGCCGTTGATATGGGCCTTTCTGCCCCTAAAAGGTTTGAAGCAAAGCCCGGACAAGTCTTTCACGGAGGGTCATTCGGCTCTACGGCGACTTCAGGCACCTATGAAAGTGCTGGCACAGTTCCAACATCTATTTCGTTAACCTCTAAATTTGATTTAGGCGAAAAAGATAGCCTTGAGACAAAATCTAAAAAAGCGACCATTTCTCAAGTTGCAACAAAGGGTTTTTCAAATGCAATGGAGCCTAAGCTATTTGCAATTGAAACTGAAGAAAAAACGGCTAATACACTTGGGAATCAGATCGCTCTGAAGTCGGCATACACGACGTATCCCCTCTCCTCAAGAGTTGTTGATGTTCTCAAGTATGTTTCTGCAGCGCTAGGTTCAGCGCTTGTAGCTATCGTTGAGCTTCCATTTAGAATTGCCTATCTTGTTGTTGCCAAGGGTATTTTTAAAGGTGCTGCTGTTTTAGCAACGCGCGCTTTGGCAAGCGAAGTGAGCTCAGCTGTGGAAAAGAAATTTGAGAAAGCGACTGGCTCAAACCTAGGAAAGCTTTTAGGGAAGTTGATCGATAAGCTCAAAGCGGAAGAGACCAAGCCTCAGCTGATCGACGGCCTCGAGGCCCTTCAGGCAATGGCTGCTGACGCAAGCGGTGAAGAGATTGACGCTGCTTTTGCCAAGGCAAAAGAGTTCATTGAGAGCAACGGATTAGATAGGCTAGGCATCCCTGAAGCCTCACAAGTGAAAGAGATGGTGCAATCGTCAATCAAAGGGGCGATTAGCTACGGAAAGAAGGATCTCAAATTTATTACAGATACATTTAGAGCTTTCACTTTCCCAACTCTAAGGAAGCGCTCGGTTAACATGCCTAAAATGACAAGTGTTGCAGCTGAAATTCAAGGAGCGAAATTGCGCGACTTCCCAGAGGTTACAGTTGCTCCAAGAAAAGCTAAGAGTGCAGCTAGCACGCCAATAATTGGCACTCCTACTGCTGCACATAGCGTCTAATTTTTAAGATTCAAGCCAACTAGAGCGTTTGAATTTTAAAATCAGGAAGGGTAGGTAGCAGAAGATAGCGATGCCGATAATGAGGAAGGCCTCATAGAAGAGCACGTTATCAATCGCTGCCTGCTCGACCGGTACAAAAGCGAGTAAAAAGAAAAAGACGCTCGCTAATAATCCAATCCCAGAGACAATCCACATTCCCACATTCCCCCCGGGCACGCGATAGGCGCGTGGCACGTCGGGCTTTTTGTATCTTAGGCGAATCGCTGCAATAAACATAAGCGCATACATCACAAGATAGAGCTGAGCTGACATGGCGATTAGAATCCAAAATGAGGTGTTTACGCTTGGAAAGAAGAGAAATACCATCGCTAAAGCAGATACGATGATCCCTTGGGTGATCATCATATTGCTAGGCATATCGTGCTTATTGACTTTGTGGAGAAAGGGAGGTAGATCTCCTGCTTGGGCAGCCGCTAAAAGACCCTTTGGTGGGCCAGCTAGCCATGTGCTCATCCCACCAATTGCGCCAATTGCCATAAGAAGAGCTAGGATGGGAATCGCCCAGCTTAGGTTGTATTTGGTCAAGAAGACAGAAATCGCCTCGACGCTTCCTGAAAGCAAATTAATGCGGTCTGGTGGAACGACTGCAGCAATAGCAAGACTTCCCAAAACCGAGAGGATAATAATGATGGTAGCCGAAAGGAAGATTGCTCGAGGGTAATTTCGCTGAGGATTGATGACATCACGGGCGTGAACAGCTGGCATCTCAATACCGCCAAAACCGAGGGCAATACCTGCTAAAACGGCGAGTTGAGAGAAGTTGGAGAGATCGGGTACAAGGCCGTCCCAGCTAAATTGGAGCTGGTGGGGCTGACCTGTGCCCAGCCAATAGAATCCCAAAAGAATAATGATTCCGCCAGGTATCAGCGTACCTACAATCATTCCAAAGGTGCTAATCCAGCTGGAGGCTTTCATCCCCTTGAGGTTAGCAAGGGTCGCTGCCCAATAGACGACAAAAATCACACCAAAGGCGTAGATATTATTCGATGCTAGCTCTGGATCGATCAAGTAGGCAAGCGAGCCTGCAATAAATGAGAGAATCGTAGGATACCAGACGACATTTTCAACCCATAAGAGCCAAATTGCGAGAAATCCCCATTTGTGGCCAAGACCCTCTTTTACCCAGGCAAAGACGCCTCCTCTCTCAGGCCAGCCAGTGGCAAGCTCCGCGGCGACTAGGGCGACTGGAATAAAGAAAATTAGGGCACCAAGTCCGATGTAGAAAATTGAGGCTAGGCCAAGACCTGCTGTAAAGGGCCAGTTTTTGATGCTCAAGATGGTCGCAAGGTTGATCATCGTGAGCAGAAATACATTTAGAGTTCGCTGTGTCATGGAGGAAATTTTAACGCAGCTTCCCTATTAGAGCAAGAGCCAAGTTGCAAGCGAGAGGTAGATGAGCGTCGTAATGATGTCAGCCAGGCTCAATACAAGAGGACCAGAGGCCACTTTGGGATCAAGTCGCTTGTAGTGCAAGATAGTAGGTATGGCAGATCCAATCAGGGCTGTAATTGTAATGGAAATCATAATTGAGACGGCAATCACAATAGAAGGGCCAAGCCCATCACCCCAAAAAATGGAAAGGCCGCCGATGATCAGGCCGCAGGTAACAGAGAGCATAACAAAAAGCTTCCATTGACTAAAGATGCTTTTGAAGAGATTCCTGCGTAAAAAATCATGACTTGGGGGTGCATTTAAACTTTGCGTCATTGCTTGCATTGAAATCGACTCAGAGAGCGAGAGGACAAGTGGAATAAACATCGCAAGGATGATCACCTTAGATAAAACATCTTCATAGAAAGCGGCAATAATAGCGCAAGCAACCCCGCCAATCATGTTACAGAAAATCCAAGGCATGCGGATTTTATAATTGGATAGAGTCGACATTTTACGACCCTCATCGACAAAAAAACCGAGCATTTGAAAAATCTGCAAGCGCTGTTTACTATTTGCAACGTCCATTGACTCTTCGATGTAGTGACTTACATTGATGACTCCAAGAAAGCGCCTATTTTCATCAACAACAGGCAGAGCCAGCAAGCGTTGCGCCTGCATTATCTCCATCCCCTCTTCGAGAGTATGCGTTTCTAATAGAGAGACGACGTTTGTCACCATTGCATCGCGAATATGTACTTGTGACTCTTTTAAAATTAAGTCGCGCGCAGAGATGATCCCAATAAGAGTATCATCATTTTCAAGTACATAGAAGTAGAGAATATTGGCCGAGATATGCTTCTTGCGTAATATCGCAATCGCCTCTTCAATCGTTTGATCTCCGCGAACAATTGTATCAACTTCGGAGACGCAGTCTTTGACAAGTGTTTTTAACTCAGATTTTGGCATAAAACTTGATCTTGTTTCGAGTTGTCTTTAAACTACTGAAAAACTCAAATTTTGGACAGAGAAAAAATGCCGTCAACATCGTTTGAAGAAGTGTGTAATTGGTACGACAAAATAGTTTCAGGGAAAGGTCACTACTACCATAAAGAGGTCGTTTTCCCCAACCTTTTGAAGATGCTTGACCTTAAGGCTGGCGATGCATTACTCGACTTAGGGTGTGGTCAGGGGGTCTTTTCGCGTGTGATTCCAAAAAAGGTCGACTATTGTGGTGTCGATCTGTCAAAAGGATTGATATCCGAGGCTAAAAAACGCTCGCCTAATGCAAAGTTCCATGTAAAAGATGCGACAAAACCCTTTGATTTAAAATCACACTTTTCCCATGCCGTTTGTATTCTAGCAGCGCAAAACATGAATCATTTTGAGGGATTGGTGGATAATGCGAGCAACCATTTAAAGGTAGGCGGAAAATTTTATCTCGTTTTAAATCACCCCTGCTTTCGCATTCCAAGGCAAACGCATTGGGGCGTTGATGAGACAAAAAAAATGCAGTACCGACGCATTGAGAGCTATATGAGTGAAATGGAAATTCCCATTCAATTAAATCCTGGAACTACGCTATCGTATCACTCCCCCCTTTCAAGTTATTTCACAGTGCTTGCTCAGCGGGGATTTGCAACGTTGCGTGTTGAGGAGTGGTGTTCAAATAAGCGCAGCTCTGGCAAAATGGCGAAAATGGAAAACAGAGCGAGGCGGGAAATCCCCCTCTTTTTAACGATTGAGGCTGTATGTGTGGAATCTTTGGATACATAGGACCAAAAACTCAAGAAACGGTTCAGCGCTGTCTTGAAGGGTTGAAGAGACTCGAGTACCGTGGATACGATTCAGCAGGTATTGCAGGCCTAAGCCAAGGGCGTTTAATTACCCTTAAAAGTGTTGGCAAGGTTGAAAATCTTTGCAGCGAGGTGGAAAACGACAACCCGACTTTCGATGTCGCTATTGCCCACACGCGCTGGGCAACCCACGGAAAATTAACTAAAGAAAATGCACATCCGCACTACGACCACCAGAGCTCACTTGCAATTGTCCATAATGGAATTATTGAAAACTATGCAGATCTGAAGGATCACCTCAAAAAGCACTCGATTGAGTTTGCCTCAGAAACCGATTCTGAGGTCATCGCTCAAATGGTCGCGCACCAATTTCGTGGAGATCTTCTCACTTCAGTGCGAAAAACTCTACCAATGCTGAAGGGCTCGTTTGCCCTGGCAATGATTCACAAAGACTACCCGGAAACAATTGTTGCAACAGCGAGAGAGTGTCCCCTTGTTATTGCAACTGATCGTCAAACGGGTGAGACTTATATCTCCTCTGATACAAATGCCTTTTCAGGCGATCTAGACGTTCTCTTTTTAAAAGATGACGAAGTTGCCCTCATTAATCGCAGTAAGGTGGAGGTCTACGCCTCTTGTGGCAAGACGATCGAAAAATCGCGCGAGCGATTAGGCATTGATCTGCAAAAAATTTCAAAGGAGGGCTATGAGCACTACATGCTCAAAGAGATCTTCGAGCAGCCCTACACGATCAAACAGACGCTCAAAGATCGCTATTCAGAGGA
Source organism: Simkaniaceae bacterium (assembly GCA_022763045.1). Lineage (GTDB taxonomy): Bacteria > Chlamydiota > Chlamydiia > Chlamydiales > JACRBE01 > JALEGI01. Next base: position 78,934 of record JALEGI010000021.1, on the reverse strand, counting down.
GTTTGGGACAGCCGTTTTTGAGGACTTAAAGATCTCTCCAACAGATTTGCAGGCTACTCACCACATTTTGATTCTTGCTTGCGGCACTTCGTGGCATGCGGGATGTGTTGCCGCCTCGATGCTCGAGAATCTCGCTCGAATTCCAACTCAATCTGAGATAGCCTCAGAATTTCGGTATACGAACCCTATTGTCTCAGAAAATACCCTAGTGATTGCCATCAGTCAGTCGGGGGAAACGGCAGACACCCTTGCTGCAGTGCGCGAAGTTAAGGCTAAAGGAGCAAAAGTCATTGGACTTTGCAATGTGCGCAACTCGACGTTGACTCGTGAAGCTCATAGTTGTTTATTTCTTAATGCTGGTCCAGAGGTGAGCGTATGTTCGACAAAAGCCTTCACTAGTCAGCTCACTCTCCTATCGCTCTTTACTCTCTATATGGCTCGTTTGAGACATATGGGTAAGCAAGAGGGGCAGTCCTTTTTGCAAGATCTGCGCAAACTCCCCCGCTTAGTTGAAAGTGTACTTCTTCAAGTAGAAAAAATTGAAGATCTCGCCCGAGCCTATGCTCACTATGAGAACTTCTTTTTCCTTGGCAGGCGCTACATGTTTCCCGCCAGCCTTGAGGCTGCATTGAAGCTCAAAGAGATTAGCTACCTTAATGCTATTGGCTACCCTGCAGGAGAGATGAAGCATGGTCCAATTGCTCTGATCTGCGAAAATCTCCCTGTTATTGCCATGTGTGGCAATCGCCAAACCCAAGAGAAGATGATGAGTAATCTCATGGAGATTAAATCAAGAGGATCGCCTATTCTTGCGTTTGCTCCAAAAGGGTGTGAGCATATTGAAGATATTGCAGATGATATTCTTTGGCTTCCAAATGATATTTCAGATGAACTCGCTTGCATCCCTTATTCAGTAGCAGCCCAGTTGTTTGCGTATTATATCGCCGTTGTCCGTCAAACAGACATTGACCAGCCGAGAAACCTCGCAAAGTCTGTCACGGTTGAGTAGCTCGCAGTCAATAATTCCCACGACAAATCTGCCCTGCTGAGAGTGAATTCCTATTTTCAAGGAATTTTTCACTATGGAGCAATGGAAGAGACAAGCCCTCCTTCGGTGTTAGCCGTTCAGCTGTTTTGCTAGGTGTTGATACTTAGTTGTTTGTAGAATGGGTCGTATTTAGTTAGCTTGGAAAAACTCTTATCAAATTGCAGGTCAATTAGTTGTAAAAAAAATTAATAATTAACATTTAATGTGATATAATATGCGTGATTATTAATTTAAAAAGGCAATGAAATGGACGTGTCAATCACACCAAATAAAGATTTTTTGCTGAGGCCTCCAATTTTTGATGGACTTGTAGGGTTCCTCACACTTCAAGAGCGGGGCAACCTACCGGTAGCTCTTGGTAAAGGTGGCCAAGATGCTTTTACCTCTGAATACACCACTGCACTTGCATTTTATCAAAAAATCAAAGGCGACGACAAAACTGAAGAGGATTTTAAAAAGGTCATTGCAGATATTGGCGCTCCAACTTCTGTTGTTAGCGGAAAATACGAAACTCCAATACAACGCGTCTACCAAAGTCTGCAAGTTGAAGCTCTTATAAAAGACCTTGGAATCAATATAGAAGAAATTGGGTTAAATTTTAAAGAAGACCACAAAATTCTTAGAGCAAGTGGAATGAGCCAACCTCAAGCATTACACTTTCTTACTCTTTATTATAAGAGTGTGAACAATCTTTATGCAACTTCAGCTGGTTTCGTTTTTGAAGTTAATTATACTGATGATCCAGTTATAAATAGAGCAATTGACAAGCTGATTCAAGGAACGATTTCAAGATACATTACCGAGAAGATGCCTCTAGAAAAAGTAAATTTGCTTCTCGCTTCATCTGATGGTACTTATGATATAGTTCAGCCCGATTGTATAGAAGTAGTTGATAAGAGAAGGCAAGGTTTTGAAGAGCTGCAAAAGATGAATCCAGGTGCACGTAAACCTATTGTTATTAATAGCGAAGGAATCGCCACATTTTCCGTAAATTCCTCAGAGGATTTTGAATCTGTTTTTACGTGTTTAATTGCAAAAGCTAAAACAAGTCCTAGGGGTGTAGAGACCATTATTCATGCTCTAGGGAACTTTGTAAAACAATCAGGTGTAAGAGATGCAAAGGTGGGGAAATTAATCTCAGCTTTAGGCCAAAGGTTGGCTCATAAGCCTTTTTTCCAATGTATACTCGCGCGAGCAAAGGATTTGCAACTAACTAAGCATGAGATAATAGGCGCTTCAAGTATATACTTTGGATGTGACCTCTCCCCTCTTTTGATGCATGCTCAAAGATTTGCCAGCTTAGACTATAGCTTGTCTGAAGCGAAGAGAGATTCTGCAAGTTTATCATCGGCCAGCGCTGACTCAAGTAGCTCTGCACGGCATAGAATTGATCTTTTGTGTGAGAATCTGCAGATCGAGAAAGAGACGCTACCTATGTTTTTCACAAATTTAGAAAAACTATTTACCTTTGCAAAAGAATTTCCGATGCTAGCTGTTGAGCATTTCCCAGGCTCTTTAGCAATAGCTCTATTAAATTCGATCGATATCAGTAATGAAGCATCCGAATATAAAGGGTTTATCTCAGCCCTTTTACGTGCAGGGTCAATAAACCTTAAACTTGCCTATATCAAAAAAGAATCGGAGAGATCAACTTCGTATTTTGGTCAGTCACAATTCAAACCAGAGACTGAAGTGGCCATCAAGGAGATGTCTCCAGATGAATTTGCAGAGCTCTATAAGTGCTTTAACCCAAGCGCCAGTAGTTTTATTGACTTGATTGATACGAAAGAAAGAGAGGTCTTTGCGCAGTATGCAAAAGACTCGATATTCAATCAGAGTAAGATTAAAGATTTAGGTCATGTGGTAGAGATTGTTTATGCAACAAAAAACGAAAAACTTTTTGACGCTCTGAACAAATACATGCATTGGCATATTGGTTTTGATAAGTTTCTACAGTATCTAGGACTTATTGTACAAGATACAAGCCCTTCTAAGGATTGTAGTTACATATTCGCTGAAAGAGGTGAACCATTTCCAGCTATGGTCTCTAGAAATTTGGGTGGAAGAGATAATCGTCCGATGGCATTTGCAAATAACGAGCACTATTTGATGGAATTGGAAGATGAACGTTTGCCGCTTCATAGAGAGGAAACCTATAGAGCGCAGATAGAAAGAGAACAAATGCAAAAAGAAGACCCGAGTTTTGTTCCAGACCCTAGCTTTATTAGTTTTGACGACTCTGACTTCGAAGATGAATAATGAATGTATTGCACTGAGATTTAGTTGTTTGCAAAGTCAATTGTATGCATCAAGTTGGTTTAATCGTCTTTATAACTGCAAGACAACGACTTATAAAGTAATTTAAATTTTAAATATATTATGTTATAATTCTATTAATATATTATTAATAGGTAGTAATGTGGATATTTCAGGCAAAAGCAGGTTTTTAAATCATACAGATTTGAATAAATTAGGTAGTTTTCTTTCTACCAAAGACAAAGGAAGCTTGTCTCTTGCTCTAGGTAAAAGCGGCAAAGATGCTTTTACTTCAGACTATGATTTTGTGTTTGCATTTTACAAAAAAATTAAAGGGCAAGACAAAACAGAGGCCGATTTTAATCGACTAATAGAAAGTGTTACTTATCCAATACCTGCATCAAGCTCTAGTTATGGCAATCGAGTCAACCGAGTTTATACAACACTTCAAATGGAAGACCTTAAGGTCAAAGCCAAAAAAGTGGGAAGAAATTTTGAAGAAGATCATAGAGCGCGCCTTGAGATGGGAATGACCCATGTAGAGACACTCAGAAACCTCTACCAGTTTTACCCTATGATTGAAGAGCTTAATAAGTTGAACAACGTCCTCCATTTACAGCGTTTCAAATTCGAAGAAGAGGCGGCCCCTCTACGTGAGCTTGGGCTTGATGAGGGTAAAGTTGTTGTTGTGTTAGATCAAAGATTCAAAAAGTATCTTCCAATAGCGCAATTGGGAGCTAAATTGGGAAGAAACTTGAAAAAGGATCTCGATGAGGCAGAAGAAAACGGGATTTCCAGAACCGATGCTATTACAGAGCTTGTTTCCCTTTACCGAATGATGAATTTTGCTAATGAAGCTAAACCTCATCTCGAAGATTTGGAGGCGTTTGTTGAAAAAGAGATGAAGCCCTATCTCGATCTTGGAATGAACCTACTGGAGGCAAGAAAAAAGCTCGGTGATATCCTCGAGGATCAACTTCAGTATAAGTTTTATGGCGGTTACTATGAAGAAGATGTTGCAGATCTTTCAAAATCGATGTCTCATGAAGAGGCACTATCAAGGATTTCTCAGCTTGTAGACGTATATAGAGATGGACACCAAGGGATTCACGGCAAATTAGCGCCTTCAGAGGGCTACGGCTTAGATATTTCGACATCAACAAATCGCTTGTTTCAAAAAAACTATTCTGGAGACACGATTAACGCTCTTGTCAAAGAGGACTTAGATAGACTGACAAATAGCGAAAGAATCGCACTTCTTTCTGTTATTGTCTCTAGAGAATCTGGTGGCAGCTACGGACGAGTCCACCCTGAGAATATTCTCAAAGTAGCAAAATCAATCCATAAGACAGAATACCCTCTTCTCAATCGTAAAATTGATCGTCTTGTTGATCGGGGAATTACAAGATACATTACCCAAACAAAAAAACTTAGAAGTATGAATTTCCTACTTAGCCAATTTACAGGAGTAAAGATTGAAAATGGGCTTGCTGTGATTCAACCAGACTGCAGTCCAGAGGTGAAAAATAGATTCCGAACTGTTTTTGAAAGATTTGGTCCGCATGTTGGAAATCATTACCATATGATTCAGGGTGAAATGCCTCATGATATGTTCCACCTGATGCTTGCTAACAAAGAAGTGCTAGGGATCTCCGATGAATCGATTATAAAAGTTGTTGAGGGTTTCTACAGTACAAATGGACTTCATTTGGATAATAGAGCAAAGCTACTGCTCTCTATTCCACCGAAACTCTTGCGACACCTCCCCTCTAAAGCGTTATCTGAATATTTGGAAAACGTTTCTAAAGAACTCAATAGGCAAAAAACATATCAATACCGCTCTTTTGCTATTGATAAGCCGGGAATCGTCCAGTTTCTTTTGACACAGCCTACAGAATACACCTCGTTGATTGAAGGTCTAATGAATTCAACTAGCTATACTGGTGGAGTAGTAGAAAGGCTTATCGATGTGTTTGCAGACCTTACAAAAGCATCTGGTGAAAGACATCCTAGCTTCGATTCTCTTTTGTTGCTTATTAGAGAAAGAGAAGCTTTTCTACCCCATGTGAGACAGCTAGTCATTTGCGCTGCAGACTTGCAGCTTACAGGTGTCGAGTTAAACGAATTTGTCAGTCAGAACTTAAAGTATGATTTCTCAAAGCTATCAAGAGAAATGAGCGCCTTTTCTAGCTCTGGCTATTCAATAAGAGATATTGAGTATGATTTTGCTAGGGTCCCAGGTGGCTACATGCAAGTAGTCAGCCCGTCAGAAAGAATTGAGAAGCTTTGTGAAGCTATGGGTATTGATCAAAAGGAACTTCCCGAGTTTTTTAAAGCGCAAAAGAGGGTTTTAGAATTTGCTACAAACCTACCGGTTAAGGCTTTAGAAAGCTTTTCCCCGACCCTTGCGACGGTGCTAATCGATTCGATAGATCTAGGTCGTAAAACTCCTGAGCAAACCGAGTTTATTGCAAATCTCATGGAAACGGGATCGGCAGCAGCTAAGATGCACTACCTAAGAAAGGAGTATGAGGATGGATCCAGCTATCTAGGCCGAAAGGGTTTTACATATCAAACTCAAAGAGCGATTCAAGCTTTAAGCCCAATTGAAAAGGCAGAAGTTTATAAAATTCTTAATCCAGAAGCATCTGGCTTCATTGACTCGCTTGATCCTGCTGGAAAAGCTGCATTTTTGCTACATGTCGAGAGTACAATGTTTGTCAGTTCATATGTTCACAATTTGGGCAGCGTTGTCTTAGCTATCTACGAGAGCGGTGATATCGGGTTGTTTGAGGCTTTAAACGGATATATGCACTGGCATATTGGCTTTAGTGAGTTTCGCTCTAAGCTTTCAAGCATTATTCGAGAAGGATACCTTTTATCAACTCGTATTGTCGCCAGGTTGGGTGAGCCGTTTGAAAGCATGATTTTAAGAAGTCAAAGTGGCGCTTATACCTATATTGATCCTGTAGAGAGACAAGAGCAACTGTCAATGGAAGTGCATGATGATCGATTAGCTATCCGTAGGGAGGAAATGTTACGGGAGGCTCACGAGCGTCTAGACATGCAAGCAAATGACGACAAATATGTCCCAGAGGTTTATGACTCTTTTTCAGATTCCGATTTTGGTTTTGATGACTATGATTCAGACGAATAAGAGCTGAATTGACAAGATAGTGTTTGATTGCCTAAAATTCGAACATGAATTTTCGGCAATCAAGGCTATTTCAATCCAAATGCCTGGTAAATGGAAAGTGGATTGAAGGAAAAAGCACCCTCCCTGTATTAAACCCCTTTGATGACTCAGTCATTAATCACATCCCCCTTCTGGGGCAAAAAGAGTGTCTGGTAGCGATCGATGCGGCCTATAGCGCTTTTGAGGTTTGGTCTCAAGCGTCCCCCTCAACACGCAGCAAAACCCTAAGAAGATGGGCCGAGTTGATCGATGAAAATGCCGAAGAACTTGCTGAAATTATGCGTCTAGAACAGGGTAAAACCCTCAAGCAGGCGCTCGCAGAAATTGAGTATGGCAGCTCATTTATCTACTGGTTTGCAGATGAGGCGCTCCGTATTTTTGGAGATCTCATGCCAAGCGAAACTCCAGGTGAGCATGGGCTTGTCCTAAAAGAGCCTGTAGGTGTTGTTGGCGCAATCACTCCTTGGAATTTTCCCTCCTCGATGATTACGCGCAAATGCGCCCCCGCCTTGGCAGTCGGTTGCACTCTTGTAATTAAGCCCGATGAACAAACCCCTCTTAGCGCTTTTGCCCTTGGAGTTCTCGCTCAAGAGGCGGGCTTTCCAGATGGTGTGATCAATTTCATCACGGGAGACGCTAAGGCGATTGGCCAAGAGATGATGGATAACGCAAAGGTGCGTAAGCTCTCATTCACAGGCTCAACTGAAGTGGGTAAGATTCTCATGCGAGGGGCGGCAAACCATGTGAAAAAACTCTCTTTAGAACTTGGTGGCAACGCTCCCTTTATTGTCTTTGAGGATGCAAATCTCGATCTCACAGTAAAAAAACTGATCGCAGCAAAATTTCGCAACTGGGGACAATCATGTATTTGTCCAAATCGCATCTATGTCCATGAGAGCATCCAAAAAGTATTTGTTGAAAAGGTCAAAAAGGCCATTGAAGAGCTTGAAAAGGGAGTATTTCCACTGATTAATCAAGCTGCTTTAGGAAAAGTTGAGCGATTAATTCACGAAGCCGAACAAGCGGGAGCGCGTGTTATCTCAGGCGCAAAACGTAGTGGAAACTCCTTCGACCCCACAATTGTCATCGATGTTAAAGATGAAATGTCAATCGCGCAGGAAGAAATTTTTGGCCCGGTGATTTCTTGTCTCACCTTTTCAGATGAGCGCGATGTGATTGAGCGTGCAAATGCCACGCGTTACGGTTTAGCAAGCTATATTTTCACGGAAAACCTTCACCGCGCTTGGCGCGTTCCTAAGGGTTTGGAATATGGTATGGTTGGTGTCAATGAAGTAGGGATAGCCTCTGCAGGGACCCCCTTTGGTGGTCATAAAGAATCGGGAATTGGAGTTGAGGGCTCTCGCTATGGGGTCAACGACTACTTAGAAATGAAATATGTATGCATGGGCGCACCTGATGAAACAACTACTTAACGGACCTCTATTTCAAGTTTTCGAAGATGAACAAGAGCATCAATGGGTCAAGCACCCAGGAGCTGCTGTGATTCTACCAATTGAGGGCGATAAAATCGTCTTTGTTAAGCAACATAGAAACCCCGTTGATCAAGTGCTTCTCGAGCTTCCTGCGGGAGTTTTAGAGAAAGGAGAGGACCCCAAGGAGTGTGCCCAGCGTGAGCTTCGAGAGGAGACGGGATTTGGGGCAAAAGTGCTAAAGCCACTTTTTGAATTCTATTCGGCCCCTGGCTTTTGCAATGAAAAACTTCATCTTTTTATGGCACAAGAGCTATTTTTAAACCCTTTGCATGCTGAAGACACGGACAAGATTGAGGTTGTTAAAATGACACTTGATGAGGCGCTTCAAACCAAGCCCTCTGACGCAAAAACTCTGCTAGCGCTCTACTACTTAAAGGCATCGCAATGAGACTCTTTCTAAAAATCGTCCTAGGACTTGTATTTCTGATTATCATTTCTGTTGCAGCAATTCCCTATCTATTGTCGACGGGCCCTGGAACGCGATTTATTGAGGGGGCCGGCGATGGAGAGATGAAAATTAAGCGCCTTTCTCTTGGTTGGTTTAGTGAGCAAACTATTGAGGGATTTTCCTATCAAGATGCCCAAACACAAATTACATTTAAAAAACTAGAGGTTAACGACTCTCTTTTGGGGATCATATTCCATGGCCTGCGTTTAAAAGATGTTAAATTACTATCGCCAAATGTCGATCTGATACTAGCAAAAAAGAGTGGAGGCGGCTCTTTTGCGGGATTTTTTCTTTTAAATAATTTTGAACTAGAAGATGGAAAATTAACGATTCGTAAGGGGAAGAATCCCCCGATTACCTTCTCAGACATCTCTGCTAAAATGCAATTTCCAGGTCGCGGTGAGCCGATCAATATAAACCTCTTTGCCAAGACTAAAGAGGGGGCTGAAACTGGTATTGTCAATGTAAAAACGCGGCTAAATTTTGACCCTAAGAACTGGAAAGAGACGCTAAACTATCAACTCGATGCGACAATTCGCAATCTTCCAATCTCTGGAATTGATCGCCTTTTATCTTACAAAGGACTTCTCGTTCAAGCTGTTGGTAAATCGCTTGATATGCAGGCGAAAATCAAGACTGACAGTAGCAGCTACTCAGCACAAGCTAAAATTGATACAGATCTCATTCGCGCCCGTATCGACACCGAAAGCTCGAGCACCCCTGCTGATATACACTGGCGAATCACACCTGAAATGTCGCAGTTAATCGGAGATTCTCAGTGGACTTTGAAAGAAGCGGCAAATTTGGAGCTTATTCTCAAAAGTTTTAAGATCCCAACCATCAATGGCAGACTCTCTTTTCCCTCTTTAGCTCTAGCAGGCTCTCTTCAGGTGAGTAAATTACATTTTGATCAGATGACGATCAACTCTCTTCAAATTAATGGACTCTCCGAAAGTCTCCAGCAGACAAGCCGCTGTAAAGGAAGGCTTAGCCTTCAATCGAATTACCTAAATGCGCCTTTTGAGTTTGAGGGTAGCCTCCATGATTTAAAAAACCCAAGAGATGTCTTTTTTAAAGTCACGTCTGATAGAGGAACCTTAGCAGATAAAACCCTGGTTAAAGACCTCACACTTGAAGTAGAACAAAACAGACTAAAGAGCTCAGCAACCATTGTTCCTAACGCCTCTACAGAACTGCTGGCATTCATTGGCTCTCCTCTAGAGCTCAACTTCACAGGTGATGTGGCAATCACTCCAAATTATGCCATTTTACTGCCACAGTATGCTTTTGATATTAAGTCTGATGTCTTAAGCACAAAAATCTTTGGGAGCGTTTCACCGAATTTTTCAAAGGTTTCTGTATCAAAACCATTTACAATAGCTTATCAACTTATACCAGACCGTTGGACTCCAGTTCGTGAGCGTTTGAAGTCAGACTTTTTAGTGAAAAAGAAAACCGCAATCGCCATTACAGTAGATCCTTTTACCTACGACTCAAGCATCGCCTCTTATCCTCTATCATATGTGAAGGCTAAGTTATTTACTGAAAAAATTGAATTAGAGGATGTTGTACAAAAAGAGGTGATTTCCCTTGACCAAGTACACGCCTATTTTAATCTCGATCAAAAATCACAGGAGATGGATTTTCAACTTGAATCCGATGTAGAGAAGGAGGGCTCTTTGCATGGCGACCTTACAGTCCGCAGCTTTGATCTTAGGTTAAAAGATCCCTATGAGAATGCAAACTTTACGCTCAATATCAATGGCGAGGGGATCCCGTCAAAATGGTTCACTCCCCTGCTTGATATTAATCCAGTAGCTCCACAACTTATTGGCGAAAAAGCGAATCTCAGTGCTAATTTCATTCTAGCAGAGTCTAAAAAGCAGTGCAAAATGAAGCTCGATGCCCCTCTGTTAAAAATAAATGGTTTTGTCGACTTCCAAAACGATTTAAAACTTGGCTCACGCGCTCCACTAAAAATCCAATGGACGCTCACTCCTGAAGGATTTCAAGCTATCAACCACCTCACAACTGGGCCAGCAGAACCTCTCTATTTTACTCTTCTCAAACCGATTGATCTATCTCTTAATTTAGACCGGTTAAATATTCCTCTCAAGGAGGGTAAATTCATCAAATCAATAGGTGATGACTTCTCTTTGATGGCTTTTAAAGGAGCCTTGAAGTTAGAAAATCTTGTAATCAAAGATGTTGAAACTGGAATGATTGCTGAGGCGCCGCGTAGTAAATTTTTGCTAGATAAAAAGCCTAAAGATCCCCTCTTTTTTGACACAAATTCGAAAATTGCCTCAAAAGCAAGCGAGCATGGAGAGGCGCTTAGTGGATCAGTTGATGGAACTGGAGCTCTTTTAATCCCCGTTGATAAAGATGGGAAACCAAACTATGGACAGCTCGAACTTACAACGAGTCTTAAGGTAAGTCATATTCCTTCAATGCTAATCGATGCTCTTTTTCGCGCATTTAAGCTAGGGACTCTTCCACCATCAGCTATTCTTGGAAACTACGTCAATAGTACTTTAAAGGCATCGATCAAAAGTCAAAATGGCACGCTCGCTTTAGATGTCGATGCCTCGCAAGCCAAGCTCGATCTCGATGGAGTTGTCATCAACAATAAACTCATGCTGAAGCGCCCATTAACAGCTCGTATGAACTTGACCAAGCGCCTTGATAAAATACTATTTAATGAGTTTGACATCTTTGCCATACGCTCGCGCAAGCCTATTCGATTACGTATAGATGAAAAAGGCTTCATTCTTCCATTGAATGAGCTCAATCCCTCAACCATATTAATGCCTAGCATTCAACTTCAACTTGGAAAAATGCGCTTTTACAATCGTGGAAACATGAGTCAGATGGGTGGGATATTCAAGTTAGAGGGGCAGGATGTTAGTGAACTTTGGTTTGCTCCATTGGATATGCACTTTTCTCGGGGATTGCTTGATATCGAACGAACTGAAATTCTCTATGACAATCGCTACCATATTTGCACATGGGGCAATATTGACTTCAACAAGAGATATGTCAATATGATTATCGGCCTTACCTCCCAAGCCCTTGCCTCTGGAATGGGGCTAACTGGATTAAGCCCAGATTACGTTTTCAAGATACCTTTCAAAGGTCCATTTGGAAATATTCATATCGATAAGGGAGCTGTTGTTGGTAAAATTGCATTGATGATCGCCAAAGAGGGTGCGAAGAGTCAGGCAGGTGCATTTGGGGGAATCATTGATGTTTTTGGGAGCCTTATTGATGATCAGTCAGATGTCCCACCACCTAAAAAACCCTACCCTTGGGGAAATCGGTTGACTGGCAAGGTACATGTGGATGAGCTAAATATGCACCGCAAAAAGAGAAAGCAGAGCAAAGAGAAGCAAATCTTTGACTATCCACTCCCCATGGAATACTTTCACTTCCCTGAGAGATCAAGCTAATTGAATGTCATCACATAAGTAGACATCTTGGATAGCGTTTAAGAGCTCAACCCCCTCTTTCATCGGCTTTTGGAAAGATTTACGACCAGAAATCAGGCCGATTCCACCAGCGCGCTTATTGATAACAGCTGTTGATACGGCATCTTGCAGATCATTATCTCCAGAAGGGCCGCCTGAGTTGATGAGACCCATACGTCCCATATAGCAATTGGCTACTTGGAGCCTACAAAGGTCAATCGGGTGGTCAGAAGAGAGCTCGCTGTAGACTTTGTCGTGTGTTTTGCCAAACTTTAGAGCTTTGTATCCGCCATTGCAAGTGGCAAGTTTTTGCTTAATGATATCAGCTTCAATTGTGACGCCGAGGTGATTTGCTTGTCCTGTGAGATCAGCAGCAGTGTGGTAATCGACATCTTTTGTCTTGAATGCCTCATTACGTAAATAACACCATAAAATCGTCGCCATTCCCAGTTCATGAGCATAAGCAAACGCCTTAGAGACCTCAATTAATTGGTGATTTGAACCTTCAGAGCCGAAATAGATTGTCGCCCCTACAGCGCGACAGCCCATCTCGTAGGCCTGCTTCATGCCAGCAAAACGGATTTGATCGTAGGAGTTTGGGTAGGAGAGAAATTCATTATGGTTAAATTTCAAGACAAAGGGAATTTTATGAGCATATTTACGTGCAACAGAACCAAGTACGCCAAGGGTAGTCGCCACAGCATTGCACCCCCCTTCGATGGCGAGTTTGATGATATTTTCAGAATCGAAATAGATGGGATTGGGTGCAAAAGATGCGCATGCGCTGTGTTCGATACCTTGATCAACGGGTAAAATGGAGAGATACCCCGTATTTGCAAGGCGACCGTGAGAAAAAATTTCTTGGAGATTTTGTAGGACGCGAATGCTGCGATCAGATTGAGAAAAGATTCTATCTACCCAATCAGCTCCTGGTTTATGCAGCATTTCTGTTGAGATTGTGTTGCATTTATGCTCAAGAAGTGATGGGCCGAGTTTACCTAAAATTTGCTCAATTTCTGACTTAGACATTGCTTCTCCTAAAATCTAAGCCCGAGCTAGCCTATGTAGCCCGGGCAGTATCCTACTTAATCCAGCTTGTAGCCGATCTTAGATTAAGTGGCAACGTCGTTTGATATTGTTGTGCTGGTTTCATCGGTTCTTCTGCTAACAAACTCGAGAAATTTTGCATACAGAGGACCTGGCAGCTGGTAATCATGGCCGCGTTCCAATACAACTTCAAGATCTCTTTTAGATAAAAATGTCACGACTTGCGGTTGAAGCACATCAATACCAAGTTTATGTACTTGCCGGATCACAAGTTTTAATATTTGCATGGTGTGAACTTGGGTCGCTCCACTCTCAGCGAGATCTTTTCTTACTCCAAGCACCATATCGTCGAGAATTTTACCAACTAGAGGGCATGATAGCTCCATGCCAAGTAAACCCTCAGCTAGTATTGCATCTGAGAAAGCCTCAATATCACCTTTGCCGTTGATGACCTGTATCTCTTCAACGCGTCTGATGATATCTTTTCGGCCATCTAACAAAACCTTTGTCTCTTCAGTTGTGGTTTGAAATAACCTCCAATCCCTTACTGCTTTTACATCCCTCCTGACTTGATTTTCATAACAATCAATCTTTGATATACTATCCATTACTCTATTTAGATCGGCGCTACTTAGTTCATTTCCATTGTCTAAGCTTACATTTGCACAATAAAGTGGCGTACTTGCTTTGAATCTAGGAAGGCACTTTGCAATGAACCTTTTTAGATCTAAATGACACCCATCTTCCCTCTTTAATCTTTTTTTCTTCCCTGACCTCTCAATGCAACTAGAATCATAAGAATTATTAGATCTAGCGCAATCGACTTGCCCCACGATAGTCGACAATCCGGAACGGTCTAAGACTCTTGCATCCACTGTCTTCCTCCTCTGGGTTGTGACTATATTATAGAAATTCAAAAAATTTATTGTAAACAGAATTTAAATAATTTTTAACACATTCGATGAAGACTCTCTCACGCCACCTATGAGATCGTATCCGATTGCATCGGTTATCTCAACAAGGTAGCGCTCTCCAAAAGCATGGACCTTTGTGCAATCATTAATAATAACTGAGCCATCTACATCTGGACATTGTCCATAGTAGCGGCCAATCATTAAATGATTTGACTCGGGATGGTACCCCTCGATAACGACTTCAAGTTTTTTTCCAATGAGCTTATTGCTTTTTTCTGCAGCAACTCGCGCTTGAGCCTCGGAAAGTCTTTTAAAACGCGCTTGCTTGACCTCATTACTCAGGTGACCATCAATTTGATTTGAATAAGACTCTTTTTCTCGAGAGTAGCTAAAAATCCCCACATTATCGAGTCGATACTCATTCACAAACTCAACAAGCTCTTCAAATTGCTCTTCGGTCTCTCCTGGAAAACCGACCATAAGAGAGGTGCGAATAACAATATCCGGAATCTCTTCTCTAAGTTTTGTAATCGTTGAAATTATGTGTTGGCGGTTGGTTTTTCGATGCATTTTTTTAAGAACTGTATTGTTGATGTGCTGAATCGGCATATCGAGATAGGGCACTAGTCTTGAATCGCTCTTTATAACAGCAATTAGCTCATCAGTTATCTCATCAGGATAGAGATAGAGTAGGCGTAGCCAATAATCCCCTTCCACTTTCAAGAGCTCTTTCAAAAGAGCCTCTAGCCCTTGGCGCTCTTTTCGGTCTTTGCCATAGTCGCCAAGGTCTTGGGCGATTAAGATGACTTCTTTAACTCCTGATGAAAGTAGCGCCTTGAATTCCCGTAGAACCTGAGCATTACTTTTGCTCTGTAGTGGCCCTTTTATTTTAGGAATGATGCAAAAAGAGCACCGCTTTCTACACCCCTCTGCAATTTTTAGGTAAGCGTAGTGATTAGGGGTTGTTTGGAAGCGAGGAACCTCACCCATTTGGATATAACTTTGAGCCTCTTCATCAATCTCTTCTCCATTTATCGCCTCTAAGATCTTTTCTACCGAGCCTGCGCTGAGCATTGCGTGAATTTTCGGGAATTGACTCTCTAAAAGCTGTCGATGGTTTTGAATCATGCATCCAGTGACAATTACTTTTGCACTTTTCCTTTTTTCGTCAAATAACTCTGTAAGAATGTCAACTGCCTCTTGACGTGCCGACTCAAGAAACCCACAGGTGTTAACCACTAAATAATCTGCCTTTTCATGTTCTGCTATCAGTTCAAAGCCTGCCTTTAAGACAATGCCTAACATTATTTCAGTATCGACTAAATTCCTGGCGCAACCAAGTGATGTAAAATGAATACGCCTTGATTTAAAATTATTTCTTACAGTTTTTTCTTTTTTCTTCTTTGACAAAATCGCCGGTCCTTTTTACAATCTTTGCATTTAAGTGATATTGGTATTGCCTTGATGAAATTTGTTCGATATTTCTCCCGAAAACTCGCATTTCTAGCAATATCGCTTTTCTTTGTCGCTACCTTAACTTTCTTTCTAATGCATACTATTCCAGGAGATCCTTTTATTCAGGAACAGGCCGTACCTGAAGAAATCATGAAGAGTATGTATACCCATTATGGATTGGACCAACCATGGTACATCCAATATGTCAAATATCTCAAGGGTTTGGTGACTTTTGATTTAGGCCCCTCTTTCAAATATGAGGGCAGGACAGTAAATGATATTATCTATGACGGATTTCCCGTGTCATTCTCCCTTGGTCTCTTGGCGCTATTTATTTCTGTTACCTGTGGAATTTTCCTAGGTAGTATTGCTTCGATCTATCAATCCAGATGGCAAGATCATGCAGCAATGATCCTTGCGGTTATCGGGATGTCAATTCCAAGCTTTATCTTGGCAACTCTTCTTCAATATCTATTGGCAATGAAGCTGCCCCTTTTCCCAATTGCTCGTTGGGGCGGTCTCTCTCACGCTGTTTTACCAAGCCTTGCGCTCTCTTCTTTGCCAACTGCTTTTATTGCAAGGCTCACGCGAACTAATATGATTGAAACCCTTCAACAAGATTATGTCCTTACAGCAAAGGCAAAGGGGTGCTCAACCTTTCAAGTGATGCGTCGGCACGTATTCAAAAATAGCCTTTTGCCCGTTGTTTCATATATTGGTCCTTTGAGCGCTGCGATTATTTCAGGCAGCTTCATAGTTGAGAAAATTTTTGGCATCCCTGGTCTTGGTGGTTGGTTTGTTACAAGCATTTCAAATCGCGACTACACTGTGATTATGGGCCTTACAATGTTTTATTCAGCGCTTTTAATGTTTGCGATCTTTATAATAGACCTCATCTATTTTTGGCTCGATCCCAGGATCAAAGGTGAGTATTTAAAATGAATGACGTCGACACACTTTTCACCACCATTGCACGGGCATCTTATGAAGATGAAGACGAAGAGACGCAACCAACGCACTCTTATTGGAAAGATAGCTTTACAAGTCTCAAAAATAACCGCGTAGCAATTGCAGCGCTCATTTTTCTTATCCTACTTATTTTAGCCGCAACCCTTATCCCCTATTTCCATCCAACGCAATATTTTGAAACCAACCTCAAAATGAAAAACCAACCTCCTTCGTTCAAGCACTGGTTTGGGACAGACGAGCTGGGCCGGAGTATTTTTATTCGAATTTGGTGGGGGGCAAGAATCTCTTTATTAATTGGCGTGACTGCTGCTGCTATTGATGTCATCATCGGAGTTTTCTATGGAGCCTTTGCAGGATACGTGGGTGGTCGAGTAGAAGATTGGATGATGCGCTTAGCTGATGTCTTTTACTCGCTACCACGACTGGTAATTGTCATCTTATTAATGGTTGTTCTTGGCCAGGGAATCACTACAATCATCATTGCGATGACGCTTACCGGCTGGATCAATATGGCCAGAATTATCCGTGGTCAAGTTGTTCAGCTCAAGCAGTCGGAATATATTGCGGCGGCTAAAGTTATTGGGGCCTCAGAATCGCGCGTTTTACTCTACCACTTAATTCCAAATACAATTGGCTCAATCATTACAACGATGACTTTAACAATTCCCGCAGCTATTTTTACAGAGGCATTTTTAAGTTTCTTGGGACTTGGAGTGCAAGCTCCCCTTGCAAGCTGGGGAACAATGGCAAATGACGGCCTTTCTGCTTTGCGATTTTATCCCTGGCGGCTATTTCTTCCAGCTGGGTTTATCAGCATCACTATGCTTGCATTCAATCTACTAGGCGATGGACTTAGAGATTCTTTTGATCCGAGGTTGAGATGAAGCGAGAGATTCTTACAATAGAAGACCTCAACGTCTACTTCAAGACTCTCTATGGAAAGGTGCATGCAATTCGCGATATGACTCTATCAGTCTATGAGGGAGAATTTTTGGCAATTGTCGGTGAATCGGGATGTGGCAAAAGTGTGACAGCAAAAGCTATTTTGCGACTTTTGGACTCAAGGGCTGTCACAATAGCTGCAAAAAAACTCAAGTTTCAAGGTCAACATCTTCCCGATCTATCAGAGAAAGAGATGCGCAAAGTACGCGGGGGAAGAATTGGCATGATTTTTCAAGACCCCATGACTTCTCTCAATCCAACAATGCGCATTGGCGATCAAATTACAGAGGCAATTCGGCTGCACCAGCCAGAGCTCACAGGTTTGGAAGCAAAAGGGCGAGCAATGCACCTTTTAAATCTTGTAAAAATCCCTGAGGCTGAATCACGGTATTATAACTACCCTCATGAGTTGAGTGGAGGAATGCGTCAAAGGGTCATGATCGCAATTGCACTAGCGCCTTCTCCTGAAATTATCATTGCTGATGAGCCAACAACAGCTCTAGATGTCACTGTTCAAGCGCAAATTTTGGAACTGCTAAAAGAGATCCAACAGCAAACAAGGACGACAATTATTTTAATTACTCACGATTTGAGCATTGTTGCAAACACTTGCGATCGTGTGCATGTGATGTATGCAGGCAAAATTGTCGAATCCTCCTCGAGAAAAGAGCTTTTCACTGCAGCAGCCCATCCCTACACTAAGTCGCTCCTTGATTCTCTTCCAGGCCTGCGCGCTTCAAAAGAAGATCGATTAACTCCGATACAGGGCAAGCCACCGAGCCTTCTCAATGAGATTAAAGGTTGTTCATTCTGTCGAAGATGTCCAAGCGCTATGCATATTTGTGGAACAAAGCCACCTCCTGATTTTACACCGAGAGAATCGGTAAAAACCGCCTGCTGGCTCTACGATTCAAGACGAGGAGCTGAAAATGAGTAGACCCCCCTTGCTATCAGTCTCTCGCCTCTCGACACTTTTTACCTACGGCAAGCGGAAAATGTATGCGGTGAAAGATGTCTCCTTTGATATAGAACCGGGTCAAACCTTTGGTCTAGTTGGAGAGAGTGGTTGCGGCAAATCGACTCTTGCAAAAACCCTTGTTCGATTGATTGATCCCGCAGCAGGTTCAATATATTTTAATGGATTTGATCTACTTCATTGCACTAAGTCCGAACTAATGGAATATCGACGAGATATCCAAATGATCTTTCAAGACCCCTTCGCGTCACTTAATCCGCGGATGACAGCTGAGGAAATTATTGCAGAGCCTCTAATAATCTATGGAATGGACGATCAAATTGCTAGGAAAGAGCGGGTGCGTGAATTGTTATTTCTCGTGGGTCTTCATCAACATCATGCATCGTATTTCCCCCATGAATTATCTGGAGGGCAAAGGCAACGCATTTGTATCGCAAGAGCTCTAGCGCTTCACCCCAAGCTGATCATTTGCGATGAATCAATTGCAGCACTCGATGTCTCTGTTCAGGCTCAAATCATCAACCTACTTAAAGATCTTCAGAAAAAGATGGGTCTTTCATACCTTTTTATCTCTCATGATCTATCAGTTGTCCGCTACCTCTGTGATCAAGTTGCTGTAATGTACCTGGGTCAGATTGTAGAGCAAGGGCCGACAAATGCGCTTTTCTCTGAGCCTCGACACCCCTATACACAAGCTCTACTCGCTGCAATTCCTCAAATTCCACAAAATGGAGAGGCTCTAGGTCCTTTAAAAGTTCTCGAAGGAGAGGTTCCTTCAGCGCTTTCACCTCCAAAGGGGTGTCCATTCAGCACGCGCTGCGTTCATGCTCACCCCATTTGTACTGAGACCTGTCCTAGACTTTTGGAGAAATCGCCGGAGCACTTTGTGTCGTGTCACCTGTAGTTAATGCTTTTTAGGACGGCAAATCCAGACGCGGCATTCAGCGTCTCGAAAAATCTCTTCGGTAACACCTGTAAGCTTGACACTTTGCCCATCAATTGAAGAGATGTGAGCGCCAAGAACAACCAAGTCATAATCACCAGCCTTGAGAAGCTCAAGAATTGTTTTGGAAATCGAGCGAGACTGTATCATCTCAAGAGAGATTGGCACTCCAATTTCGCGCCCAATTGCCTCAGCTCTTTGAAGCGCAGCCGAACCTTGCCCCTCATCGAGCTTGACATTAGGGTGCATTGGGAAAGTGAAAGGAACGAGTGAAATATTCACAGCTGTAACTTCTGCGCCATGCATTTTAGCAATTTGACACGCTGTTTGCACCACTTCTGTCTCAGCCCCACCTCGCGTCGGTACAAGGATTTTCTTCAGAGTGAAATTGTGAAATTCTTCAATCGCAACCTTTTCAAGTTCGATAGATTTTGACCAACCAATCCGCTGCTTTTTGCGATAGGCAAAAAACATGATTAGGCCGATTGCCATCCAAATGATCCCAAGATATCGACCATCAGGTTTTGTGATGATCACCAGCACCCAGACAGCTAATGTAACGATGCATCCAATCATTGCAGTGATTGGAATTGAACGTCCAGCAATTGTGACATTAAAGGGAATTTTGAAAGGACGCTTCATTTCTGGAAAGCGAATGCGATGACTAATTAAAGAGAGATGCGCCGAGAAAAAAGCTAGCATCGCCCCGAAATTATACAGATCTGCTAGAAAAGTTAGACTTCCGCGGCTCCATATCACAATTAATGAGGCAAAGAGCCCAAAAACAAATAAAGAAACATAAGGCGTTTGATATCTTTTGTGCAAGCGGTAGAAAAAGCGTGGGAGCTGATAGTACTCGCCCATGTTAAATGAGAGCCTCGATGCGCCAATCAAACCTGCGTTTGCAGCAACTAAGAGAATCACCGCCCCAAGAAGGCCAACCCAAGGACCTAACCAATTTGAGGCAAAAGGTAGATTGGCAACAATCCCTGCAATGGGATCTTCAAGATATTGTGTGCTTAAAACCTGAGGTGTGACGGCTGAAAGGGCGACTGAAGAAATTCCAATATACATGACAAGGAGCGTTGTCATTGCCATTAAGATGGCCTTTGGTACTGTGCGACTTGGATTACGCGCTTCACCGCTCAGCTGAGCCATCGATTCTATGCCCGTGTAGGCCACCATTGCCATTGCGACACCCTTTATGAACTGGGGCCATGTTGGAGACCAGCTAGAGCCTGGAACATTGATTTTTAGATGTGTGAAGAAATCGAAGTTAACTAGGGTTGCGGCTCCAATCACAATGATTGTTAGCTGTGTTGTCACAGTGAGAAATGTAAGAACAACGCTAAAGCGCGTTGAGGATTTTGAGCCAATTGTATTGAGAACAAAAAGAGCAAAAATCAAAAAGACTGTCATCCCTATTTTTACAGGAATCAGTTTTAAATCGGCGAAAAAATAAGAGAGATAGGGTGCAACGGAATATGATGAGATTGCAATCGTAACAATAAAGTCTAGCAGCAGAGCCCATCCTGCAATAAAGGACATAAAATCATTAAAAGCGTGTCTTGTATATAAAGCAGAGCCGCCAGATTCCCTGACAACTGACGACATTTCAGCATAAGTCAGGGCGGTACAAGCAAAAACTAAACCTGCAATTAAAAGCGCGATCGGCGTTGCGCCAAGGGCATAAATAGCGGTAATTCCAAGAGCGTAGTAAATTGAGGACCCTAAGTCCCCATAGCCTACTGCAAAGAGATCAGCAACACCTAAGATGCGTCGCATGGAACCTCTGTCGATAGAGGCAATTTTTTCTTTTCCCATAAATCTCTACATAGCTGTAAAGATTATTTATGACAATGACAAGGTTTAAGTCGTGGCATAAAGAGTTTTAGGAAGAGAGAAAACGACATTCTCTTCAATAAACTCGACCTCTTCTGTGTCAGTTACACCCATTTCAAAAAGACGGTTAATGCAAGATTGCACAACATGTTCTGGCGTTGAAGCGCCAGCTGTGAGGCCAATTGTTTTCACCCCATCTAACCAAGCGCTCTGAATTTCACTCTCATCATTGATTAGATATGAGTTAATTCCCCGCCGCTCAGCAACCTCCCGCAAGCGATTCGAATTTGAACTTGTACGATCGCCAACGACAAGAATTAGATCTGCTGAATCGGTGATTTCGCGAAGCGCCAGCTGTCTATTGGTTGTTGCATAGCAGATTGAAGAGCTTGGGAGCGTTTCAATGTGTGGGAATTTTTCAAGAAGAGCTCGTGAAACTTCTTTAACGTCATCAAGGCTCAGCGTTGTTTGTGTGAGATAGAAGAGTTTTTGGCCTTCAGGAAAATTTAGCTTGTTAACGTCTTCGGGCGTTTCTACGATAGACGTTGACTCAGGAGCCTCCCCTGCGGTTCCAATCGTTTCCACGTGGTTGCGATGGCCAATTAAAATTATGTGATAGCCCTTTTTAGCGTAGCGAATTGCCGCAGAGTGGACTCTGGTAACAAGTCCGCAAGTCGCATCAATTTCGATGAGATTGCGCTTTTTTGCCTGCTCTCGCACAGCTGGAGAAACTCCATGGGCTGAGTAGATTAAACGAGCGCCCTCAGGGACGTCATTGAGGTCCTCAATAAAAATTGCCCCTTTCGCTTCAAGTTCTGAAACGACGTGTTGGTTATGGACAATTTGATGCTTTACATAGATAGGAGCGCCCCAATTTTCAAGAGCAACTTTTACAGTGTCAATTGCCCTTTCGACTCCGGCGCAAAAACCTCTTGGCTTACTCAGTAGTAGTTTCATGCCGCAGGATTATAGCACCTTTGTGTCAGATGCGCAACGAAAACCGTAAGTCCCATTGATAGTTCCAGGGTTATTACGGTGGCGGTGGGCGCAGCGCAAATCGTCCTTTAAACTCTTCCAGCAGCCACCTCGTAAGACGCGGTAGACCCCTTGGGCAGGCCCGACTGGATTGTGTGGCTCGTGAATCGAGCTTTCATAGAAGTTGTAATCATACCAATCCGCGCACCATTCATAGACATTTCCTACCATATCGTAGAGCCCTACTGAATTGGGCTGGAATGTCATGACTGGTGTTGTATCAGCGCTAAAATAATTTGCATGGTCTTTGTCGATGTCATTTCCTGTTGGGTAGATGACATCGCGAATCGTTCCACGGCAAGCAACTTCCCATTCGGCCTCAGTTGGCAGCCTTTTTCCGACCCATTTGGCATAGGCAACGGCACCATACCAAGAGACGCCAACAACAGGATGTGATCCATATCCTGATTCTACAAGATATTTCCCATCTTGCTTGCGAATACGTGAATCTCTCAACCGAATAATGTCGTGATTTGTGTGATCTTTTTCTCCACCCATTGCTTCTAAAAAGCGAACAAACTGCTGATTTGTCACAGGGTGAACGTCCATTGCATAGCCCTCAAGATGAACCATATGTTGAGGCCTTTCATCCCTTGCGCCTTCGTTACATCCCCGGTAGTATTCCCCGCCTTGTACTAAAACCATATCAGTCAAAAGAGGCTCAACTGTTTTAAGCTCCTTCTCTTTTGGTTTGTAAGGGGCAACAGTAGTCTCCTTTTGGAAGATTGCACCGGGATCTTCCTCGTATTCAGGGCGCTCTAACTCTTGCGGTTTAATAACAGGCTGCACCTCTGTTTGGACGGCGACGGCAGCAGGCGATGAAACAATTTGTTGAGCTGATGCCATGCGAGGGGTGAGGTTCATGGTGATCGAGTCGAGCTGACTCGGTGGTTTTTTCGGCTTAGGGGTCATTGGGGGGCGAGGCGCCGCCTGCGGGACTTGAGGCTGAGAGGGAGCGACAGGAGCTGTAGGAGTTGGAGATGGGGCTGGAGGTTTTGGTTTTGTAATATCCATGCGCGATAGATCATCGAGGGGTATTTTACGATCAAATGACTGTTTTGACCTTTGACCGCCACTAATGCTTTGTAAGAGTTCAGTCAATGAATGAGGGCGTTTTCTCGGATCTAGCTGAAGGCAAGAGCTGACGAGACGATCCCAGTCATAGCTTTGGGTGCGCCCAAACTCTGAAGGTAGAGGGAAAATTCCTTCAGGATATTCACCAGAGAGCAAGAAATAGGTTAGGACGCCAAAGGCAAACACATCTGCTTGAGTTCCGCTAAAATCTTTTCCCACCTTCTGTTCTGGAGCTAAAAAGGCAAATGACTGCATGAAACTCGATTGCAATTGATTCAAGTCGGGATGGGTCGATTTAATCCCAATATTTTCTGAAACAACCTGGAATGCTTTTGATATTAGGACACTTTCACCAATAATATGAGCAAGTCCAGTATCAGAGAGGTAAACGCAGGGACCCTCACCAAGGCGGCTTCCCATCAATAGGTTGTTGAATTTGAGCGCTCGGTGCGCAAGAGGCATGCCAGCAATTGTCTTTTGATGAATGTAATCAAGAGCTGAGGCAATTTGCGAGAGAAGTAGATAAATCTCATCTTCACTTAGCTCGCCTCCTCTAGCTTGGAAATAATCAAAAATTGATGTTGAGATGCGATCGCTATCGACAATACACTCGCAAGTTAAAAAATACGTGCTATCTACATGTGAGACGTTGTGCACTTTAACGATATTTGAATGGTCGAGTGTGGCAAGCGTTGCGATTTCATTGGTGAATCTCTCAACAAAGGCTGGATCGTCTTGGAGATTAGGAGGCAGCAATTTTAAAACGAAGGGTCTTTTTATGAAGCGATGATTGGCTAGATAGACCTTCCCAAGCGGGCCCTCACCAAGTAGTTTGACAATTTCATAATCTCCTAGAATCCGCTCTTCCATATATATACCTAGAGGTTCTTCAAAAATTTAAGTATTCCAGCTTCATCTGAGAAGCTTTCCAAGCACTCTTGTTTCATGCAGTGATAGAGAGTTGTTTGTCCATCTTTGCATTGTCTCTGTTTAATTTGAGGAATTAAACGTTGAATAATTGCATCCTCATGTTGATTCCAAACAGTGACCAAATGTGGATAGTAACCTTTTCCCAAACGTTTTTCAATCTCATTTTTTAAAGAGGCGTCACGATCAAGAGAAATCATTAACGTTGGAGCCTTAACATCAAAATAGCGCATTAAGGCTTGAATCATTGAAAAGCAAGAGATCGGTTTGTCTAAAAGAGTTTGATAGCCTGCCTTTAAAATGTCTTCTGCGTCTAGCAAATATAATGGATTGTCTGTCATTTGAAATAGACGCAATAGATTATCGCAATGCACGCCATTGCCTGAAGGTTCGGAAAAATCTTCAAAATCGCACCTTCTCAAGAGGTAAGACTCTCTCTCGCTAGTATAAAAATATCCCCCATCTTCTCTTTTGAAAAGATCGCGAATTTTTGTTGTTAATTCAGCTGCAAGCCCCAAGTAATACGACCCCTGCCCCAGCTCAAATAACGTCAAGAGTGCGCGCACAAAATAGGCGTAATCATCTAAGGTCGCCTCACCACTTAACTTCCCCTCGCAATAACTTCTCTTTGCCCAACCGTCAGAGAGGTGATGTTCAATTAAAAAATCGGCGCACGCTCGCGCTTTTTCAAGAAGAGGTGTCTTTCTAAAGGCAAATCCACAAGTTGCAAGAGCATCTACCATCAACGCGTTTGGACCAAGAAGAATTTTAGCGTCAACAAAGGGACGTTTGCGTTTTTTCCGCTCTTTGTGCAGAAGTTTTTCTGCTCGATGAAGGACTTTATCAAAAGCCTTAGCGTCGAGTTGCTTTCTACCGCAAAACTCTTCGACTCTCTCATCACAAAAAAGGATATTTCTTCCTGAAAAGTTCCCCTCATCTGTCGCTTGATAAAACTCACTAACTAAGGGGCCCTCTTCAGGACCGACAATCGATTCTAACTCACCGAGAGACCACGTGTAATAGTCTGGTTTTGCATCAACTGAGGTGTAGAAACCCCCGTTGAGAAGGCTCTCTGCAAATTGACAAATTGCAATCCCTTGATCTTTATACGCCGAGCTTCCAGTGAGTTGGTAGCCTTCTGCAAAAGCTTTAGCAAGAAGTGCATTATCAGAGAGATTTTTTTCAAAATTTGGAATATGCCATTCTAGGTCTATGCTATAGCGAAAAAACCCACCTCCAATGCGATCGCAAATCCCCCCTTGTGAAATTCCATCTAGGGTTTTTTGGACAAAATAGTGCATGCGGGGCTCGTTGTAGTTGCTTGCAGCTTTCGCAGCAAAGCTTAACATATTCCCCATGGGAAATTTCGGCAGACTCTCAAAGCCACCACACTTGACATCTGCGCGCATCAACATCGCTTCAATTGTGCGCTCGATCGTAGTGGCAGGAGGCAGTTGACTCCCCTCTGATGAGATCTTTTCCTGATGGATCTCGATCATCTCTTTGGACTGCTCGGTTAAAAGAGAGCGATCTTGAGATTTCCATACCTGATCGACCTCTAAAAGCAATTGACGCATCCCCATTGCATCAGAAGTTGGATCTCGCGGAAGATAAGTCGTTGCGAAAAACGGCTTTAAATCAAAACTAAGGATAATATTCAGCGGCCAGCCAATGTCATAGCCTAGAAGAGATTTTGCAAAATCTGTGTAGATACGGTCAACATGAGCAAGCTCTTCTCGGTCAACGAGAATCGCAACAAAACTTGCATTCAAAAGGTCTGCGATCTCTGAGTCAAAAAAGGTCTCCTTTTCCATTTTATGGCACCAATGACACGTCGAGTAGCCAATTGAAAGGAGAATTGGTTTGTCTTCTTGCCTTGCCTTTACAAACGCCTCTTCACTCCACGGAAACCAATCAATTGGGCTTTTTAGGTAGCGCCTGAGAAAGGGAGATGTCTGACCTTCAAGATGATTCATTTAGACAAGTCCAACGTATTTCATGAAATAGTAGGCCAAAATCAAAATAAGCGCTGAAGCGCCGGCCCAGAGCAGATTCGGAAACCACCTGACGCCACCAGTTGTGCTTCCCCTCACTTCAAGCGTGCCGATTCCATACTCAAACTCATGCTTGACACTCGGAGCCTTGAAAAAGACCGGAAATTCTTTTGAAAGTTGATCAAGATCGAGGCCTAAAAATGAAGCGTATTGTCTCATAAATCCAAACATGTAAACGTTTGTTAGAAACTTATCACTACTGCCTTTTTCAATTGCCTCTAAATAGCTTAAGCGAATCGAAGTCGAGTTTTCTACCTCTTTAAG
Source organism: Simkaniaceae bacterium (assembly GCA_022763045.1). Lineage (GTDB taxonomy): Bacteria > Chlamydiota > Chlamydiia > Chlamydiales > JACRBE01 > JALEGI01. Next base: position 52,584 of record JALEGI010000021.1, on the reverse strand, counting down.
TGAAATGTTGAGCTCTTCACGCGCAAGCTTAAGCCGATCTCCAATCCTTTTGACATCATCTTCCATAATTATTACTCCTTATCATCTGTCCTAGACTATCCAAAATTGCAATATTTGTGATACCATTTTCTGGTATGACACAAAAACCCTCATGCTTTACAGCAACTATCGATACAAAACTTGCAGACAAACTCAAATCTGACCTCTCAGACAGAGGTTTTGAATTCGCAAATCCCCCCTACACGATCTTCTCAGCCAAAAAACGTGGGGTATCACTTTCGCTTTACACCTCTGGCAAGCTAACGGTTCAAGGGAAAGAAAAAGACGAATTTATTGAGTTTTATTTAGAGCCTGAAATACTCAAAGACCTAAGCTACACAAATCCAACTGTCGATTTGCACCCACGTATAGGTGTTGATGAAGCTGGTAAAGGCGACTATTTCGGTCCTCTGGTTGTCGCAGCATGCTATGCAGATGAAGCGCTGATTAACCAACTCAACTCTCTTGGGATTAAAGAGAGTAAACGTATCTCAGATGAGCACTCAATACGCTTTGCTGAAGAAATCAAAAAAATCTGTCCCTACTCGGTACTCGTGCTGAACCCAATTAAATATAATGAGCTCTACACCAAGTTCCCAAACCTCAACCATATGCTAGCCTGGGGGCATGCGACCACAGTGCACAACACTCTTGAAAAGCAACCCTGTGACCAAATCCTAATTGATCAATTTACAAAAGAAGATCTAGTTGCTCGCAATTTACGCAAGAAAGGCTATACAGGCAACATCACGCAAAGACCTCGCGCCGACTCAGATATAGTTGTTGCCGCAGCCTCACTTCTAGCACGAGCTGGATTTCTTCACGCCCTAAAAGACCTAGAAAAGCGCTGGGGTGTCGCGCTACCTAAAGGGGCCACCCATGTCATCAAACCAGGCAAACGCTTTGTAGACCGATTTGGCCCTGAAGCCCTCAATGAGGTTGCAAAACTTCACTTCAAAACAACCAAAGAGCTGATGCGATGAAGTACCTACTCGTTTTGATCCCCACCCTCATCTTTAGCCTTGATCTAACGCACATCAATGACTATTTTTTCCTACATGAAGGGCGCAATGTCGAGCTAGAGGGCTACTTCGCAGCTATAGACAAGTCTCATTTTAAAAACCAAGGCTTTCAAGACACCACAATCAAATACCAAGAGGCAGCAGGCTGCGCCTACTTTGGAGGCAGGCTTAATCAAAATAACAGCATTTGCGGCGAAGTTGGCTACAACTACTTTGATCTCGATTGGCCCGAAAACCCCAAGTTTACCAAAAAGCACTTCCAAGATCTTGTGATCTCCATGGCATACGTCACCACATCAATCGACAGATGGCGCTGGGTTGTTGAGCTTGGCGCGCACATAGACACAGAGTTTTTTAACCTCAGCAAACACACCTTTGCAACTGGAGTCCTCTGGGGAAGGCTTATGTACACCCGTTCCATGGGAATTCACTTTGGCCTCCTTGGTCAAACAGGAGTGAAAAGCACCTACATTCTCCCAATTATTGGAATGGACTTTTACCTCTCTCGAAAAATCAAAGTCAATGCCGTCTTTCCCCTCGACATCTCCATGGCCTACATATTCAATCGCGACTGGCGCGCTGCAGTCCGTTACCGCTCTTTTGGCGGCTGGTATAAAGCAAATCACCGTCTACCAGTCACGCAAATGGCCCCCGAAGGAGCCCTGGTTGCCCAATCGGCTGATGGTATTGACCTAGGTCTCTACTACAAGCGCTACGGCTTCTCCTTCTCAGTCTTCGGCGGCGGCTCCTTTGGTGGCTGGCTTCTGATTCAAAATCCCAACCACTCCGACCTTCGCTACTACCACTTCAAGCCAGCACCTTACGTAGGCGCCAAAGCCGAACTTGCTTTTTAAGAGCCTGTCCAACACCCAATTTCAATTATTGGGCGCTAAGCGCACGTAACATACCCAGAGCTTGCCCGAGCCAAAAAATCTTACCCTTGCGACAGATACAACAATTTTTGCGCATATAAATAAACACACTTATTAAATAAAATTTCATTTATTATTTATTTTAATATTTATTAATTATATAATACTTATTAAAAATATTGAAGTTAAGAATGGAACTAACAAAACACATGTCAAACAGCTTGCCAGATTACCCTGCTTACGCAGGTGCAGGCGTGCCCACCTCACGTCCTGCTCAAGCCCTAGCTCAGATAGCTGTTGAGACAATCTCAAGTGCTCCAGCAGCAGCAAGCGGGACGGTCCAACATGGACAACACACCTTCGACTACGAACTAGAAAGCAAGGCATTACAACAACAAATCGATGATGTTTCAAGGCGAAAATTTGGTAAAGGCAAGAAAAAACGCAGAGTCATTCTAAGACTTAAACGCGAGCTCGCAAATGTGATGAAAAGAGCGCCTAATCCCGAGAAATTCAAAGCAACTCTATCAGTAAGAGCATGTCTAGTTCAGCAATATCTAGGCGCTTCAGATTTAAGAAATCTAGGAACTGCTTCAACAAGCTTCGGCCAATCTCTGCATCAAAATGTCAAAGATGATTTAGCTTTCCTTACAAAATTTTGGGAGGTTGCGGGAAACTACACGACTCCTGCGGCAATAGGCCTCACGCCTCACCAAGCGCCATATGAGCAAATCAAGTTAGTAGAACAGTACCTAGACACTTGGTGCTATCCAACAGATTCTCTTGAAGAGAAATTAAAAGCGCTCCCTGATCTAGTCATTTGTGAATTTGCATCAAAAATGGGAGATGACCTGGTTGCCAAATTTATTAAAGAGCAAGGTTTGGAAAGCTGGTGTCTTACTAAAAGATCCTATAGATTTAAAATTGATGCTCCATTTAGAGAGAGAATAGCTAAGGCCTTCAAGGAATGGACTGAGAACCCAGAGTCTAGTATTCGAAAGTTGAGTGAGCTTTCTTTAGAATATCTAGAACTTCGTGCTATTCCAAGAGAATTGGGTAACCTTTCTTCTCTTCAAAAACTTTTACTCTGTAGGAGTAACTTAACAGCTGTGCCAAGAGAGTTGGGCAAACTCTCTTCTCTTCAGGAACTTGACCTCAAGTGTAATTGGTTAACAGCTGTGCCGATAGAATTGGGCAAACTCTTTTCTCTTGAGCTACTTAACCTCGCTGGTAATCAGTTAAAAGCTATTCCAAAAGAGTTGGGCAACCTCACTTCTCTTAAGCGGCTTGTCCTCGGGTTTAATCAGTTAAAAACTGTGCCAAGAGAGTTGGGCAAACTCATCTTTCTTAGAGCGCTTGACCTCCAACAAAATATGCTAATAGCTATTCCAAGAGAGTTGGGCAACCTCTCTTCTCTTGAGAGCCTTGACCTCTACTTAAATCCATTGTCAAGCGAGGAAAAAGAATTCTGGGCAAGTTTATCAGGGATTACTGCTGAACTTTAAGGGCTTCTTTTACAGGAGACTTGTCAGTTTATTTCGCCTGCTTCAGCTTAGTTAAAGCCAAATATAGCTTCAAAGATTGGGGGTCTTATGCGATCTAAACCAATCTCTTTGGTAAATTTATTAGCGGTGGGGAAAATCCCCACCTGGGTATTATTATTTCAAAATCTGAAACGAGTTGATGAAGTAGGTAAACTTCGACTCTTGATAATGACTCACTTCACACTCCATAGCAAGTAGATAGAGGTTGTTGTTCGCCATCACTGCGCGCCCTTTAAAATAAACATCTTGGGTGCGGATGAAAAAATCTAACGCCTTGTGCCCTTGAACTTCTGTCAAATCAGCAAATACCAGGCGATTATTGGGATTCTGCGTGAGAATTCCATTCAAAAAGGCCTCCAAACTCTGCTCTGCATAGGCAGAATTCATCGAAGGTGGATACTCTGCAATCAGTACCATAAACACAACCTGCTCATCCATGCCTGCGACATAGACGTCGTACTTGAGGTGGGTATTCTCTTCAGGCAGTGGCATGTGCTGCTGCATATGCTGCGGCTGTGAGGGAAAGCTCACAAGGCAGTTGCCTGACGATGAGTGCATTTGCTTCCAGCTGTGCTGATTGCCAGCTTCTATTGTTGTAACGTCTGCATTTGCAACGCTAGTTGATGCTAGCATCGCAACACCTGCTGCCAGCAAGCATTTTCTCAATATTCTCATTATTAGCTCCTTATTACTGTTGGTATTTGACTAAAGCATCCGAATGCCCAGAACACAAAGGTGAAGAAGGCAAATGAGATGATGACCCAAAGTATAAAGGCGATAATTGCAACTGGTAGAGAGCGCCAGGCAGAGAAGCCTTGCACCTCTCCATAAGCGTGCAAAAGGAGGATAAAACTCCACACATTCAAGATAAATTGAAGTGTGAATAAGCCAAGGATTCCATTGTTTACGGTATCAAGACTGGTTGGGGCAAGAACGCCTGCTCCAAATAGGCCAATAATTATAAACCAAAGGAGAATGTTGGCAACAACGGGCACTGCACTCCAGGCAACAGCAGAGCGCACTTGTAGATAGGAACCACTGCCCTTGAACCACTTACCCACCCAGAAGAAGAGAGCGCTAGTTATCGTAAATACAATATATCCAACCGGCCAGGCTAAGATCACTGCAGCGATAAATATCGCTGGGAAAGAATAGGTAGATCCAAGGGCTATGCTTCTGGAAGAATTTAGGTTAAATAAGAACCCGTAAAAAAAACAGAGCCAATTAAATCGATAGTTGACATTGCTCTCTAAAATGGCTCGCATCGTCTTGCGAGGATGGATCCACATTGAAAACCATGGATTTAGCCGTAATCCTTCCATTGTTTTTAAACCTTTGATTTTTTCATTATAACTTCAAACTAACCAGTCAAAGATATAATTACAAACAAATAAGTTTAAAACTTAATAAACCTAAGTACGACTGTAATTGCAAATACAATATAGAAAGGCCATTTAACTGGTTTAAAGTCAAACAGCTTGTAGAGAAGATTGAGGACGCAGAGGAAAAGCAGTGAGGGATACATTAGCTGCAATAGTGGAGAGAGAAAAGCGACAATGCCTGAAAACTCATACATTGAGACCCAAACAGTGATTCCCAAGATAACAACAAGAGAGAGCCAATGAGGGATTTTATTCTTGCAGACATCTACTCTTAAAAAATCGCTACCCACTACTGTTAAAGCAATTGCAGTTGTCAGGGTTGAAAGGGCGACGGCTAACGAGATGACAATCCCACCCCACTGCCCTAAGGTGATTCCACCAATGGCACCCAAAAACTGATCTGAGCGCACGGCTGTGAGCTGATCTCCAAAAACAGCAGCGACGTAGCCAAATCCCATATAGACAAGGGTGAGCAATCCTGCGGCAATCATTGAGGCTTTGAGCAAGTGCGACATCATCTGTCGAGGCGAGGCCTCCCCCTTATGCTCTTGCTTGAAAAGGTGGCAAACAAAGGCAGAGAAGAAGAAAACAGCAGGCAAATCCATCGTGTTATAACCTTCAACTAGACCGAAGAAAAACGAGTCGGTGCCTGACATTGCGCTTGGTACGATTTCTGGAGCGTCGACTACCCCTTTGATCGCTATAATCGCTAGAAATATCAGAAGAAGAGGCGTAAGAACATAGCCTAAAAGATCTAACACTTTATTCTCTCTGACGCAGCAAAAGAAGATAAAGAGGGCGCTGCCGATGCTAAACCAGATGAGATTAAGCCCTGGCAGGTAGACTGATAGGGTGGAGTAGGTCAAGGTAATACACCTAGGTATCCCTCCAAAAGGGGTGATGATTGCCAAAATCAAGATGATGACAAACGCCCCTGGATACCGCCCAATTCTTTTGAAAAACCGAACATAATCACCTTGGAAAAAGGTCATAGAGATTAGACCGACAAATGGTGGAAGAACGGCAGTCAAAAGTAGCCCAATAAAAGCATACCAAAACTTTCCTTGAACATGTTGTCCAACAATAATTGGAAAGATGATATTTCCAGCGCCAAAAAACATAGAAAATAGCGCTAGACCATTAGAAAGCCAATTTGTCTTCATAGCCCGTCAAATATAACCAAACAATCACTAAAGATCAAAGAAAATCTTAAGCGGCAAGCTCCATTACCGCTTTCACCCTTTCAACAGCGGCTTTACTATTGAGCTTTTTTCTTTCAAGGTCAAAAGCAAGGTCGCGGAGACCTCCTATTAAAAGAGGGTTGACCGATCCGGATGCCTCTTCAAATTCGGGCATGTCCGTTAGTTGTATAATGGTTTTTCCTAGAGCAGCTAAATCTGTCCTTCTATCGGGAACTCGAGTAACGTAGTAATCTGAAGTTAAAAAGGCGGGCGTTCCAAGGATTACAGCATCAAGAGATTCTAGATAGCTTAACATCGTTTTTGCAGCGCCTTGAACCTCTTTGTCTTGAGGGTTCAACCTTTCCACTTCAGCTTTAAATACATGAGTTGCAGGATCTTTATCACCTTCAACTAACCCATCATAAAACGGTAGTTTTGATTTAGTTTCTGTGTAGTTGAATTTTTCACGAGCCATTTCCTTTTGGAAAAGAAAAATTTCTGTAATTTTAGCCAAATTAGCCAAAAAGCCTGCATCCCCAACTTCTGCGGTAACCACCTCAACTCCGTGCCACCGGACCAAAAGATTGTCTGGCTTAATATCTCTATGGATCATGCCTCGAGAGTTGAGAAAATCGATAACGAAAGTTGCATTTTGAATAGCAAGTAGAGCCGATTGAACATAGGGCTTAAAATATTTCGGCTCTGAGGGAATAAATGAGAGGGGCCCATTCATAAATTGAGTGACGACATAGACCGTTTTTGTCTTTTGAACTGTGTACAATGGTGCACTAGACATTCCCGTTAGACCAACTGGTATGATGTCTTCTAGGTGCATTTCACTAACAAAACGTTTGACTTTGACATCTAGAATTGTCGTTTCTTCCGCATCTCTTACATCTCTACGAATTTTTAAATAAGTAACAGGTTGCATGATGTCTTCTTCGGGATGAAATAGAAAACCTAGTGCAGCCTTTTTTGAGGAACCCATGCCTAAGTTATGGCGCGTATATATCAATACTCTCCCATCTGGAAACAGGTTAGCTGCATAACCATTCTTATGACGCAATACACGCCTAATATTTCCATCGCTTGACTCCGGAGGTCGATAGCTAGTCATGTGGTAGGCTAAATCAACAATCCGATCAAGATCTAGATGAAGGCCAGGATGAGCCTCTTGGATTGCCTCGCGATGTGCCCGCTTTTTCCAGATCTTTGACCACCTGCGGCCAAAGCCCCACCCCCCTTTTGGAGTCAAATCATTCGATTCAGTGTATACGACCCAATTATCCGTTAACTTGTCGGGAAGCCCCTCTCCATATTTTTCCATAGGAAAGCCTAGGGCTTCTCGGCGACCATTCCAATCAAAAGCAGATGCTTCCACGTTTCCCCCAAATAATTTTGAAGCGACTTACGATTAATTTTTACTGATTGCTTAGCGAAAAGTTTAACTCCTCAAAATTTTAAGAAGGAAAGCATCGCGCTACGCGTTCATCATTTAAGATGCACTCATTTATATCTGTCAAAAGATTTCTTTACAAGTTTTTTATGGTAGTAGATGTTTGAGAGCGACCTCTAGACTGGGGTAGCGGAAATTAAATCCGCTCTCACGGAGCTTTTTAGATTCTGAACGAATTGAAGAGAGCAAAACCTCCTCACCAAGCTGACCAAAGATCAGTCGAACAACACCAGGGGTCAGAGCGGGCCCTAAACCTTTTTTGAAGAAATGGGCAATCTTATGACTCATTTCAGAATTGGTAGTTGGATGTGGACTGGCAATATCAACGGGACCAGAAATTGACGGCGTCATTATAAGGTGGTACAGGGCTGCAACGGCATCATCAATTGCGACCCAGCTGACATATTGCCCTCCTCGCCCTAAAATTGACCCAAACCCCTTTTTGTAAAAGGCTGTCATTTTTCTAAGAGCCCCACCTGCTGGCGAGAGCACCATTGAAAAGCGAGGGTTTACAACGCGCGTTCCTCGCGAGGCGATCCACTGACTTGCAACTTCCCATTCTGACGCAAGGTTGGCAAGAAACCCTCGGCCGCAGAATTCTATGCTTTCATCGACAATTTTATCTCCCGAATCACCATAGAATCCAATCGCTGAAGCGTTTATTAGGGTTTTAGGTGGATTTTCTAACCCCCCAAGGACGTGGACAAGCCTCTCTGTAAGCTGCACCCTTGAACTCTTCAATCGCGCCTTTTCCTGCTTTGTCCACCTTTTATCCCCAAGTCCCCTGCCAGCTAAGTTAACAACAACATCAAAGCCCTCAATCCCGCTGCGATCGACCTCGCCGGTTTCAGGGTCCCAAATAATTTCACGTCCATAACCACTTTTTTTACGCACAAGTTTATGGACATCGTGACCGAAGAATTTAAGAAGCTCTACAAGCTCGCTACCTATCAAGCCGTTCGAGCCAGCCACAAGGATTTTCAACCCATTTGTAAATGGAAATTTTTGCAAAAGCTCCAAGTCGTAGTCGATGACGCCATGCTTGTGACGAAAAAAGTAATTCGCACGCTTGATAAACTTTTTCTCTCGAAGTCTACCAAAAAACCAGGAGGCCCAAAGCTCATATTCCATTTTCTCTTTGACTTCGCACCCCTGATTGTCGCAATGGGGCATGGTAAGCTGAATTTTTACGTTTGGAAAGAGTCCCTTTTCAATGTAAATTGAAATCTTACCCTCTTTTTCAGAGATTCTGTAGCGAAAGATACATTTACGCCACATCCCCCAGACAGAGAGAAAAATCTGCAACCTCTGCCTTCGAGAGTCGTGAAGCATACTCTCTAAAATGAGTACTTTCGATGTGGGTGGAAATATTCTCTCTGGCGCGAAAGTGCGTGAATGCCACTCAAAGATCTCATCTCGAGACCACTTTAAAAAAGATCTATAAGTTAATTTTTTTCGCGCCATAGGAGATACCAAATGTGCCAAAGACCGCTAACACCAATTAGAGTGTAGCAAAAACGCGCCCACCACGATGTGTTGCCATAGATTGCGTAGGCGATAAAATCAAACTGGAAGAGACCCCAAAGGCCGTAGTTGATCGCTCCAAAAACGACGAGAATTGCTGCAAAAAGGTTGATTACTTTCATCTGAGCCTCGCTATTTGCTGGAACAATCTAAGCGATTGAAAAATCTTTTGCAAGCTTGACTTTTTGAGATAAGCCGAGTAAAATATTTGCTCTATGGACGAGTCTACAATTAATGAATTAACAACGCTGTGCAGAATCCGTTGTACTGAAGACGAAAAGAAACAACTTTTGAAAAATCTGCAATCAATCATCTCACAAATTGACAACCTTAACCAGGTTGAGACCGATCACGTCAACCCCTGTTACCAGGTCTACCCCTTTAGCAAAAACGTCCTTGCTGAAGATGAAGTGAGCGACATGCTTGCGCGTGAAGATTATCTCAAAAATGCCCCTGATAGCGTAGGTGGCATGGTTAAAACTCCTGAGGTCATCGCGTTTTAATGTATTCCAAGTCTGCTTTCGAAATCGCCCATGATGTCAAAGAGGGAAAAGTCACAGCAAGAGAAGTTGCCAAATACTTTCTCAACCGCTCTGAAAAAGATACTTCTGGAGCTTTTTTAAGACTTCTTGAAAAGCGTGCTCTTTCAAAAGCCGATGCCGTTGATGCAAAAATTCGCAATAGCGAGAAAGTCGGTCGGCTTGCGGGCGTTCCCATCGCAATCAAAGACAATATCCACATCAAAGGAGAGCTCTCCACATGCGCCTCAAAGATGTTGGAAAATTATGAAGCGCTTTTTGATGCAACTGTTATCGATCAAATTGAAAGAGAAGATGGCATTGTGATTGGCAAGACTAATCTCGATGAATTTGCCATGGGCTCATCGACCGAATATTCAGCCTTCCAAAAAACAGTCAACCCCTGGAATCCGGCCCACTCCCCTGGCGGCTCATCTGGCGGCTCCTCAGCAGCGGTCAGTGCAAAGCTCGCCCCGATTAGTCTCGGCTCTGACACAGGAGGCTCGATTCGCCAACCTGCATCTTTCACAGGTACGGTTGGCTTCAAGCCAACCTATGGCCGCATCTCCCGTCACGGACTTGTCGCTTTTGGCTCCTCGTTTGATTGCATTGGTCCGTTTGCCGGGTGCGTCAAAGATATCGCATTAATGATGGAAGTAATGGGGCACCACTGCAGCTACGACTCAACCTCGATTCCCGCACCAGCTGAGCCCTACCTCGACCACCTCAATGAATCGATTCAAGGTAAAAAAATTGGCGTCCCATTTGCTTCGATTGAAAGCCTTAACGATGAGCAGCGTCAAATTTTTGATTCAGCATTAGAAAAAGCCAAAGGACTCGGTGCAGAAATCGTTCCGGTATCACTTGAGCTCATCCACCACTCAATTCCAATCTACTACATCTTAGCCACAGCAGAGGCTTCTACAAATCTTGCCCGTTACGATGGTGTAGGCTTCTCAACGCGCTCAAAGCAAGTGGAAAATATTGACGATCTCTACGCCAACTCAAAGGAAGAGGGGTTTGGTCCAGAGGTCAAGCAGCGCATTTTGCTTGGCACTTACGTTCTTTCCTCGGGCTTTCAAGATGCCTACTATAAAAAAGCCTCTAAGGTCCGTCGTCTTATGATTGATGAGTTTCATCGCGCCTTTCTAGAGTGTGACGTAATCGCAATGCCCACGGCCCCCACAACTGCCTTTGAAATTGGCTCAATTAAAGATCCAGTTGAAATGTATCTCCAAGATATTTTCACGATCTGTGCTAACGTGGCAGGGATCCCCGCTATTAGCATTCCTTCTGGAAGAGATAGTAAAGGCCTTCCTTGCGGTTTGCAACTGATGGCGCCGATGCTCCAAGATGGTCGTGTCCTTCGATTTGCGCACCACCTTGAAGAGGCCCTTGGCACGCGTATGCTTGTTCCTGAAGCCTTTGACAAGGAGCTTGTCTAATGGATCTTGATCACATATATGAAAATTGGCAACCAGTCATCGGATTAGAAATCCACACGCAACTCAACACGCGTACAAAGATGTACTCGCGCGCTGCAAACGCCTTTGGATGCGAGCCAAACACAAATATTGGGATCGTCGATACAGGCCAGCCCGGCTCACTGCCAGTAGTCAATCGAGAGGCCGTTCGTAAAGCGATTGTTTTTGGCTTAGCCGTTGGAGCAAAGATCGCACCCTACTCCAGATTTGATCGCAAATCGTACTTTTACCCTGACAATCCACGCAACTACCAGGTAACGCAATTTGACCATCCGATTGTGATCGGTGGAGAGGTTGAAACTGAGCTTGGCACCTTTCAAATTGAGCACGCCCATCTTGAAGACGACTCTGGTATGCTGAAACACTTTAACACCTTTGCAGGTGTTGATTACAACAGAGCTGGCGTTCCCCTTATTGAAATTGTCTCCATGCCCTGTATGCACTCACCAAAAGATGCTGTAGCCTATGCAACATCAATCAAGGCAATCTTGGAATATGCTGGCGTCTCTGATTGCAACATGGAAGAGGGCGGTCTGCGCATGGATGTCAACATCTCAGTGCGCAAACACGGAGAAAAAGGATTTCGCAATCGGATCGAAATCAAAAATATGAACTCTTTTACGAACATGGAACTCGCTATTGAGGCTGAGATCAAAAGACAAGTTCAAGAGTATACAGCACATCCCGACAAAAGACCTGAGGAGATCATCGCTCAAGGAACCTATCGTTACGATTTAGAATCAAACCGCACCGTCATGCTGCGAGCAAAAGAGTCTAGCGAGGACTACCGCTACTTCCCCGAACCCGACCTACCACCAATCTTTCTTACCAATGAGTATATTGAAGAAGTGCGCAGCAACCTTCCAGAGCTTCCACGCAGTCGCTACAAGCGCTACATTGAGCAATACGAGCTCTCAGAATACAATGCGCGCCTTTTGATTAATGACAAAGCGCTTTGCGATCAATATGAAGAGGGCCTCAAACACGCTAAGAATGCCAAGATGCTTTGCAACTGGCTCACGGTGGAATTTGTTGGACGCTACAAAGAGCTTGGCAAGCCAATTGAAGTTTCAATTCAAAATATTGCAGAGCTTGTGAATTTGATTGATACGAAAGTGATCAATGGTAAAATTGCGAAAAAAATTGCCGACATTATGATCGCGCATCCCGAAAAAAAGCCACAAGCTATTGTCGATGAAAATCCCGATTTTAAACCCATTGATGATCTCTCTTCAATAGAGCCCATTGTCGATCAAGTGCTCGCAGACAATCCCTCATCCATCACCGACTTCAAAGCAGGAAAAGACAAAGCCTTCCAATACCTCGTTGGCCAAGTGATGAAAGCGACACGTGGAAAGGCAAATCCTGAAATCGTTCGCGATTTAATCACTAAAAAAATTGGCGATTAAGTTGTAAAAAAAATGCCCCTGCCCTATGAAAAAAACTATGAGGGTGTGGGTTTCTTTATTTCTTATTTTCTTACTTGCTGGCTGCTCAACGTTCAAAGGAGCGACTGAGCCCTACTCCCTTGCCCCCTCTGCACCCAATAAAGAGTGGACCCCTCCACCTAAGAGTGTCAAGCCTGTCGAATTTTCTGTCGAAGATTTTGCAGCACTTGAATCCCACAAAGAGTATTCCCTCGCAGAACTCATTCATGTTGCGCTGATGAATAATCCACAAACGCGCGTCACATGGGATGAGGCGCGCAGCGCAAGCGCGGAATACGGCCAAACTCTCGGATCCTGGTTTCCAACCCTTGATTTTAACGCCAGCTGGCAAAGGTTAAAGTCCCCCTTCTTTTTTGGAGTCAATAATGTCGATGATTTCCTCTACTCCCAAGAGCAAGCAAACTTAGAGATGAACTACACAATCTTAGACTTTGGGCAGACGCGCGCAACAACTCAAGCCGCTCTAATGACCCTCTACGAGGCTGACTGGACGCACAACCGCCAATTGCAAACAACGATCCGCACAATTATGAATGACTACTACAACTTTCTATACGAGCAAGATCTGCTATCTTCCAAATGCGCCGACTTAGAAAATGCCAGCCTATCTCTTGATGCATCAAAAGAGCGGTTAAGAACTGGTATTGGAGACGTTGCCGATTTGATGCAGGCGCAGACAAGCTATCTATCGAGTAAACTCGCAGTGACAGCGCAAAAGCAGAGTCTTCACAACGCCTACACAGAGCTTTCAAAGGATATGGGGCTTCCACCACAAATTAATCTGACAACACAATCGTTTCCAAAAGAGGTGCCAAACGTTCAAGTAGACACTCTTGAAAACTACATCGAAATTGCCAAACACCGTCGCCCCGACTTTTTAGCTAAACTTGCAGAGATTCAATCAAAGCAAGAGAACCTCTACTATGCGCAAAGACAACACCTTCCGACAGTGACGGGAGATTTAAGCGCTGGACGCACCCACTTTGATAATGCTGGTAGCGATTATCAATTTACCGTTCAAGTGAGCTTTAACCTCCCAATCTTCCACGGCTTTGAGATTACAAATGGGGTCAATGTTGCAAAATCAAACCTTGCAAAATCTGAAGCTGAGCTGAAAAAACTTGAAGTCTCTATTATGCAAGAAATCTCAGACTACAGCCACGATGTCAATTTTGCAAGTGAGGCGATGGAAGATGCCAAAGCCTTTTTAAATTCGGCAAAAACAGAATTTGATGTTCAACTAGAAAAATATCGCGTTGGAACAGGAACTATTTTAGATGTGATTGCCGCGCAAGCAGCTGTTGCCGACGCAAGCGCGCAATACATTAAGTCAAAGCGCGATTGGTACTCTTCTCTTGCCAACCTCGCCTATGCAACGGGATGTCTATCTACTGAAGGAGACGACAAGATATGAAACGGTTTTTACTCACCTGTCTACTTCTTGCAGGCTGCTCTAAACATGCGGAGAGAAAAGAGCCTCCCGTCAATGTGACCGTAACAGCTCCCATTAAAAAAGATGTGCCAATCTATCTAGAAAATCCAGGACATATCGAACCCTTTGAAAAAGTTGCCATTGTTCCCCAGGTTTCTGGCAAGATCACTCGCATTTTGTATGAAGAGGGTGATTTTGTAGAAAAAGGGAATTTAATCATCGAAATTGACAAGCGTCCCTATGTTGCAGTTCTTATGGAGAAAGAGGCCGAACTTGCAAAAAACCAGGCAGAGCTTAAATACGCAATCGATACCCTCGAGCGCAACACTCCCCTAGTTAAAGAGGAGTACGTCTCAAAAAACTACTACGAAAACCTTGAGACAAATGTTGCGACCATTGAGGCAATGATTGCCCAAAACCTCGCAGATATTGAGGCGGCAAAAATTAATGTCGACTACTGTGAGATTCATGCACCGATTTCTGGCATCCTAGGCGTAAAAAAAATCGACGTGGGCAATGTCGTTTCACAAGAGGCGCAATCAGAATTAGTCACCATCAATCGTATGCGCCCTGTCTACTGTGAATATTTCGTCAAAGAGAAAGACCTTCCTAAAGTTTTCGATGCGCGCGATAGAGCGCAAAATCCGCTAGATCTATTAATAGCCTACAATGACGACTTCTCAAAACCTTTTTGCGCCCAATTTCAATTCATCAATAACGAGGTCGACCAATCAACAGGAATGATTCAAATGCGCGGCACCTATGAAAATAGCGAGCTGCGCTTGTGGCCAGGCCAGTTTGTTAACACACGCCTTATTCTCTACACTCAAAAAAATGCCATCCTCGTTAAAACTGACGCTATACAAATCAATACTAAAGGACACTATGTCTATCTTGTTAATCGCCGCAATGAAGCTGAAATGCACCAAGTGACTATTGGGCAACAGGAGGGAGACTACTACATCATTGAAAAGGGCATTTCACTAGACGATTCAGTGGTATTGACCGGTCAACTTAAGCTCTACCCTGGAGCTAAAGTAGCCGTGAAGGGAAGTGATCGATGAGCAATCTTTCAGAGCCATTCATCAAAAGGCCGGTGATGACCACCATGCTAATGGTGACGATCATCTTTTTTGGCATTCTCTCCTATCGAGCAATGCCCGTAAGTGATTTACCAAATATCGAATACCCCACAATTAATATTACCACTAGCTACCCTGGGGCAAATCCTATTACAATGGCAAACGCTGTCACGTCAGTATTAGAAAGACAATGTGCAACTATAGACAATGTAAAAACGATCTCATCGACATCATCAAATGGTAAATCCTCAATTGTACTACAATTTGGACTAAATAAGCCGCTAGACATTGCCGCACAAGACACGCAGACAGCGATAAACCAAGCAACCCCCTACCTCCCAGATGATCTTCCAAATAATCCTGTCTATAAAAAAGTAAATCCTTCATCAACGCCCGTGATGGTTTACACTCTTGCATCAAACTCAGTTGATCGCGGAACTCTTTACGACTATGCCTACTCATTATTCTCAAATCGACTTTCAATGGTTGCTGGCGTATCTGAGATTGTTATCTATGGCTCGCAATTTGCAGTAAGGGTGCAAGTCGACCCCGACCTACTCTCCTCGAAAAATTTAACGCTTGAAGAGGTGCAACAAACTATTGTTGCTGGAAACCAACTCCTGCCCACCGGAACACTTTACGGCCCAAACAAAGAGTTTAACATCAATGTTGATGGTCAAATCTTCAAAGCCGACGGTTATAACAATCTTATCGTCAGAAATGATAACGGCTCAATGCTTAGAGTCAAAGACATCGGTCAAGCGCTTAACTCCCTAAAAAACGATAAGATGACAGTCAACTACATGACTGATAAAATAGAGGCGCCAGGGGTTGTGATCGCCATTTTGAAGCAAGCTGGGGTCAATACGGTCGAGGTTATTGAGGGAATCAAAGCCGTTGTACCGCGACTTTTACGTGAATTGCCCGCCTCAATAAACTTACTCACCATATTTGATCAATCGCTTTGGATCTATATGTCGATTGACGATGTGCAAATGACGCTTGTGATCGCATTTTTACTCGTATTGCTGGTAACGATTTTCTACTTCGGCAAGCCTTTGGATGCGATGATTCCCATCTGCTCGCTCCCCATTACGGTTTTGTGCACTTTTATATTTATGTATCTCTTTGGCTTTTCCATTGACATCCTCTCCCTGCTGGCAATCACCCTTTCGATCGGTTTTTTGATTGACGACTCTATTGTTGTGCTTGAAAACATTGTCCGCCATGTTGAGATGGGTGAAGATCGCATGACAGCGGCTCTCAATGGTTCAAAGCAAGTTGCCTTCACAGTTGTATCAACTAGCATGGCCCTCATTGCCGTCTTCATACCTCTTCTATTTATGACTGGGATGATTGGGCGCATTTTTCGCGAGTTCTCAGCGACTATTATTATCGCTGTTGCCGTTTCAAGCTTCATCGCATTAACCCTAATCCCCCTTCTTTGCTCGCGATTTGTCAGCCAACACAAAGCTGAGAGGCGCAACTGGCTTGAAAAATTTAGCGACTGGCTCAACAATCATATGCAACGAGGCTATGAAAAGAGTCTTGCTGTCATAATGCGCCATAAGTTTTTAACCCTTCTTGGGGGATGTGCATCAGTTGCACTTACTGTTTTGCTCTTTATTATCATTCCTAAAGACTTCATCCCACCAGATGACCTTGGATTTATTCAAGGCTTTACTGTCGCAGAGGATGGCACCTCTCCCTATGAGATGATGCGTGAGCAGGCGCGCATTTCTGAGACCATTAAGGCCGACCCAAGTACAGATGCCATCATCTCTGTTGGCGCGCAACCCTACGACAACCAATCGCTTTTCTGGGTGAAGCTCAAACCTCTAAGAGAAAGGCCTAGCATGCCCGAGTGCGTAAGAAATATCTATCAGCGCGTCGGTAGTCTTGTTGGAACTCATATCTTTTTGAAACCCTATCCACTGATTAATCTCGATATTGGCACCACCACCCAATCTGGCGCCTATCAATACCTTCTTTCAAGCTTTGATCCCGATTCTCTCTACAGCTCTGCGGCGAAATTTATCTCAAGGCTCAGACAAAGCGATAAGATACAAAATATCAATGCAGACATGTACGTTAAGCTTCCGCAAATTGATATGAAAATCAAGCGAGACATGGCCTACAGCTTTGACGTGAATGCCAATAATATTGAAACAGCACTCATGCTCGCCTATGGGGGAACAAAAATTTCTCAAATCAACGCTCCTGCAAACCAGTATGATGTCATCATGGAGACCATTCCAAGCGCCTACAAAAACCCAACGGTCTTGGACAAGCTCTACGTCAGGAATCAGAGCAACGAACTGGTTGCACTCAACCAAGTTGTCGATTGGAAAGAAAATCTGAGCCCTCTTATTGTCAACCATACCAACACGCAGCCCTCTGTAACGATTAACTTCGATTTAAAAGGCGCTACGCTCTCTCAAGCCTTAGAAGAAATTAACTCGATTGCAGCTGATGTTCTCCCACAAAATGTTGTTGGAGAAATTTTTGGTGCAGCAAATGACTTTGTCGCTCTATTTGCTGACCTTCTCTATCTATGCTTCATTGCGATCTTTATTGTTTATATCATCTTAGGCGTTCTGTACGAAAATTTCGTCCACCCCCTTACTGTGATGTCAGCGCTTCCACCTGCAGCTTTATCGGGACTCTTAACTCTATTTATCTTTAGAGAGCCCCTATCGCTATACGCCTATGTCGGACTTATCATGCTTGTTGGAATCGTATTGAAAAATGGCATCATCATGATCGATTTTGCCATTGAGATGATGAATAATGAAAAGATAGGCGCTGAGGAGGCAATTACCAAGTCAGCCGTGATTCGCTTCAGGCCAATTATCATGACGACGATCTCAACGCTCATGGGAGCTTTGCCAATTGCAATTGGAATTGGTGGGCTGACCGCTCAATCGAGAATACCTGTAGGATTGGTCATTGTGGGAGGTTTGATCTTCTCCCAGGTGTTGACACTCTTTCTCACACCTGTTGTGTTTACGACTTTGGATCGAGTTTCTCAGCTCTTTGCAAAAGTGCGCGCGAAATCAGCTCAACCTGAACATCATGGGGAATAACACTCGCCCTTCCATATTTTGTGAAAAGGTCGTATGTCCATCCGCCATAAATTTGATTTCGATTGCGGTGGTAAAGGGCGCGGCCCTCATCTGGTGTGAAAATTGCAATAGCTGCTGCCTTGTAAAGAGCAAGGTAGGATAGAGCTGTCTGTGCAATTTCGTAAAGCGCATAGCTTGCACGAACAATTTTATATGTTGGAGCATCCTCTTTAGGAAAAAAGACATCGTAGAATGTTAAAAATTTCAATGTTCGATAGACAAGCATTGCTGCCGTGCCAACTGTGTGGATTAAAGGAATTCCTATTAGCAGAGCAAAAATATTTCTTACACGCGTTGCAGTTGGGCTCATTTTGACTAAATGATCCATTTGAGCGGTAGGCGCCTCAAGATCGATAAAGGTCTTAGGTTGATCGATCGTAGCCCCACATTTTCGAAAGGGCTTCACGCCATAAATACCATCGAGAATCTTCTGATTCGATTGAATAAATTTTTTTACTCTCTTTGAAGGCCCGAAAAAGGAGGGTTGAAACTCGTCAGAATCCTTGTATTTTGGGTGCATTGGGTAGGCTGTAGCCCCTTCATAATGCAGCTTTGTGGATAACATCCCTAAACTCCTAAAAAATTATGCATATATTATAGCATTTAAATGAATTTAGTAAAATATAATAAAATATTTAATATTAAATATTTATAATAAATAGTATTCACTTATCTAAACATAAACGTCTTATCAAAAAATTGAATATTTATACAGAAATACGCTTGACATTGCCCATTAATTTGAGTTATTATTCTTAATAGAACGAATAAATATTCATACATTTTGGTTAAACATGCAAAACAACCGCCTAAAAGCTATCGAAGATCTCATCGTCCGATTTGAAATTGGCGATCAGAACACTCTTGTTGACGCCCTAAAAGAGCACTACGCAATTGAAACGAACCAGGCTGCCGTCTCGCGCGACCTGCATAAGCTTGGCATAACCAAAATTAAGTCTGAAGGGAAGCTCATCTATCAAAAGACGGGAGACCCTCAGATAGAAATCCTCAAACTTGGCGTTGAGAGAATTGTCCACAATGAGGCCATGATTGTCGTTCATACGCTCGCTGGGCTCGCCGATTTTGTCGGCGACTACATTGACGAACAAGACCTACCCATTTTGGGCACTATTGCAGGCGAAAACACCATTTTTGTCACCCCGAGTTCGACAAATGAGATAAAGCAGATTTTTGAAACTCTATGTGAAGCTCTTTACTACCAGGTGCAGTCATGAATAAAGATCTAGTAAAATACTATGTTTTTGCCTTTTTCGGAGCGACTTTCACCTCACTTGATGGTGGCCATCCCTTTAAAGACTCCACCCTATGTGGGATGAGTCTAGAGGTCGATCTTGCCAACGAAATCTACATGAAAATTGCAGATGAGCTTGAAATTGAATCTCTTGAAGGGCACACGATCCCCTACACCCTATTATTCTCAAAGCCAAGCTCGCAAATACGTCCCTCCAAGACAGTCTTTCCGATGCAAACAATCGGAATGAGTGGCTCAAATGGCTTTTTTCAACCCTTTGTCGAAGTTCAAGTTGCAGAAGAGATCGATTGGATTTCACTCGCAGACATCTCAAACTTCTCTCCAGGAATGCAGCTCTATCGCGATATTCTTTCAATGATCGATGGTCTTCTTGCTGATATGAAAACAAGCGGCTACTTGGACGAGTTAATCCTCGAGTGGAATTGATCAAACGAGACCTTAAGATGCGACTGCGAAATATGCGTGTAGCGCTCAGTTGTAGCTACAGAGGCGTGCCCTAACATCTCCTGAATCACGCGTAAATCAGCCCCATTTTCAAGTAAATGCGTTGCAAAAGCGTGGCGGAGCGTATGAGGAGACACCCTTTTACCAAGCGGTTTTGCGTAGTGGCGTACCATCTTCCAAACGCTCTCGCGACTCATCCGCTTGCCCCGTTTTGATAAGAAAAGCGCCTCATTTTCCGCTTCTCGCTCACTTAAATAGGCGTCAATAAAATCAAGCGCTCCCTTGGCAATGGGCACAACTCTCTCACGATCACCTTTGCCCCATACTCGAAGCGCATTATCGCCAACGTCATTGATGTTGAGACGGCACAGCTCAGATACTCTTAGACCACTTGCATAGAGCGTATGCAATATAGCGCGATCACGACTATCTTCAGGGGCGTTAAGAAGTTTATCTGTCTCCTCAACAGTTAAGACATCCGGCAAAAGCTGCCATAAACGAGGCGACTCTAAATAAGAGCTGATATCGCGCTCTTTGACACCCTCCCTTGCTAGAAAGCGATAAAAGACGCGGCAGGCAATGGCCGCGCGGCAAATGGAAGAGCTTGAAAGACCTTTAAGTTTCAGCTCACCTAAAAAGCGCAGCAAATCCTCTTCGCTGGCATCTTCCATTTTGCCCCCCAAAAAACGCTCTAAACCAGACAAATCACGGCGATAGGCTTCAATGGTATTTTTAGAAAGGCCCCTCTCAGAGAGAAGATAGGTCAAAAATGTCTCAATCATCCCCCTTAAGTTACACCGAAGGGTAGATTTTTGAGAAATTAATTCAAATCACTGGGATCAAGAAATGCCCTTGGGATTTGATCGGACCTCTCTCTAGGTTGAAACGGTTTATTTTTCTCAAGATGCGTTTTTAACAAGACACTCACCTGAATCGCAACGCCTATTGCAGCGCAAGCAGCAACCAAAATGGTTGGCACGATTCCACTTGTTAGAAGAGCAGATAACGTGAAGGTCACAGCAAGCAAAAGCGTTGAGAGATAGATAACAAGATGGTCGTGGCGACCAGGACTCTCATTTTTGAAAGCATCGATAAGATCTGATGTATCATAACAAAACATCCCAAGCCCAACGATTTGAGAGAGAATCAACATAACAAGAGCGCCCGTTCCGCCTGTGATAATCAAGCTGCCTATCATTGCTGCAACACCAAGGGCGCATATAGCAACAACCCCAGCCCGCATAAGCACAGAATTTTTCATCTCACCTTGAACTTCATCTAAAAGATTCTCCGCAGCAGCAATTGCTTTTCCATCGCCATTGCGAATTTCTTCAAGACACCCTTGATTTAGCGCGATCTCTTTGACATTTGCAAATTTGCTTGCGCTGATTTGATCGGCAAACGTGTTTTGCTTAACTGTGTACTTTCTCCCCAATTGCGTCTTTAAGCGCTTATACGAATCTGAATCAACCTCTCCACCATTTGAATGCAAAAACTGCGCATCCTGTTCGAGTAGCTCTACTTGACCGTAACGTTGGAAATCCTCTCGATTAAAAGGTGCCTTTTTCGCCAAGTTTTTTGCACTTTTGCGGTCTGCATCTGAAAGAGTAATTTGATCTCTCAGATAGTTCAATCCAGACAAAATTCCGTTTGCCCTACGCTCTTGGGGAGTAGATCCAACTTTTCGGCCAGTTGAGATTGCGCGACTCAATCCAACCATTCGTGCGATTTTATGTCCCATTTGAATTGCCGAGTTTGTCATTAACATTGCGTAGGTCAAAACCCCGGCAGAGGAACCCACAGTTCCCAAAACTTTAGTGGCCGTAGCAAAGGTCTTACGTCCAGTTTGCGCCATTGCGATTCCCATGCCACGAGACGCGATGATCGAAGAGCCCGCAACTAAAGAGCCGCTATAGCGTCCAATATTGATTGCAGAAAGAGCTGTGCGCCTCACATCACCATCGCGCTGCGCTTCATCCAATTTTGCCTTGTTTTCATAAATCCCCAGCGAGCCAGTCACCAAACTCAAAGTAGAGATTGCTCCTAATCCTTTATCAACACCCAAATCGATCCTATGTCCATTTAGGTGGTCTGCAAGCTCATAAGCATTTCGCACCTGACCAATTACATCACCAGCGACCCACATCCCAGGCTTCAACCACGTAGGATTGATCGTGGGACGGCTTTGCCCAACTTCCCTTGGGAGCTCGCGATGGAGCATGACACTCCTTGTCGTCACTGAATTAGAGGCTTCCATGTTAAATACCTAGTTATCTCAAAGTAGTATTATAACATAAATAACAGATTATAAACAACTTAATTTTAATTTTAAATCAATACATATTTAACTGAAAATAAACTACTTGAGAAATTGTAATATTATTAATAATTTGATATAATGATAGATAATTAACTATAATGAGGTAATAAATATGGCATCAGGAGTTACACCACGCGGAGGCTCGCCTAGCACCCCAGAGTCGCAACCTGGCTCTACCCCCTCTCCTGCAAGAAGCATCCCACGTCCACCCCCACTCAGTATTCCGCCACACCCAGATTCGATTAACAGGACTCGCAGCCTCTCTACATTGAGTACTACTTCTTTCACACCTCCCCAGATCGAACTTTCCCAAGTTGGGGCACCAACAAATCCACCTCCAGTCAACCAAACGACCATCGGTACAGTGGTGATCAATGGAGTGACATATGCCATGAAACTCGAGGTTTACGACCTCAACACTGGCCAGGGGATACCACAAGAGCGCGCAGACAAGGTTTTAAGACATGTTACAGATGGCAAATCGGTTGAAGCGCACGTCGCGCACATCACAGAAGAGATTGTGAAATCCTACGAGACTAAACTTGAACCAACACTTGCTCCGACAAATTTTGATCTAAGCGGGATCACCTACAAAAAAGATGATGACACCTATCAACACGCCCAATTTAGCGACCAGCATGAGATGCAAAGCTCCTACCCTGACATACACAACACAACCGAGGGATATGCAAAAATCCAGCACTATCTCAACCTCGCTTTCGACGCTACTAAGAGCTTAAGCGAGCAGGGACTTGCCGCACGTGTAAGAGCTACCCCCGTGCCAACATCTCACGCCTCAACGCCCCGCAGCACCCCAACAACTTCCAACCCAACTCCTATAGCAGCGAGCCCAACACCGCAAGCCCCTGAAAGAAGAAGAGCAGAAAATCGCTCGCCACACACACACACCGAAAGCCAGCAACCGCAACCAACTGGAGACGGTCCAACTCTCCCTCCTGACACCCCAACCTCGCCAGAGGTGGTTGCTCCCCCGCCAAATACACCAGTTTCTCTACAAGAAGAGCCCGAAGTGCCACAACCACCAATGGCTGAAACTGCTGAACGTGCACACCAAGTCGGAATGCGAGTTGTGCTAGAGCCGCAAACACCACCTGAAACCCGGAATTTTTCACGCGATTCCTTGCGACCAGATGAAGATTCTAGAGCTGAAGCCAGTCGGATTCTACGACGCAGGATTGCTCAGCCCAAACCCGGTCAGCTACCAGGCGATAATGCGCCCTCCCTGAGAATGGAAAGGCGCGTGCCAGGCGCTCCAAGACACGTTCCTGGAGGACCACCTAAGGCAGCACGAAGAACTCGCCCTCCCACTACTAGACCGCAAGCTGCTCCAGCGCGCCCCCAACCCGCTCCAACTAGTGAGGCGACAAGAGCAAGTAGATCGCAACCTACAACTGCGCCTCCTCTCTTAATTGCCACCCAAGGGATTACCCTTACCGAAAGCGATATGCGAGCGTCAAGCAGAGATCTGGATAGAATGTTGCAAGGCAATCGGGAAACACAAGCAAAAGCGATCAAGATTTTAATGGAGCGCGGTCAGATTTCTCAGAGAGAACTGAGCCGAATTGATGATGATGCAGCATTATTGAGCTTTGCTAGAACGAAAGCAAAAGCCTAGTAGGCTTGCGAATTGCCACAACTACAAGCGCCTTTGGCGTTGGGATTGGAAATTTTAAACCCAGCGCCATTCAATCCATCTAGATAGTCAATTTCACACCCGAGCAGGCGAGAGAGCGCCTCGCTATTGACGTAGATATCTACCCCATATGCGTGAAAAACCTCATCGCTTGGACTTGGCTCTGGGCTAAAATCTAGAACGTATTCAAATCCACTACAGCCGCCTGGCTTGTCTGCAAAACGCAGGCCATATCCAGCCTTACCCTCAGCCTCCGCAACTGCCTGAAACTTCTTGGCTGCGCGCTCTGTCAAAGTAATTGTGGAGGGATCAATCTCCTCAGCAATAATAGTGTTGAGCCTTTCAATAAGAGCGTCAATTTGCTCATCTGAAAAGCCGTGGCCATACATGCCAGCCTCTAAGGTCTCATATGTGGCAGCGCCGCAGCCAACGCACTGAAGGCCTGCTTGCGACATCTCTTGGGCAAGCTTTTGGCTCTTTTCCGGAAATTGCTCAAAAATCTGGTCAATTGTGATTTGACGATGAATAGCCATATTTAGTACCGCAGTTTAACTTCGCCCTTTAAAATTTTACATTGGCAAGCGAGACGCTCGCAATCGAGCTCACCCAAAAAGTCAAACTCCTCTTCTGTGAACTCAGAGAGATTCTCCATCCCCTCTTCGACTTCGACAATGCACGTCCCACAAACGCCCTCTTCACATCCAAAGGGAATTCCAGCCTCTTCGCAGCTATCTTTGATGGGAGTCTCGCTATCGAGTTCAAATGTCTCATCGTCGTTTATGTTAAGTGTTGCCATAGAACCTCAAAATTTCACTAGATTATCTTAAATCAAAGCTTTTGGAGCAACACCAAAAAAAAAGAGGCAGCTAACTTAGCTGCCTCTTGAGAATTAAGCGGTAGTCTCTTGCAACTCCGCAATTGCCATTTTTAAGGTCTCTATCCCATCGGCAAACCCGACATCAATGAGAAGGGTCTGTAGATACCCCAATTCGGCCTCTAATTGGTCAATCTGACTCTCTAGAGAGGCGTTCATCGCCTTCAAAGACTTAATTTCGTCCTCGCGACTCATCCATTACCTCCGACTATGTATTAATATTATTAAAAATGCTAATCGCTAACATCTTATGATCCAATTTTACTCCTTTTTAAAGGAATAATCAAGAAGAATTCTTAAACAATTGCAAACTAAGTGTTTATGATAAAATAATTTATATTTAAAATATACAAACAAATTGATATAATAAGAGTATATTAGGAGAAATCATGGAAGGCAAAAGCATTAGCTTTGAGGGCTTTGACAGAATGCGCCAGGGCGAAATTGAAGCCCATATAAGGTCGTTTGTTGCACGCTCTGACCCCTCCCTTTCAGGAGAGAGGCAAGCCCTTGTCAGAGATACGCTCTTAACTGCTGCCGCTGAATACTTTAGAGATCCCTCCCACACAGCAGATTCTCTAACAAAGCAGCTCATTGCACGAGGCATTAGCCGTGTTGTGGATGGGAGCGATGGCACCTACTCTGAGAATTTGTCTACATTGATGGGGAAAATAGATGCTGTATCGTCAGCAGCCTTCTCAGACGCCCAAATGACAACTGAGCAAGTTCTTACAGATTTTGAGAAACTGACAACTCAAAGAACAACTCTGGCCAGCGCTCCGTACTCACCTGAGTTTGCAGCTAGATTCGATCGAGCAGCAGAATCAAGCTTTCTTAACTTACAAAATCAGATCGCACAACACACCCTTGGGCTTAGATCTCATGTCTATTCGATGTTTGAGACAGATTCGGGGAAAATGCCTGAAGCTGCGCGCCGAGAGATCGAGAAAATTGACTCGCTCCTTCAAAAAGTTCTTATAGAGCCTTCTGCAGAAAAACCATATATTAATATTTTGAAGGTTGAGCTTGAAAAACCGCCTGCAGAGCGAAATACAGAGGCGGTTACTTTTGCCCTAGCGCAGCTCGATACAATTGAAGACGGCGATGGTAAAACCCTCAAACAGAGACTTTTAGCACTTCTTGGTGAAGAGGCTACTGAATCCTCTCTTCTAGCTACTCCAACTCAAGAGCTTACGGCTCTTTTAGAATCAATTAAATAATAATTATTAATTTTTTATAATAACTTGAATTAAATCTTAATATTCAGTTATAATTAGTTATATTTAAAATAAAATAGCAATAAAGGTAA
This sequence comes from Simkaniaceae bacterium, assembly GCA_022763045.1. Taxonomy (GTDB): domain Bacteria; phylum Chlamydiota; class Chlamydiia; order Chlamydiales; family JACRBE01; genus JALEGI01. Next base: position 26,601 of record JALEGI010000021.1, on the reverse strand, counting down.
TTATTATGGCTACTACACCAGTAAATGTAAGCTCAGGGCAAAGCACTCCCCTATCGAGCATTGTCTCAAGCACACCAAGCGCAGGTTTTTTAAGAGCAACTGACAGCTCTACCTTCGCTAGAACTCAACTAGACATGGCTCAGAAACTGACTCAACCCAACACCTTAAAAGGTCGCGTTCTTAACTTTGTCAGCACGACAGTCAGTGAATCTCTCGATCCAACAACAATTAACGACAACTCATTTAGAAATAGGTTTATGAAGGCCGCGACATTAAACCGCGCCCTAACTGGCACAACAAAAGGTCAAGAGACAGAGATCTCAACAGACAAATACAACCTTCTTGGTCTTGGCTCCTCTCGAGGTGAAGCGAGACAGATTTTTAACAAAGCGAACCACTACCTTTCAGATGTAGCTGGTAAATACACAGCTCGTGCAATCACGGTTGCAACATCGACTGTTGCTCGCTTTCTTGATGCAATCCTTGGCTTGCTAGCCGGTGGACGTAAAGACATCACAGTATTCCAAACAGGGATGACATTCGTAAATAGCGCGCTCAACCTCATGACTCGCGTAGCCTTCTTTGCCGCATCTCAAGTCATCCAAGTTGCAGCTACAGCTGCAGCTGGCGTTACAGTTGCTGGCGTCGGACTAGGTGTTGTTCTGCCCCTTGCGATTACAGGTGGCGTTCTCTATGGTGCCTATAGAGGTGTCATGGCAGCTGTCGGTAAGATGGAATGTGGGATCAAGATGCCTAAGTGCATTGTCAACCTCGGTCGACTATTTACTTGCAAAGCGCCGAACCTCTCGCATTTTTGTGGTAAAATCACAGAGATTGCTAAAGCAGTTGGTAAACCAATTGCAGCGGGCGTTGCAACGGTTGTCGCAGCAGTTGCCTTCCTATTTGACGTCTCATTTGTCAACCTAGGTCGCGCGCTTATCTCTACCAATAAAACGCGCCAGATGACAGATCTCGTTTCAACAGTTACTCGCGGCTTTACAGACTTTAGAAGTCTAGATGCAAGCGATTACAACAAAGCGACAATGATGAACCTTGTTTTAGAGAATCGCTCTCTAGAAATGGAAGTGAACTCTTCAGGAGCAAAATTTGCATCCCTACCAACAGTTAAGTTCCTAAGAGGAATGTTTGCAAAATCAACAGCTAAAGCTGCATGGTTAGACTTTAAGTGCATGAAAACACTTGTTGATCACCAGCCAAACTCTGAAACGCTTGCAAAAGCGCGCTTAAACGCAAACAGAGTTGCTGAAATGGTCATCAAATTCAGAATGCAGAGCAATCCAAACCTACGAGCAATCGACCCAGCATCATCTGTCTTAATGGTTCAAAACCCACTAGCAGGACCTGTTTCTAAAGGTGGCGAGCGACCATTTGCACAAGTTGATCTAAATGGCGAGCTTGATATCTTTGGCAACATGAGACTTGCTGCGACTCAAGCTGATGCCGATATGGTTAGAAAGATGCAGACAGGCGTTCTCAGTGAAGAAGAAGTTGCTAAAATTGCTGAGCAGTTTGGCGTCCCACGTCAGGGCGAAGAAGATCTATTTGACGACGGCGCTTCATCAGTCGATGGGTTTGCAAACCCTCTAGCTGAAGAACCTCGTCAACCCACATCAGCAGGAGTCTTCGGCGCAGGATTAACCCCAGGCGACCGATTTGGGTTTTCTGGTCTACCAGAGACGCCACAGCCTGGCCAAGCAGAGGGACCAATGGGAGACGAAAGTCCTCTAACGTCTAGACATCCTGCACTTCGCATCCGACGTCACCCCGCTGGCGGTCCAACTGAATAAAGTGATTCGCACGCAATTCTAGCTCAAAAAAGCCCCGCAGTCATTGCGGGGCTTTTTTTCTATAGATGAATTGGCTTGGCGATGACAGCTAGAGCCGCCTCTTTGATCGCCTCTGTGAGAGTGGGGTGCGCGTGAGAGGTGTAGGCAATGTCATGCGCGGTAAGCTTCTTTTCAATGGCAAGTGCGCACTCTTGGATCAGCTCTCCTGCATGGGGACCTATAATGTGGGCGCCAAGCAGGGTGCCGTGAGTCGCGTGACAAAGGAGCTTCACAAAGCCCTCGTCATCACTAATGCAGCGAGCGCGGGAGTTGGCTTTAAAGGCAAATTGCCCCGCTTTTATGGGGATATTTTTCGCCTTGAGCTCTTCAGTTGTGAATCCTACGGCTGCGACCTCTGGATGCGTGTAAACGACATTTGGAATCGCTAGATATTCGATATGGGGACGCAAGCCAGCAATCAGCTCAACAGCTGCAATGCCTTCTTCTGAGGCTTTATGGGCAAGCATAGGAGGTCCCGCAACGTCGCCGATGGCAAAGATATGCGGGTGTTTTGTCTGAAATGCACCATTGATTGGGATAAAACCGGGTTTTTCTGTCTCAATACCCAGGGTCTCTAAACCGAGATTCTCGGTGTAGGGGCGACGTCCAATGGAAACGAGAACGACTTCAGCCTCTAAGGTGCCATTTGAGGTGCTTAAGATGACGTTCTGATCGACCTTTGCACTCTCTACCTTTGTTGAGAGGTGAAACTCCATTCCCTGCTTTTTTAAGACTTTTTCAAAGGCCTTAGAAACAGCAGAATCAAGCGGCGGACAGACCCGATCGAGAAATTCAACGACTTGGACCTTTGTGCCAAGGCGGTTGTAGACAGAGCCTAGCTCAACGCCAATGACTCCTGCTCCGATAACGATCATCGATTTAGGAATGCGCTCTAGCGCGAGCGCTCCTGTGGAGGATAGGACCTTTTTCTCGTCAAAGGGAAGAAATGGCAGAGGCGATGGCTGGGATCCTGTTGCGATGATGAAATTTTGAGCTGTGACTTTTTTACCGCCCACATCGAGAGTGTGGGGATCTACAAACTTAGCATGACCTGTCAGGTGCTCGATTTTGTTTTTCTTAAATAGACCTGATATTCCCTGGTTAAAGCCCGAAACAACGCCGTTTTTGCGCTCCATCATCTTGGCAAAGTTGACCTTGGGCGTCGCAACTTCAATTCCATTTTCCTCTGCGGTATGGGTGATGGTTGAAAGAAGTTCAGTTGAGTGTAGAAGTGATTTTGAGGGAATGCAACCAACGTTGAGACAGGTCCCACCAAGTGAGCTCTCTTTTTCAACGCAGGCTGTTTTTAGACCGAGCTGAGCGGCGCGAATCGCCGCAACATAGCCGCCTGGGCCAGATCCTATGACAACGAGATCGTAATCCATTAGAAATCGAGCAATAAACGCTCTGGATCCTCCAAATTTTCTTTTAGGTGGACGAGAAATTGCACAGATTCTCTTCCATCGATAATGCGGTGATCGTAGCTAAGGGCGAGATACATCATCGGGCGAATTTCAACCTTTCCATTGACTGCAATGGGGCGCTCTTTGATTGCATGCATACCCAAGATTGCCGATTGAGGGGTGTTAATAATGGGCGTTGAGATTAGCGAGCCAAAGACGCCGCCATTTGTGATCGTGAATGTGCCTCCCTGCATATCATCAACTGATATCTTATTTTCGCGTGCTTTTTTGGCAAAACCGCCTAGAGTTGCCTCAATTTCAGCAAAAGAGAGGTCTTGACAGTCACGCAAGACTGGAACCATTAAACCGCGATCGGTTGAGACAGCAACAGCAATGTGCTGGCTGTCGAATGCGACAATCTCCTCCCCATCGATCTGGGCATTTACATTGGGGAAGGCCTTAAGAGCTTGCACGCAGGCTCGGATAAAAAAGGACATGAAGCCAAGTTTAACCCCATGCTTTTCAATAAATTGATCCTTTTCATTTTTGCGAATGGCAATGATCTTTGTGAGATCAACCTCGTTAAACGTGGTCAACATTGCCGTTGTGTTTTTTGCCTCGACTAAGCGCTTTGCAATGGTACGGCGCAGCCCTGACATACGGGTGCGGGTGGCCCCAGGGGTTGACTTGGGAGCCGCGGCGGGCTTTTGCACAGGTGGTGGTGTGCTTGGAGCTGGAGCTGCGGGCGTCTCAAGCGAGGCGACATAATCCTCAGCTGATGAGCGTGCATTTGGTAGCGATGCGGGTGGTGGCGGAGCAGCCTCTTTTGGCGGCTCTACGGCAGCAGGTTTTTCGGCAGGTGGGGCAGCTACTGCTGCTCCTTCAGTATCAATAGAGCCTAAAATGGCATCCATTGAGACAACATCGTCAACATTGACATTGAGGGTGAGCACACCTGCTTCAGGTGCTGTGACGGGGCCGCTTACCTTATCGGTTTCAAGCTCGAGAATCTCTTCATCTTTTTCGACCCTCTCCCCTGTTTTTTTCATAATATTGGCAACGATTGCCTCGGAAACAGATTCGCCAAAGGGTGGGACGGGAATGTCAACTTTCATCTTCTATCCTGGAAACAGCTGATTCAAAAACTCTTGAAGCTCTGACTTGTGGATTGTCGGCGATCCGCTCGCCGGTGAGGAGCTTCTATCTCTCCCAACATACTGAAGTTGGATATTTTGTGGCAGTAGTTTTTGGATCTGGGGACTGATCCCCTCATAGGCGCCCCAGTTGAGGTGCTCCTCTTGGACCCAAATCGCTTCAGAGATGCCTGTATAGCGATCGATAACAGCCTTGAGCTTCTCTTCATGCAGTGGATAGAGCTGTTCAATGCGAATAATTGCCGTGTCGTGGCTCTCCCCACGCCTGTCAATCAGATCGTAGTAGACTTTGCCCGAGCAAAAGAGCAAACGTTTCACCTCAGATGCCGGGCTTGGGTCATCGATAACCTCTTGAAAGGTGCCCGTTGCAAGTTCATCAAGGGAGCTGTATGAGGGTTTGTAGCGTAGCGGCGCCTTTGGAGAGAAGATGATGTGCGGCACTTTGTAGTCGCGCTTGGCCGCTTTACGGAGCAGGTGAAAATACTGGGCTGGAGTTGTTGGAATCGAGACGACCATATTGTGGTCGGCGCAAAGGAGTAAAAACCTACCAAGGTAGGCTTGAGAGTGCTCTGGGCCAACCCCCTCCATTCCGTGCGGTAAAATCATGACAAGTGAGGTTTGCGCGCCCCATTTTTGCTCAGAGGCGCCGATATATTGATCGATCACCGTTTGTCCCATGTTGCAGAAGTCGCCAAACTGGGCCTCCCAGCAGACAATGCCATCAAGCTGCACGCGAGAGTAGCCAAATTCAAAACCAATCGTGGCAAATTCATTCAAAATAGCATCGTATATCTCAAAATGGCCAAGGGTTTGAATCGGAATGTAGCGCTCGCCACTATTTTGATCTACGATGGCCGCGTGTCTGTGAGAAAAGGTGCCGCGGCACGAGTCTTGCCCGGTTAAACGCACGGGGTGGCCCTCACTCACAAGTGTGGCAAACCCGAGCTGCTCACCAATCGCCCAATCAATGACACCTTCTTCGAGGGATTTTACGCGGTCATTTAAAATCCGCTGGAGCCTTTTATGAGCTGTGACACTCTCTGGTAGGGTGTTGAGTGATTTACCCATTTCTAAAAGCTTACTGCGATCAAATGTGGTGTCTTGTGGGGAGAAGACATCTTTTGAGCGCTTAGCCTTCCCAGCCATTGGATTATCAGGGGCGTTGGGAAGCGACTGTGAATCTTGGTAGGCTTTTTCAATTTCCTGCTCAATGCGCGCTTCAACCTCTTTGAGCTGATCTTCTCTAAAGGCGCCAGAGCTGATCAATTGATTTTTGTAGGTGATTTCAATGGAGGGAATCACATCGGATTTTTCGTAGTATTTGGGAGAGGTAAAGCGAGGCTCATCGGCCTCATTGTGTCCCTTTCTTCGATAGCAATTGAAGTCGATAATCACATCAATTCCAAAGCGCTGGCGAATCTCGATCGCAAGGCGTCCCACAAGAAGACACGTTTCAGGGTCCTCAGAATTGACATGGAAAACGGGAGCTGAGAAGGCTTTAGCAATATCGGTACAATAGGTGGTCGACTTGTAGTTTTCAGGCGCGGTGGTGTAGCCAATGTTGTTATTGACGATGATGTGTATCGTGCCACCTGTTGAAAAGCCCTCAACGCGCGCCATCTGCATCCCTTCGTAGACAACACCCTGTCCAGCAAAGGCCGAATCACCATGCATGACAATGGGGAGAATTTTTTCAGCTCCACCCTCGCGATTTTGACGTGCCTTGGCAACCCCCTCCAAAACAGGGAAAATCGTTTCTAAATGGCTCGGGTTTTCGATGAGATTAATGTGTAGATCGCGGCCCGAGTAGGTTTTAATCTGCGTATCAAAGCCCTTGTGGTACTTGAGATCACCGCGCCCCTCATTGACGGGAGGAATATAGTCGGGATGAAACCACTCGAGCACTTCAACATAGGGCTTTTTCAAAACATTTGCCAAGACATTGACTCGGCCTCGGTGTGACATAGCAAAGGCGACCGAGTTCACCCCCTTTTCTGCAGCAATATCAAACATCTCCCCCATCATTGGGACGAGAGCCTCTCCGCCTTGAAGAGAAAATCTCACTTGGCCAGGGTAGCGTTTATCGGCAAAAGCCTCTAGGTGTACTGCACTGTAGAGATCTTCATACATTTTAAAGCGCTTCTCATTGGTAATCTGCGACTTGAAGTTGGGCTCAATTTGCGAATAGATCCACTTTTCAATCTCGGGATACTCTGGCAGATGACACTCATAGCCGACAGTACCGCAGTAGATACGTCGTAAATTTGCAATCAGCTCTTTAAGCGGCGCCCTCTCTTGCGCCATCACCCCAAAGGTCGAGACATGCGCATTGAGGTCGCGATCTGTAATTTTAAGCTGCTCCGCCGCCTTCAAGTCGTGATGGCGCACTGGCATAAAATCGGCCTCCAGATGGCCAAAATTTCGGTAAAGTTCAATGACTTCTAGAGACTTGACCTCTGGAGAGCCCCCTTTTTGGGGAAGCAGCGATGCAAAACCCATTCCCTGGAAGAAATGCTTCCAGGAGGTATCGATCGAATTGGGATCTCGAAGAAATTGCTCGTAAAGCTCTTCGATGTATCTAAGGCTCTCGAGGTTAGCGAATGTGTAGTCTTGTTCAGCCATATTGACAAAAAATATTTTTAATCGTCTAATATCATGGAAAAAAAACAGAGAATGCCGTACATTTGAACACCTCTGTATTTGAGTTATACCAAATAAGCGGCTCTCATGGAAATAGAATTTGCAAAAATTCTAAAAAAAGGTATGTGAGATTTGCTGAGGTGCTAAGTTATGAAAAGTGAACGACTGAAAAAATTAGAAAATGAGCTTAATGACCTGATTCAATGGAAAGACCTTGGACTCGTTCCAAAGAAAGACCTTGAGAAGCATGAGCAAGAGATTGAACTCCTCTCAAATAAGATCAACGAAGAGCAAGATCGCCTCCGTTATCTTAAAGAAACGGGAGAAGTCGAAGAGTATACGATGCCTAAGCGCTCGCCCCAGGCAAAGCAGCCCTTCCAAGACACCCACACGATGCCCGATATTGAGGCTGATGAGGCTGAGCTCACCAACGCGGGACTCGACATGGACTCAGGCTCTTACTCTGACTCGACATCTCTTTTTGATGTCGATGAGGGCTCTGAAGAGCGCACGTCCTCTGATGAGGAGGAAGAAAACCCCTTCTCTGACAGAAATCGATGGAAGCGTGGGATCTTAGAAGACCCAGACTCGAATGACTGGTAGTCTCTACATTCACGTCCCTTTTTGTAAAAAGCGCTGCCCCTACTGCCACTTTTATGTGACAACAGCGCTTTCAAGACAAAAAAAGACCTACCTTAAAGCTCTTAAACAAGAGATCGACCAAAACTCCGAATTTTTCAACAAATACCCTCTCGAATCGATCTATTTCGGAGGAGGCACTCCATCTCAGCTTACACCAGATGAGATTGGTGAAATCCTCTCATGGATCCCGCATGACCCCTCAATCGAAATTACCCTCGAGGCAAACCCTGAGGATCCAGCCCACTACCCTGGAGTCAACCGCCTTAGCTTTGGCCTGCAATCGCTACACAATCCCACTTTGAAAATTTTAGGTCGCAGCCACACTGCCCAGCAAGCAATCGCAGCGATAAATGCCTCTAAAGTTGAAAATATATCGATCGACCTCATGTATGAGCTTCCCAACCAGACACTTGAAAGCTGGGAGCAGACCCTCATTGGTTTGCGTCACCTGCCAATCACGCACCTCTCACTTTACAACCTTACAATTGAGCCAAACACCCCCTTCTACCGCAAGCGTGATGAGCTCGTTCTTCCAAGCAATGAGGTTGGGGCTGAAATGCTTGAAATGGCAATGGAGCACTTTGATAAGCTAGGACTAAAGCGCTATGAAATTTCGGCCTTTGCAAAACCGGGCTATGAGTCGATACATAACAGTGGCTACTGGAGCTGGCGCCCCTTTTTAGGTGTTGGTCCATCGGCCTTTTCGTTTATCGACGGAAGACGCTTTCGCAATCCATGCAGCTTAAAAAAATGGGCTGAAGCTCTCAAACCTGATTTTGAGGAGAAGCTTCCCGAGGATGAAGCAATGAGAGAGAGAGTGGCAATTGGTCTGCGCAGACTTGAAGGCATTTCACTCGAGCTGGTGCCTAGTGCAATTATGGAGGATCTGCAGCGTCTAGAAAAGCGTGGTTTTCTTACACTTACCAAACGAGCGCAGCTTACAGAGCTCGGCCTGCTGCACTACGACACGGTTGGACAAGAGATTATCGCCTAAAGACGAAAACGGTTGGCTTTTTGTGCAGCGCATCAAAGTCTGTGATCTTGGCAAGTTGATCAATGATCACCCTCTCATCGCCACCAATTTCAATCGCCAAACAAATGTGCCCTTTGGGAAAGAGCTCTTTTAGCGTTTGGAGCGTCTTTACATTGCGATAAGGGGTCTCAATAAATAGATGTGTGTGGTTTTTCGCAAACCCCTTTAGGTGGGTCTTCAAGTTGTTGATCGGAAGATAACCGTGAAAGGTGAAGCTCTCTGCAGACATTCCCGATAGAAGAAGCGCGCTCAAGATTGAGGAGGGCCCTGAGATCAAGCCTATTTCGATATTGCGTTTTCGCGCTAGAGTGATGAGGTTTTCACCGGGGTCTGCAATAGAGGGCATGCCTGCGTCTGAGATAAGCCCCCAATGCTCACCGCTGTAGATCGGATCGAGAAGAAAGTTGAGCTCATCTGCTTTAGTATGCTCATTTAAGACGGCAATAGGCAGGTGAACTTTAAAGTGCTTGAGAAAGCGCCTCCCCTCTTTCTGACTCTCTGCAATAATTCCTTTGAGCTTAGGTACAAGCTGATAAAGCGCAGGAACAAAGGCCTCATCAAGGGGCTGGTTAGGCGTAAGGAGATTGGGTAAAAGAGTAAGTTTTCGCTCGGTCATAAAGCTCGGCCTGTAATCTAGTGAGTAAGTCTTGTGGCTTGAGCTGATCTTGACGCATTTTAAGCTCGAGATCGAAGAGCTCTTTGAGAGCCAGCTCGTAATATTTTGGAGAGAATCTTAACGCAAGTGGGCGAAATTTATCAATCATTTGCGGCGGCATTTTTGTCAGTAAGTTGCGCTTTTCTCTGACAGACTGGTGCATGAGAAGAGCGTTGTAAATCCGATGGCGCAGCTGGCCTAAAAAAGGAATGAGCTGCGATGGGTCGTTGACCTGATTAATGGCGCGGGGTGGCTCTGTGTGAAAGAGCATCGCGTCAACAAGTTTCCAGCCATTAAATGGCAGGGCGCTGTAGATAAAGGCCTCGACATCGACTCGCTCAATGCGCGGCTTTTCACCCGTGAAACAAATTAATTTCTCCAAGTGACTATCGAGCTCAGCCAAATGGAGCCCTACATGGTCAATAAGGGCCTGCATCGCATCCATAACAAGGGTCTTTTTTGCATCCCGAGCCCTCTTAATCAGGCTCGCTTCAATACGCTGCCTTTGCGTCCAAGGCTTTTCCCCACGCAAATCGAGCATCACTAAGTGGGTCTTGAGCTTTTCGTAGAATTTTGGCGACGACTTAATGTCCGTGCCAGACAAGATGAGGCGAATCGAGGAGGGAAGTGAGACGATTAGCTCGTGTAGCAGATTAAAATCTTGGCTGTTTAAGGCCTCAATTCCTTCGACAATTAGGAGCTTATCGCTAGCAAAAAGGGAGGGGTTTTGTATCTCTTGCGCCACCTCTTTGAGAGGCACTTCATCAACTTGGTAGCTGTGAAGCTCAATCTGAGGAAATTGGTGCAGCATGAGCTTTTTTAGATGGGTAATTGCACTTGTTCGATCAAAGCGATCTTTGGCAACAAAGAGATAGACGTGTGAGAGCTCGTGGCCAGCCTGCTTTGCGAGGTGGCCTTCAAATGAACTGAGTGACTGGTACTTCAAAAAATTCCCTTACTTTTCGCATCTCAATAATGTGTAAATATAGCAGAGCAACGTATTTTGAGCTTACATAAATTCTAAATCGTGTATAATCCCCTACCTGTGCACGAGGCGCAAACGTAAAAACTTTATTTCAGAGGCAAAAATGCTAAAGACAGGAACCAAAAAGCGCGCTGGATCAGTTAAAGTTGCTGAACCCCAAAAAAGAAGGGTCAAACCAAAACCCCGTCGCATCCAAACGGCTGAAAGCTGGCTAAGACAGATTAAAGCGGTACGCCGAGGCTCGTAAATCAAAAGAAAAAGGTCTTCACTGGCAAGTACTTTTTTACCATCAATGCTGAGATAATTGACGAGCCAAGCATTGTCACAATCAGAGAAATCCCTACCCCCCACAATCCAAAGAGAGGGATCAAAATAAAATTCAAAATAACAGCGGCTATCAACTGTCCACCAGAGATGTAAACAACCATTTTTTGATGACCCGAGTAGAGCAGAAGGGGCGTTGCTCCCATGAGTAGTGACCACACTACGTAGGCGCCACCAAGCGAGATCATCAAATGGTAGTGCTGTATATAACTTTTTCCAAACCAACCGAGCAAATCTCTGCCCCAAATGATCAGGACCAAGTATAAAATTAAAATTGGAATGAGCTTCAAGACGTTGGCCAAATTAATGGTGTGTTGAAAGCCCTCGCGATTTTCTTCCAAAACTCCTGTGGACACTTGGGGGTTGATGATCAAGTTTGCCGCCCTGCCAAAAACGGGGATCACACTTACCATCACCAAAATTGCCGCAAAGTGCCCAACTGCGTTATGCGATCCGATTAAAATATTTAACATAATGATATCGACCGCTTGCAAACCCGATAAGATGACAGAAGAGAGCATCATTTGCATCGAAGAGACGCGCCAGCGGGAAACCTCATAGACAACATCACTCAGTTTAATTTCATGGGGCAAAAAGAAATAGAGAGCAATGACTTGTAAGATGGCGATTAAAAAACAGCTAATCCCAAGGATAAAAATGACATCATATACCCCTGAATGGCCATAAATCATTGCAGCGGCATAAACAATGACAAGAGCTGTAAAATAGAGACCTGCCCCTTTTGAAATTGCAGCGATCAAGTAGTGGCGCATCGCCTGAAGCAAACACGATTGCAAGATCATGTAGGCAAAAAGCGGAAGAAGCCAAAACGAAAAAATCAAAGGGTGATAGGCGCTAATCTCTTTTGATCCCAAAAACGAGGTGGTTGCAGCTAGAGTGGAGATTGTACCCCCAATAACTAGTACAATCAAAGAGGCGATTAAAAAATAGCGTAAGTTCCAACGGATAAATCCTTTGATCTTTCCATGCTCCGAGTCGGCGTGATATTTTGGAAGATACTTGAGCATGGCAAGCTCTGTCCCGCAGAGAATAAATGGGGAGAGCAGTACGAGCACTTGCAAGAGCACTGCAATGTTGCCATATTCATACGGCGCTAAAAGCCAAGCAAGTAAGAGATTAAAAAGATAGATGCCCACGTAGGCGGCAATCATGATCAATAAGACGGGTGAATATTTGATACCCCATTTGGCCAGAAGGTGAAAATCGTCAATGAGAATTTTTTTTATATCTTTGAGCATCTTGTGAATAAGGGCATGCTTTGGTAGTATCTTTCCTATCTATAGCTAGGTTGGGAATATGACACAAGAGACTCTTCAAGGAAAAATCGCCTTTATTGCAGGTGTTGGTGACGATAACGGTTATGGCTGGTCAATTGCCAAAGAACTGCACAAACGCGGTGCGACAATTTTGTTTGGCGTATGGACACCGATCATGCGCATTTTCACAACCTCTTGGGACAACGGAAAGTTTGACGCCTCGCGCAAGCACGAAGATGGATCTATGCTTGAATATGGAAAGGTTTATGCGCTTGATGCAGCATATGACACCCCTGAAGAGGTGCCTGAAGAGGTGAAGGAGAATAAACGCTATAAAGGGGCTAGCAGCTACACCATTTCTGAGGTTGCCGAGCAGGTCAAAAGCGATTATGGGCATATCGACATCTTTGTCCACTCGCTTGCCAACGGACCTGAGGTGAAAAATCGCCTTTTGGAGACCTCGCGCGCAGGATATTTGGCAGCCATCTCAGCCTCTGCCTACTCATTTGTCTCTGCCGTTCAGCATTTCGGGGCGATCATGAAAAAGGGGGGCGCCTTTTTAAATCTCACATATCTAGCGAGCGAAAGAGCTGTACCCGGCTACGGTGGTGGCATGAGCTCTGCAAAAGCTGCCCTTGAATCAGACACGCGTACTCTCGCCTTTGAAGCAGGGCGCAAATGGGGAATCCGCATTAATTCAATCTCTGCTGGAGCTCTGGCATCAAGAGCAGCCAAAGCAATCGGTTTTATTGAAAAGATGATAGGCTACGCAAAGGCAAATGCGCCACTTGAAAAAGATCTAACTGCTTGTGAGGTTGGAAATGCTGCCGCGTTCTTGTTAGGACCCGAATCCTCTGCAGTTACTGGTGTTGTTCTATATGTTGACAACGGGATTCATGCGATGGGTGTGAGCTGCGACTCTCCCACTCTATCTTAATTCGCAGTTTAGCATGCGCCGGCCTTTCAACACTTCTAACTGATATGCGCCAATCGTAGGCAGCAAATTCATCGCGGCTTACCTGTCCAGGGCGGTTCCCATAGGCAATATGACCAAAAAAGGTTCCCTCAGTGAGCGGCTCAAATTTAAGACGCACGGTGTGCGTCGGCGTATCGAGGGTAAGAGTTTCACCAATTTCAAATGCAGTCGCACGGCTTCCCGCAATTGTTGGAGTGACATTTTCTTTGGTCATGAAAAGGTTAAGCTCCATGCGCTCTCGAAAATCGGGGACCTCTTCAGAGTATGTGACAACGCCATTTTCATAGCTAAAACTCCCTGGAGGTAGCGCAAGAGAGATATCTTCTGGAAGCACTAACCTAAAGAGGTGAAATCCTTTTGGGACCTCTGCAGGCGTATACTTTTGAATGGTTGCAGAGGCATAATCATCACCTTCCTCTAACTCCCACTTCCACTCTCCAACCTGTGAAACAACCTCCACATCAGTTGGTTTATCAGTCAAGAGAGAGGCGCGGAGGTGAACAGGATCGAGCTCCTCTCTTCCCATTAGAGTGTCTAACAATGTCTGTCTTGGTCTTGATCGACACACCTCTTCATCATAAGGCGCTCCGATGTAGGTTCCAAACTTCCAATAGGGCTTGACGCTGATGCCCTGCTGCACTAGAGCTGAAATCTCTTTTGATGAGCGAGGCGTAAACGCAATAGCCTCTGGCATACGCTCAACTGCCCTCTTTAACCTCTCACGCAATCCCTTTTCAATGACATGTCGGTAATTTTCGTAAATGTAGATCAGTGGTGGTGTATGCCTTGGTGATCTGCAGTGTGGATACTCATGAAGATAGACGGGAAATCCCCCATTTTCACACTGAAAATTGAGTAAATGACTCAAAAGCTCAGAGCCTTTGAGGACCTGATCTCTTTCATGCGTGCGAAAGAGCGCAAGAGCGTAGCAGAAGTTTTCAAAAAGTGGAATGCAATCGCGACTTGAGTAGTCTTGATAGCAGAAATGTATCATTCCAGTCTGCTCGCTTAAGTGGCGCTTTGCGGCCTCAAGAGCAAGATCAATCATCCATTTTTGCATTGATTGGTCCCCTTAAGAAGCATGTCTAATAATTCTTCTGGTTTGCAACAGACATCGGCATATTCTTTTAGCCCCTCACCTACTGAGATGCCAAAGTCGGCTTTTTTCAACATGGGTATATCATTGCGATCATCTCCTGCTGCGATAAAAGGGCCATCTTTTCCTAGAAGGCGTAGAGCTCCACCTTTATCGACGCCTTTATGGGCAATCATAACAAGATCATAGGAGCGATCAACGACATCGCGAATGCGAACTGGCGAGATATCTGGAAGCTCAAGAAGCTCCTCTTCTAGAGCAATCATCTCACGTCTCTGCCCAAAACACTTAAAAAGGGGAAACTGTTTCTGATTAAAATGGGTGAAATCAGCAACATTTTGGCAATGCGTTGAAGTCAGCGCCTTTAACTCTTTGATATACTTGTGCCCGACTTCAGACATATTTTCGCCGCGATAGTAGCATAAGTCCCCAAGCGCATGACCTGAGTAGATGAGATAATCTTCGGGATATTTGGCATAAATGCGATCGAGGGTCTTGATGAATGCGTCATCGACATACGTTTGATGCATTTGCTTTTTTTCGGGCATCTTGAGAATGTCAGCTCCATTTTGTAGGGCCAAAAAGTAGGGAAAATCGAGATGTGAGATGGCCAGTTGTGAAAAAGCGAAAGTTCTACCGGTAACTAGATAGATAATCCACCCCTTTTCATGAAGGGTTTTGAGCCCACGGGTAAGCCTCTCTTCCACAGGTTTTCCCTGATGAGAGAGCGTGCCATCGATATCTAATGCAATTACTCCTTGATGATTCATGCAAGACATTCTATCATATTGAGATCAATCAGCCAAGATAATGACGTATGTTTAAATGGATTCTTTTTCTCTTTGCCCTAGCTGGCCCTCTACTTGCAGATGAGCTGCCCCCACAATTGGCTCAAACAGAGGCTGCCCATGAAGATTATCAAAAATTATTTAATCGGACAGTGACAATGGTCGTTGTAGTGATTGGAATGGTAATTTTGACGATCTACCTCGTTAAACGGATGGGATACGCCAGAAGCCTGCAACTTAACTCGTCAAAGCACATTAAAATCATTGAGAGGCGGCCAATTAGCCCAAAATCGATTTTATACCTTGTGCAAGTCGCGAATAAAACGCTTGTGATCGCAGAATCTCAGGTTAACGTCAAAGAGATGACGACCTTCGAGCGCGAACTAGACGAATGAAAATTTGAGTTGATCTGTAGAAACAGAAGCGTGCTGGGTCATCTTGCCGATAGGCTGGGCCCAAGGCGCCTGGAAAATCACTCCACTGCACCCCTTCTTTCTAAACATGCTGTTTGAAAGTGGGTCGCTATCTTGAGTCAGGTGGTGAAGTTTTCTCTCCATAGCTCCAATTTTAGCAGCTCCCTTTCTATGGTTAATGAATGCCCCTTCAAAAGCTGCAAATTGAACGCCAATACCATAGAAAACAGAGCGCAATACTTCCCACGCACAACCTAAAGTCTTCAGTCCCGTTTCAACAAAAATATTCTTAATTCCAGAGCAAACAGAGCCACAGACTGTATCCTTTTTACACCCTTTTGCCATTTCAGCAATTTTTTCAAAGAAGGTGTAAATCATCTCAAAGGGAATGCGGACAAGGTAGTAGATCGTACGAGCTAGCGAATAGAAAACATTTGTGATTAAAACTGAAAATGATCGTAGAGCAAGCGTCTTTTTAGAGTAGGGACGATAGATCCGTTGAGTGCTAAGGTTGACAACGACATTTTGGCGATGCTCGGAGTACTGCTCGCTACCGATATCAACCACACCTCCCGCTGAAGTTGCTTGATAGGGAAGAGGACGCCTTTCAATAGCCTCTCTCTCCTGCCAATTATGAGCATCAAACTTATAGCCTTTTGTCCAAGGCGCTGTTAAACGATCGCAACAACCCATGATAATCATCCTTATTTAAGACAATATTATACTACAGGATGGAGTTTAAATGAATAGCTATCTTCTATTCATTATAGAGTTTATGATAATCAATTTTTTTCTATTACTATATTTATCAAGAATAAAATTGAATTTTGACTTTTTAGGTGGAATTTCGATTTTAACCTCTGGAATAGGCGGCGCAGGAGGAAGTTCAGGAGCAACTAGTTTAGGTGGAGGTGTAAGTTCTTTTTTTAAAATAGGTGGGGGCGTTGGCGCCCGCCTTTTAACTGGAGCTTTCTTTTCAGGCTCCTTAGACTTTCTTACAATCAATATAACGTAGTAGAGAAAGATGAAAAAAAAGGCGATCAGCGAAACATAATCCACACTATTTCTCCTCAGGAGGGGCATCTTCTGCTATCGCGCGGCGCATTTTTGTATCGGCTTGAACATTTTTCATATTGTAGTAATCCATCACACCGAGATTACCCTGCTCAAAGGCCTGCGCCATTGCCAGTGGAATTTTCACCTCAGCTTCAACAACTTTGGCTCGCATATCCATGACCTTAGCTGAGTTCTCTTGCTCTTCAGCAACTGCAAGAGCACGACGTTTTTCTGCAAGGGCCTGAGCAATTTGCTTATCGGATTCAGCGCGAGCTGCTCTCAACCGCGCACCAATATTTTCACCAACATTGATGTCAGCAATATCGATTGAGAGAATCTCAAATGCGGTCTGCGCATCTAACCCCTTTTCAAGAACTAGCTGTGAAATTCGCTGAGGAGACTCTAGTACATCTGTATGCGTTTCAGCTGCACCAATCGCATTAACGATCCCCTCTCCAACACGAGCGATAATCGTCTCTTCCGTTGCACCACCCACAAGTTGAAGTAAGTTCGTGCGAACTGTCACACGCGCGCGACAAAGTAATTGCACTCCATCTTTTGCCACAGCTGAGTTATACGCATTCGGCTCGCTTGGGCAGTCAATCACTTTTGGATTAACCGATGTGCGAACCGCATCCAAAATATCGCGCCCAGCAAGGTCAATGGCCGTTGCTTGACGCCAGTCTAGAGGGATGTTTGCCTTGTCAGCGGCAATTAGAGCGCGCACAACTTCTAAAACGCGTCCACCTGCAAGGTAGTGAGTCTCTAAGTCAGAAACCGATACATTTTTTAGACCTGCTTTAAAAGAGTTAATGCGTGCATTTACAATCACTCTCGGTGGAATTTTTCGTAAACTCATCCCAATAATATTAAACAGCGAGATCGGCGTGCCCGAGACAAAGGCTTGAAACCAAAGGCTGATATAGCGCCCAGCAATAAGTAAAAAGACGATAAGAACTAGAGCGATTAAAAAAATCAGCATATAAGCTGCGCCTGATATCATGAGTGATTCTCCTTTGGCCTGACAATTAAATAGGCGCCACGTCCCCCAATCACCTCAACCTCACTTCCACGGTGGATGAATTGACTCTGCGAAATCGCCTGATAGTTTTTCCCCTCAATAGTCACACGACCAGAAAGGGAGAGGTTTGAATAGGCAACACCAAACTTTCCTACGAGCTCTTTATCATATGCAGAGGCGACATATCCCTCCTGATCATCTGTTAAGAAGAGATCTTTGCGCTTTTTGACAAAGTGTAGAGCAAGCCAAATGGTGCCGGCTAAAACAAGTAGATAGATAATGAGTGAAATAACAATCCAAACAGGATCGGATAGATCGACAGCTAGCATGATGTAAGAGGCGATAAGTACAAGGCCGCCAATACCACCAACAATGCCGCCAGGGAGAAAAAACTCAGCGTAGATCAGTACTAGACCGACAATTCCTAAAACAACTGGGATCATATCTGCTTAACCACGATCTTGGATTCGTTGATTTGCATCACCTCAATCTGCGATCCTGCTTCAACAAAATCACCTTCAGTGATTGCGTCATGCATCATACCACAAACCTCTATTTTCCCCGAAGGTCTAAGTGGTGTCTTAGCAACACCCCTCTCGCCTACTGAAGGCTGCGTTTCAAGTTTGTGTCCACTTGTAAAACCCTCTTCGCGATTCTCCTCTCCTGTTAAAACAATACGCGAGCGCACAAAGACTCTACCTCTCAGAACCTTCGTTAAAATAGCAATGATAATGACGCTTAGAATGATAGCGCCACCTATCCAAGCAAGTCGGCTTAAAATAATTGGCCAAACAAAGGTCGGCTGCGAATAGCGAACGACATCGAAAACCGGCACTACCATTGTGATGAGCCCAATCAGAAATAAAAGTCCACCAATGACGCCTAGAACACCCAGCCCTGGCGTTGCAAAGAGCTCGAGTAAAATCAAGACAACCCCGGCACCCAAGACTAAAACCTCTAAGTAGCTCACGGTATAAATCGCAAAACTTGAGAGTAAAATGAAGCAGAGACAGACTAGTGCAACAATACCTGGAGCTCCAAAACCTGGGGTAGACATCTCCATATAAAAGCCAATCATCAACCCCATAAAAAGAAGTGAGGAGATAATTGGAAGCCCAAGAAAATCAAAGAAATTGAGTTTCCAATTGGAATACTCGATGATCTGCGCATTCGGGTAAGGACTCTCTTTGAGAAAAACGTTTGCAACGTCAAATTCCATCAACTCATTGGCATTTAGGGTGAGAAGCTTACCTTTTGTTGTAATGATGCGGTCCCCAGAGGCAATCTGATCCTCGCTCTTAAGCTCAATCACCTTACCTCTCCATACCAAGATAAGGTCCTTGTCAACCATTGCTTTAGCTATGAGAGGATCGCGACCGTAGTAACCTGCAACGGAGGCGAACTCGGCTCGCAAAGCCGAATTAATCTTCTCAGACGCTGGCTCCCCACCTATGACAGGTTCGGCAGCCCCCATGATCGAGCGTGAGTTGACACCGATGATGCGACAGGCATATGCAACCATTGCACCTGCTGAGATTGCCCAATCATCGATATAGCAAAAAACAGGGATCTTGGTCTCCTTGTCGAATTCTCTGAGAAGGCGGGCAATTTTCATGGTTGAGTAGACCTCCCCTCCAGGGGTGTCGAGCTCAAGCAAGACCATATCAACGCCTCGCTTCTTAAACTCTTCCAAGCTCATCGACATTCTAAGATAGGTCGATTGATTGATAGGTGTATCTTTTCCAATTTGCACGCGTCCCACCCTCGCGGGTGGCGCGGCTAGCAGTTGAGTGAATAAGAGGAGGAGGGCGAGAAATCTCATAGGAAGTCGATGATTACCTCTTGCGCTTGTTTCAGGTGGTGTTCAGTATGGGCCATGGAGACAAAAGAGCTCTCAAAGGGAGAAGGAGGTAAATAGACCCCATGTTTAAAGAGATGGTGATAAAAAGCTTTAAATTTTTCCTGGTCAATTTTCACTAAATCATCAGAGGTTTTGACTTCATCTACTCCAAAAAAGAAGGTAAACATTGAGCCAACCCTTTGAATGCAACCACCGCGCATCTTCTCCTGAATTGGGAGTAAAAAGCGATCGGCCTTTTTGTTTAGCTCCTCATAAAACCCGGGCTGTGAAATTTTTTCAAGGGCCGCAAAACCGGCAGCCATTCCTACAGGATTTCCCGAAAGAGTCCCCGCTTGAAAAACCTCACCATTTGGTGCCAAAAAGTCCATAATCTCAGCACTACCACCTAGCGCTGCAACCGGAAATCCACCTCCAACAATTTTGCCATAAGTCACAAGGTCTGGCGTCACATCAAAATACTCACACGCACCTCGCAGCCCAACTCGAAATCCCGTGATGACTTCATCGATTAAGAGTAAGACTCCATGTTCTTCTGTCAGCTCGCGTAGACGTTTCATATACGCGTGATCTGCCGGCACAACACCCATATTCCCTGCGATAGCCTCGATGGCAACGCATGCCACCTCTTCAACAGGGTATTCAGAGAAAAAGCGCTCTAGGACCTCAAGGTTATTGAAGGGGAGGATAATAGTGTCATCAATCACTCCTTGGGGAACACCACGAGAGCTCGCCTCGGAATTCATTGAACGGAGATAAGAGCCCCCTTTTAGCAAGAGTGAATCGACATGCCCGTGGTAATTTCCCTCGAACTTGACAATTTTAGAGCGGCCAGTAAATCCCCTCGCAAGGCGAATTGCTGTCATCACAGCCTCAGTCCCTGAGTTGACAAATCGGAGCTTTTCGACACAAGGAATGATCTCAGTAATTTTTTTAGCGATTTTCATCTCAATTTCAGTTGTAACCCCAAAAGAGCTCCCTCTCTTAACATACTCTATTGTTGCATCGACAACATAGGGGTGAGCGTGTCCAAGAATCAGCGCTCCCCAACTCATACCAAAGTCAATATAACGATTGCCGTCGACATCGACAATGGTATCGCCCTTCCCCTCCTTTGCGACCATTGGAGTCATTCCAAGGTGAGGAAAACTCCTTGCTGGAGAGTTAACCCCACCAGGTAAAACTTCCTTTAATTTAGAAAACATCTGCTCAGTTTGACCGCGCTGCACCATAATAAACTCCTTTTGAAATCGATTGATTTTAGAAAAAAAAGAGACTTTTGTCCATGTAAATAATTTTTTTAACCACTTAATTATAGATCTTTACAAACTGTTAATAATTCAAAACTAATTAAAATACTTAATTTATTGCTTAAATAGTGCAACGTGAATAAACTGAGTGTCATAAGGTGATTTTCAAATCAAAAAAAACCACTCGTAAAGTTGGAGGGTACATGGCAACACGAATTGTGGAGAATATGGGCAGAGAGCTCGAAGAGGGCGCGGGGAGCGGATCAGCTCGAGGCCCTGGACCAGGCAATGGTTCTTCTAGCAATCAAGGGAGATTGAATCCTGGACATATGGGTCCTCTAGTTGCCGACCTAATGAATAGTAAAGAGAGTCTGTTTTTTGAAGAGTTAAGTAGCACTCGAAGAGATCTTGATGACACCTCTTCAGAGCTCTACACCTTAGTCGAATTTATGCGCCACCTGCGTAAAGTTCTTCAAGAGCAAAAGGGAAGGGACGTTAACATTGTCCAAACAGAGCAACACCATGCACTGGTTGACAATTTTCTTGGCGTTTATACCAAAATGCAAGCGCTCTACCCCACTCTCCTCCCCCAAGAGTCGCATGCAATTTTTTCACATTACGATCCAGCAAGATTCCCAAGGGATAGACTCGAGGATCTTATGACAAAAGTTCAAAATATTCAGACTAAGCACCAGGGACGCACACAAGAGCTCACTGGCGGATTAGAAACAATGACTATGGAGCATAAAATGATCACGCAAATCTTGATGGAGATTGCGAAAATGCTCAATAAGTCGAATGAATACTATGTCAAGCAGTCAAGGAATGGCTAATGCAAGAGTTAATTGAAGAGGCCCTTGAAAAAATTGGAGAGAGGGTTAAAGAGGGAAAATCAACCGGTGTAATTCCGGAGAAGACCGAGCAAGACGAAAAAACGCTCTACACCCTAGGTTATACGCTCTACCAATCGGGTGATCTAGAAGGTGGCGAAAATGTCTTTCGCAAGCTCGTCGCGCAATTTCCCATGAATAGAGAAAACTGGTTTGGTCTTGCTTCTGTTTTGCAAGTGAAACGTAAGTTTTCCCACGCCCTAGTTGCTTGGAGCATGGCGTGTCTATTTGACGATGAAGATCCGCAGCCGCACTACCATGCAGCTGAGTGTCTTCTCTCTCTCAATGATCAAGAAGAGGCGCTAGAGGCCCTTAAAGCGAGCGAAATGCGGATTCAATCCGAGCATCACCCGCTACGCTCAAAAATCGCAACTCTAATGGAGGCGCAACATGGCAACAACAGCTGATTTAAGCCCAGAAGTTCTCATGCAATTGAAGAGGACTCTCGGCCCAATGACACATGAGCCGATTCCAGTAGATGGAATTGGAGAGGTATCAGCACCTCGCCCTCTCTTAACGCCACCCGAGGAGTACAAGCGTACAGATATTGGAATGGCAATGAAGCAAATTGCCGATACCTTAAGTCAAATCCAGGGTCACAACCTCGATTTCCGCAAAGAGACCTTTGACGACCACACAGATCGCCTCATCGAAGAGCAAAAAATGCACCAAAATGCAATTGCTGAAGCTGAGCGTAAGCGTAAAACAGCTGGCTTCTGGGGATTTTTGAAGAAAGTCTTTTGTATCATCGCCTCGGCCCTATCAGTTGTAATCGGTGGAATTCTTTGTGCCGTCGGTGGCCCGATCGGTATTGCAGGGGGCTCAGCCCTTATTGCAGGTGGTGTGATGTCACTCACCTCGCAGGTTCTGTCCGATCAGGGCGTTAGCCCAAAAGCGACAGGAGCTGTCGCACTTACTGGATCAATTCTTGGGCTCATTGGAAGCGTCGCATCGATTGCAACGCTTGCGAAGAACCTTCCAGCTTTGATTTCTACAATTGTCACAGGTGTTGTGAATGTCGGCGAAGGTGTGACAAAAATTGGCACCTCGATTTCAATGCACAAAGTGCATAAAGAGCAAGCGCGCGTCTCAGACCACCGAGGGAAAGTTTCTCTATCAAAAGAGGATCTTGAGTGGGTGACGCAAGATTTAAAACGTAGCGTTAAAAAAGTATCACGAGATCATACGGTCTTAGCGCACATCGCAACGGAGCACAACCAGCTCGCAAATCGAATGGTTCGCTTCCGTGAAGGTGTCGCAGGTTAAGGAGAGTTATTATGACAGAAGCAGTCGCAGAAATTCAAAGACAGCAAGTCTTAGAAGAGCAACAAAATCATCAGGCTCCCCAGTTAGACCTGATGGGACCGATGGATAAAATCTCTGAGGAAGAGATTGAGGATGCCGTGCGTCAGGCGATGCGTGAAATGCGTCACAACAGCATTCGTGAAGTGCACCAAATCTTCACGCACATCCACTCAAAGCTCAATGAAATTGGCATCTTATTCAACGATACCTACGTGACCATGCGCGAAACGCAAAAAGAGAGCTACGCTGCGATGAAAAAGTCGTACGTAAAAAAAGCCTGGCTCTCTCTCCTTGGAATTGCCGGCGCCGTCTTTCAGATTGCTGCAACGCCGATTAGAAATGCGACGGCCAAGGGTATTTTGGAGTCCCTATCAAAAGTGACTCCCCCAATTTCTCAGTTTTTCACAACGATGGAAGAGGGTAATGCCCAAGGTCCGTTAACCTATGCGATCCGCCTCATAGAAGGGAACATGGAAAAGCTTAGACAAGATCAGCAAAAAGGCTACACGCAAGATGAGAGCTCGTTCCATACAGCAACGAACCTCAAGCAGATCTTCTCAAAAATGTATTCCGAAGGGCTTGGGCTTAACGGCTAATTTTTGATGTAATTTGTTGGCTTTACAGAGAGAAAAAACTAGCTTGTAAAGCCGCTTTACAGACATTTAAGATTTTGTAAAGCAATCAAAAAATTGCATTATATCAGCTAATCCCCTATGACTTAAGGGGTATGGACTATCTCGTCTCCAGGCTAAAATTTCTAGATTCCATGGGTCGCTACATATTGATGATCATTCAAGTGCTCATCGATTCGTTCCGCAGACCTCCAGCGTGGCGTTTGATTCGCGATCAGCTCTACGAAATTGGCGTTCTTTCACTCTCTGTTGTCGCGTTAACCGGCTTTTCTACTGGTCTTGTTTTGGCTGCTCAATCATTCTACCAGCTAAGTGATAAGGGACTTGCCAGTGCAACTGGGATCATGGTCAGTAAGGCAATGATCACAGAGCTTGGCCCGATTCTGACAGCTTTTATGGTCACAGGTCGCGTGGGTGCGGCCATGTGCGCCGAGCTTGGCACAATGCAGGTCACCGAACAAATCGATGCACTAAAATCTATGGCAGTCAGTCCCCTTAGATACTTGGTCGGCCCTAGATACTTAGCAACATTCATTATGATGCCTCTACTCACAATTTTTAGCATTGTGATGGGCATTTTTGGCGGCTATCTTCTAGCTGTCTACTTTTTTAAAATGGCACCCACTGCCTACTTTGATCCGATGTCAGTTTATGTGACCCCCTTTGACTTTTTTATTGGCGTCTCAAAAGCGTTTATCTTCGGCGTATTGATGGTAACCATTTGTACATACAAGGGGATGACTACACGTGGTGGCGCAGCTGGAGTTGGCAGATCAACCACTAATTGTGTAGTGATTTGCTACACCTTTATCCTCTTTAGCAACTTTTTGATCACCCTTGGCTTTAATATCATTCGCGAACAAATTGAGAGGTGGTTTCTATGATTCGAGTTCGCAATTTGTGGAAGCGATTTGGCCCAAATATGGTCATGCAGGGACTTGATGTCGATATTGAGTCTGGTGAAACGCTTGTTATTTTAGGGCGATCTGGAGTGGGCAAAAGCGTGCTTTTGCGTCACATTTTAGGGATTGATAAAGCCGAAAAAGGAACGGTTGAGGTTGATGGTGTCATGATCTCGGAGCTCAAGGGAAATGCCCTTTTCAATGCGACGAAAAATATGGGAATGCTCTTTCAAAGCGCAGCTCTTTTTGACTCCATGAATCTTGAAACGAATACAGCATTTTTTCTCCGTGAACATGGAAATTTAGAGACAGGTAAGCGCTTTACCAAGGGAGAGATGAAAGATTTGGTCGACCACGCCCTTGAAATGGTTGGCCTTGAAGGACAGCAAAAGAAAATGCCCTCTGATCTTTCTGGTGGGATGCGAAAGCGCGCAGGACTTGCAAGGCTTATTGTCTATCGCCCACAATATTTACTATATGATGAGCCGACGACAGGACTCGACCCAATTACAGCGATGCAAATAAATGAGCTGATTGTTAAAACACAAGAAGAGCTCAATGCAACTAGTATTGTCGTGACTCACGACCCTGTTTCAGCGCTCTATGTTGGCGATCGCCTTGCACTTGTGGAAGATGGCAAGATTGCCTATATTGAGACCCCTGAAAAGTTTATGGAAATCGAACATGAAACGATTCAGGCATTAAAAAACATTGTAATGCAAGACCCACGGTCATTTAGGAGTAGGAAAAGTGGCGGACCAACTTAAAAATATGCTGATTGGCTTTTTTGTCGTCATTGCACTTGGACTCATTGTTGGAATGATTCTTTTTATTGAGCCAAGCGTCGGCGATGGCAAGCAGACCCTTATCGTTCGCTTTTCTAATCTTACCCAAATTAATGTTGGAACCCGCGTCTTATTTGCAGGGCGCCCAGTTGGTGAAGTCTCAAAAATCGAAAAAATTCCCCATGCTCGTGAGCAGCCCATCGACCATGCAGGTAACGTCTACTACTACCAACTTATTCTTCACATCGATTCGAGCATCAAAGTCTACAATACTGATGAAATCACAGTACAAACTTCTGGACTTCTTGGAGAGCGCTCCATTGCAATTGTTCCCAAAGCGCCCCCTAAAGGTGTCAAACCCAAGGTCCTTACCTCGCGCGATGTCGTATATGCCGAGTCGATGGATCCACTTGAAAATGCCTTTAATGAACTCTCAGAGCTTGCCGAAAAAGTCGATGAAGCAATCAATCAATTTATGGCCTGGTTTGACGACAATCGCGATTCACTCTCATTTGCCGTCGCTTCATTTGGCGATGCGATGCATGAAATCAGCCTAGCCGTTGAAGAGGTAAATAAACTTGGGGTGATGAAAGATGTGAAGAAAACAACTGAGCACCTTGCCTCAACGATGGAAGCTGTTGATGAGGGAATCCATCAATTGCAAAAAGATCGCTTCTTCATGAATTTGGGCGTCACTATGCAAAACTTCAAGCGCTTTAGCTCTTCAGCTGATGTGATTGCACAAGATCTAGCAAGTGGCTCTGGAACAATTGGTAAGTTGATCACTAGCGACGATATGTACCTGCGCATGACAGCCATCATGACAAAGGTTGACACGCTTATGAACGACATTAACCACTACGGCTTTCTCTTTAATTACAATAAGCAGTGGCAACGCAACCGCACTCAGCAGGTGCAGTTCATGAATGCATTGCGAACGCCGAATGAATTCAAGAACTACTTTGAAAAAGAGATCGATGACATCAACACCGCCATGGCGCGCATCTCAATGCTTATCGATAAAGCAAGCGAAGAGCCTCAGCGCAAGATCATCTTTGAAAACGTCAAGTTCCAGCGCGACTTTTCAGAGCTAATGCGCCAAGTGAATGAAATGTCATCTAACTTAAAGCTCTATAACCAAGAACTAGTAAAAATTCTGAATGAGGAGGCATCATGAGCTCACAACCCTACACAGACCTTGATAAAGGTAACTTCCTTATTGCTAGTCCTGAGATCGAATCAGGTCTCTTTAAACGCGCCGTGATCCTCCTATGTGAGCACTCCTCTACAGGTTCCTTTGGCCTGATTGTCAATAAAGAGCTCGACATCGAGCTACCAGACGACTTGAAAGAGGCCGATGCATCTCTAAATAGCGATGAAATTCACATGCGCATTGGTGGCCCCCTTCAATCGAACCAAATGATGCTTTTGCACAGCTATGGCACGATCCCCGATCAAACACTGCAGGTTGCAAAAAACATTTATCTCGGTGGAGACCTGCAATTTTTACAAGACACCGTAAATAACAATGACACTCCTGAGCTCCTCCTTTGCCTCGGCTATTGCGGCTGGCTAGGCGGCAAACTCGAGAGGGAGTTTCTTGATGGCGACTGGTTTCTTACTCCAGCTAAAGCCGAAGATGTCTTCACAACACCACCTGATAAACTTT